>DAOTTL010000036.1:0-8063 GCA_034438135.1 Ktedonobacteraceae bacterium | reverse complement strand
AGAAGTAAAGAAGCCGGGCAAACGCAATGTGAAAAAGCAGCTCTTTTTCGCTTTACCATTGCTGTGTCTGCTTATTTTTGGCACGCTCCTTGGTGCACGGCTGCTCAGAAGCAGCACCAGTGCCAGTGCCGCCAGTTATGCCACTATTAAAGGGCAAGTGCCCAAAGTTATATCCCAAAGCAAGATGGTGAGTGCAACTGACGCCAGCCAGAGTATTTCAATTTCGGTTGGTCTGCAACTGCGCAACGCCAGCGCACTCCAAAGTTATGTCGATAGTATGACCAGACATACATCGATTAACGCGCATCACCATCTCAGCTCGGCGCAGGTCGCCACAGCCTATGCCCCCTTGACGAGCAGCCAGCAGGCTGTGATTGCTTATTTGCAGGGGTACGGATTCCAGGTCACAACTACTGATGCACTCCATTTAACCATTGGTTTTCAGGGAACAGTAGGCGCGGCGGAAAATGCCTTCCATATTCAAATTAATAACTATGTTTCAACCACAGGATTAAAATTCTACTCTCCCACCTCAAATCCAACGCTACCAGCAAATCTGGCCAGCCTGATTCAGAACATCGCTGGTCTGGATAACTCGGTTCGTCTTACACACTCGCCGATTACTTTATCGAAAAACGTTAAGGCGAGCCTCAAAGCAAATCTGAGTTGTGCCGTTGCTGGAAATGGCTACTGGCTCCCTTCTCAGATCGCTTCTATATACAATCTAAGCAGTTTTTACAGTAACGGTTACAATGGCGAGGGCCAGACGATAGCATTGCAAGAATTCGATGGATATCAGGCTTCAGACATCACTAACTATACCTCCTGCTTAGGCGGTGGTAGTATTCCGATCAGCAAAATCTCCGTTGACGGCGGAGTTTCCATAGGCTTTGACGCAGCCGAGGTTGAATTGGACATGGAGTTGATCATGAGCGCAGCTCCAAAGCTAGGCAATCTGCAAGTCTACGAGGCCCCGAACACGGCCACGGGTCTCCAGGATGATTGGAGTAGTATTATCGCCAATGACTCTGCCTCAGTTATCAGTACCAGTTGGGGTAGATGCGAAGCGAGAGTTTCCGACGCCGATAGAAGTTCTGAGAATAATTTGTTCTTGATTGCACAGGCTCAGGGACAAACGATCTTTGCCTCCTCAGGTGATAGCGGTACGAACGATTGCGGTAACAACACCTATTCTGTCGAAGATCCTGCCTCCCAGCCCTATGTGACTGGTGTTGGTGGCACTACCCTTTCATCGAACGATGGAATTTCTTATGGCTCTGAAACGGTCTGGAACAATAATCTAAACGCGGGAAACGGTGCTGGCGGTGGTGGTATCAGTAATTCATGGACCATGCCTTCCTGGCAAAGTGGTCCTGGTGTAACCAATACTTATAGCACTGGCAATCGCGAGGTGCCTGATGTCTCTCTAGACGCGGACCCCTATACCGGCTACCCTATCTACTGCTCTGTTAGCCCTTCTTGTACCGGCCATACCTGGATACTTGTTGGTGGTACCTCGGCGGCAGCTCCTATGTGGGCAGCCTTTATGGCGCTGGCTAATGAGAAAACGGTGCACGACGGCGGATTTGACATTGGCTTTGTTAATCCGTACCTCTATCAGATCGATCAAAGTGCGGGTGGTACTTCGTATGCCAATGACTTCCACGATATCACCGTTGGGAACAATGATAAGGTTGGCACAGATAGATATCCAGCTACAGCTAACTACGATATGGCAACAGGTCTGGGCAGTTACAATGCCTGGAATCTGGCGCAAGATCTGGAGAAGCTGGCCACTGTGGCCAATGGCACCCGTTCTGCTCCAGCAAATAAGATGTGGTACTTCGCTGAAGGCAGTGTGGGTGGCAACTTCACTCAATATCTGACACTGCTCAACCCCAGTACCACACAGACAGCACATGTCACAGTTCAGTACCTCTTCGAGAGCCAGTCCGTGGTAACGAAGAATTACGTTGTTGCACCAAGTACCCGCTTCACAGCGACGGTCAATAACGACCTGAACATTCCGCCCAGCGCTCCTCAACAGGCCATCTCGACAATTGTTTCCTCGGATATAGGAGTCGTAGCTGAGCGCCCGCTGTACTTTAATCGTTCCGCTGACCTGAGTTCCAGCGGAACCGATGTGCTGGGAGCGACGAACGCCACCAGTACGACATTCTACTTCGCGGCAGGGGATACCAGTATGACCAGCACCGATGCCGCCAGAGAGTTCGTCACGATCCTCAATCCTAACCAGGCGCCAGCGACGCTCACCGCAACCTTCTATAGCGGAGGATCGGTGGTAGATACAGAACATCTGGTGGTAAACGCCCTGCATAGAGGAACCATTCAAACGACGTATGCAGGAAAGGCCGCGATCAAGGTCACGTCGGACCTTGGTGTAGTGGTCGAACGTCCGATTTACTATCATAAGATTATCGTCCCAACCGCTGGCGGAACCGTGACCGGGGCAGCATCAACGGTTGCGGCGACGAATCCTGGTACCGATTGGCTTTTCGCTGAAGGGCATACCGGAGACAACTTCCAGGAAAATCTGGTACTGGCCAACTTTGGTAGCAGCTCAACCACTGCGACGATCAATCTGGAGTACACAAACGGCTCCGTGCAAAGCGTTCCGGTCACGGTCGCAGCCCAGAGTCAGTTCATCTTTGACGTCAATAATGCCTACATGCATCCCATCGGCGGCACACCCACTACGGATGTCTCGATCGAGGTGACTTCGACGGACCCGGTTGTGGCAGAACGGGTGATGTACTTCCACTATCAGGGTTCGATTTCCGGCGTGACTGATGTTGTTGGCGAGCCGGGACCATCCGCTCACAGCGTGTACAGCTTTGCTGAAGGCTACACGAACAATGGCTTTCAGGAGTACCTGACCTTGCAAAATCCCAATGCGAACACGGAAACGGTCGCGGTTACGCTGTTCTTCGATGGCACCATTGCGGAGAGAGAGGTCGTGCTTCATGCTCATAGTCGCGCTACGATCGATGTTAACTCGATTGTAGTGCCAATTGCCAGAGCGTATGCCAATCCTGGCGGTGGCGATGGCTATAATGTCTCAATCGATGTCCAGGCCTTTGGTGGTACCGTCGTGGTGGAGCGCCCGCTCTACTTCAACTTTATGAATCAGTCGCCCGGTGGCTCTGATGTCATCGGCTACACTGGTGGCTAGCTAGCCGCTAGAGACTTTGCACACTTTATCCGCTGTCGCCGCAGGCGATAGCGGATAAGAAGAGGAGATGGCCTGTTTTGTGGGGCAAAAGCCCTGCAAAACAGGCCATCTCCTCTTCTTTAGAATAGGGCAGGGTGGTCTACCAGGACGATGCAGCAAAATGGAGTCATTGCATTAAAGATCCCGGCTTATACATGCCCAACAGTCTGCTTGTAGCGGGACTTGATGCCCTGGGGCGGCTTGCCAATATCAATATTCGCTTTTTTCAATTCAATGGCCAGGTCCTTGCGGAAGCTATGATAATCAACCTCTGTTGAATGGCGGGTACCACCTGTAAACTCGAAATGAGGGTGCTCAATCTCGTGCTGGATTGCCGCCTTAAGATTGGTGGGACGGCGATAGGTGCCAGCGATCTCGGCGCAGGCCAGTCTGGCCTGATAATCCGCCAGCGGCCAGATACAGCCCACTGGCTGGAACAAGCCGATAAAATACAGATTCTGATAATCCGGGTGCATCATTCTGCGGAACAGAGGTACCTTCACGGCCTGCTGGAAGTCAATCAATGATTTTTCAAAGAACGGGAAGGTGATCCAAAAGCCTGTACAGGCGCAGATGACATCAAAAGCTTCTACTTCACCGTTGACAAATTCGACGGAGTCGCCAGCCAGACGCTCGATGGCCGGTCGAGGCTTGATACGACCATGTCGGATGAAGTCGAGTAAGTCCGAGTTGAGTGTTGGGTGATGACTCAGAGCAGGATGCGTGTTCATGGGCAGGCCGTACCGACTATAGGGTCCTTGCAGAATATTCAGCAATCTGGTGAGCGCGAACTGTTTGGGCTTCGCTGGCAACCAGTTGGTGCGGGCAGCAAAGACATCTGCTGGCACCCCAAAGAGGAACTTCGGAATAAACCATTGTGGACTACGCATCGACAGACAGACCTCGCCCGCCAGCCGCGCAGCCTCTACAGCCACGTCGCACCCTGAATTCCCAGCGCCAATGACCAGTACCTTCTTGCCGCGCCACTCATCAGTCACGCGTTTGAAATCGTGAGAATGGAGAAATGTTCCGGTAAATTCGCCGGGATATTCAGGATATTTCGGATTCCAGTGATGTCCATTGGCTACCATCAATTGATCGAAGAGAGCGGTATGCGAGGCATCGGCCTCATCGGTGTAAGTCACCAGCCACTGGCCAGCATCGGTTCGCGTCACCTTTGTCACTGTGTGCTTGAAGCGGATATGCTCAAAGACCTTAAAATACTTCGCGTAGGACTCAAAATAGGCCTGTAACTGACTATGACTCGGATAGTCCGGGTAATCATCTGGCATCGGGTAGTCTTCGTATTCCGACCAGGTTTTTGAACTGATAATATGGGTATTCTCGTACACACTTGAGTGTCCTGTGTCGGCATTGAAAACCCAGTTGCCACCAACCTTATCGTTCTTCTCGAAAACAACAACCTCAAAACCAGCTTGCACCGCATTCTTTGCCGCTGCAATCCCGCTGGGACCCGCACCAATAACGCAGACCTGTACCTTCTCGCTCATGGCTTTTCTCCTTGTCAGGGTTCTCATCTCACCAGTGCTCTGACCCCACTTCGATTGATGGGTTCACCCTTCTCCAGGGCAAGGCTATTTCATTCTCCTAAAGCCAAAGGCTTTCGGCCTCACCCCCTGAATTGGGGTGAGTTGGAAGCGCGGTGGCCTTCGCCACCGTGCTTCCAACTCACCCTTTTTTGAACCGGGGAAGGGCTGCATCCCTTGCGCTCCGCTTTTGATTGTCAGACCACCAGACCGGCTCACAAAAACGCTGGAAGCCGAGTTTCCCTGTCCTATTTTACCTCTTCATCTGCGAAATAGTCCAGAATAAGGCGATGGACAAAGCTATAGCCTCCACCTACCCGGCTCAAGAGCGTACAATCAGCGGCATCCGTCAGGAAAGAGACTGCCCGCCAGGGCAATACGCGAGAATGCCAGAGCAGACGACGAATAATCAGATGGCGCAGAACGGCTACGCCACCGGTGAGCAACCAGACAAAGCCTCCGGCACTTACCGCCATGACCAGAACTATGAGCAACTGATACACCGGATTATAGGGGTGCATAATACTCGATCCCTGGCCAAACCATGCACTCAGCAAAAACTCCAGCAAGTTGATAGCCCCTATCATACCTCCACTTCCAATGCCCAGAATTAGACTATTGCGCCAGGAACGTCGTATGCCCTCATTAGGAATGAGACGATATTCGTCGTCCATTTGTTCAGGAACAATGCCTTGAAAGAGTCCAAATAAGCACCAGTAGCTCAGTCCATAACTTAAACCAACGCTTAATCCATAACTCAGGCCAATACTCACCCCACTGCTGAGTCCATAGCTCACGCCGATGATCAACGCGAGACCAACTATCAGCGCCAGTGACCTGCTCAAATGTGTCACAGTACAGAGACTTCGAACCATACTCCTCCAACTCCACCTCACCCGCTCAGTCAAACGGATATCGCCAGCAAACAGACCAATAGTCAGGCCCACCAGCCTGCTACGGAGTCCATAGCTCACGCCAACAATCAGCGCGTAGCTCAGTCCATAGCTCCACCAATAGTTCGCTCGCTCTTCAAGACCATAGAGGAGTCCAAAAACTGACCCGAAGAGCAACGCAACCAGAACCGCTCGCTCCCAACTTCCTTTCCGCCAGTCCTGCCTCAAACGACCTGATGACTCAGAAGGAGGCACATGTATGCTCTTTCTCTTTGAGGTATGGGCAAAACGCACTTGTAGGAAAAGGCTGCCCAGGCCAATGATACTTCCAACGAGCAGGCTTGCATTTATTTGCTGCTCAAAGGATACCTTTCCAAAGACCACCCCAACCAACACACCCAGAAGAAGGCTAATAACCACGCGTTTGATCCAGCGCTGATAGCCCTTTGACTGACCCTCAGCCGGCAAAATCCGTGCAACAGCAGATTCAGACCATAGCCAGCCCAAAAAACTCCCTAGCAGAACGTTGATGAGCAGTTCCCAACCGAGAACATTCGCCAGCGGAGGACTTAAAACTACCAGAAATCCCTGGATCAAAAGTAATGCCAGGATACCCATTAAGAGAGCTGGCAGACGCAGTCCTCCCCAGAGATAGATCCGGCGCTGTCGAGAAGAGAGCCAGTCCGGCTGGAGATGTTCCAGATAGAAAATAGTCTGGTTCTGCTGACGCATGTGTTGAGCGAGAGGACGAAGCCATTGACTAAGATAGGTGAGTGATTGAAGCTTGCCAGAGGAACGCTGTGAGAGCATATGTGTGACATAGTGAGCAAGAATTTCCCGCTGTTGCATAACGGGTGGACCATTCTGTGGCAAATCCTGAGTAGGATTGTCCTGATAGGTTCGGGCTAGAATGCTGAGAAGGAGCGGTGTGGTAACGACACTTTGTAGTTCGGCATGCTGATAAAGCGACTCGCGTAACGCTGTCGCTTGCTCTCCTTGCTGGCACAAATAGGTTTCAACTTGCTCCGCAGAAAGCGGTTGAACTATCAGAGCCCCTTGCAAGCGCAACTGCTGCTGCCGGGTAGCCTCTTCGTATTCTGTCCTGCGTGAGCAGACCACTAGAGGCATAAGATGATGGTGATGATAGGTATTGATGGCAGTAATACAGGCAGGGCGAGCGCTCACTTCCATCTCATCCAACCCATCAAGCAACGGCAAGATCTGATGTGCTTCCACCAACTGATTTGCTAATGTGATTGGCAGATCATAGATCTGACTCAGTTGCTCTGCCAACCAGAGATGCAAAGGGAGACGACTCTGCGCCCAGGAAGAGAGGGGAAAAATGACAGGGAATGGCTGAGTCTCGGTTTGCTCAGCACGCTCAACGAGTTGCAGAGCAAGATCCAGCAACAGGGTCGATTTACCACAGCCAGACTCCCCCAGGATAAGCAGTTCGCCACTCACTGCTTCATAAACATGAAGAAGGGTAGTTCCTGAGGGCCAGGAATGTTCGGCATAATTCATGCGCGGTCGTAATCGTTGAGTCACATTCTGCACCGCCTCAGGGAAATCTTTCAAATTCAGCTCTATCCAGTTTGTACTGGGCACAGAATGCTCCAGCAGATCGCGGTAAGCCCGTTGAAGTCTATGCAGCAAAAGCAAACGATTCTGCTGCTCTTGCGTCAGAGCACGGGGTAACTGCATCAACTGTAACGACAGAGAAGATTGCTGAAATGATGAAGAAAATGAGGCGTTATCTAACAGTGGCGTAGCTGGTGGGCTTGCCGTCTCCGAGGCAGAAACCACTGGTTCGACGGGTTCTTCCTGGAGCAAACCTAGCTCTGCGGAACTTTTAGCAAACAGACTACAAAGGCGAAGACGATAGTAAGCACTCGGTTGTTGACTTCCACGTTCCCAGCGTTTGACGGTGACTTCTGTTGTTCCCAGCTTATCTGCTAACTCGCGCTGGGTCCAATGACGTTCCAGACGGTGCTCACGCAACAGACGATTGGGACGAAAAGAAGGAGACGGTTCCATTAGAGCGGCTCCTTTGGGAGCGACAAACATGCACTACAGATAACAACTGTTTTGAGAACAGATAGGATAGAAAACAGCTCTCTTCGTGCAATCCTATGTACCGACAAGCCATACAATCTGTAGAGACTCCGGGCACCAGACATAGATAATATCGACAAAATTGACCCGAATAGACTTAGTATAGAATCACAATAGAGTGTTGTCAATCTATCTTTTCACTCTGCCCAGGGTTTATCTCTCGCCTACGGCGATAAAGAATAACAAGAGCAACTGGTGTATGTTGTGGCGCGAAGGCGCCACAACATACACCAGTTGCTCTTGTTTAAGGGGCTTTAAAGGGGGCGGGGTGGCCCT
>DAOTTL010000035.1:0-12084 GCA_034438135.1 Ktedonobacteraceae bacterium | reverse complement strand
CCATTCCTCAAATGCAGCATGCAAAAGTCGCTCCTGCTCTCGCATCTCAGGAAGTGTCTGGAGAGTTTTCTTAATATCCTGTCTCTCCGCGATGGCTGATAAAAAGTCATAGTAGTTGCGATCACGATCCACAAAAAGCAAAGCAGGGGTTAAACCATGAGCTGTCAAAAGCGCCTGGCGAGCCTCTACCTCTGTTTTAGGAACACCTCCATAGAGATGAGCATGGACATCTTGTGGCTCAGGTGGAGGAGTGTTATCAACATAGCGGCGAATATTCAGATTCCAGTCATTTTCTTTGCTTCCCAGTTCCTTACGTGTGACAACCCTGGCATAGTTTTTCACTGAGCGAAACTCTTCAAAAGTTGAGACGATTTTTTCGATATCTTCGGGACGCAAATAGTTCTGCGCGGACTTCTCACCGTATTCGGCGTCAGCATTGATAAACAGAACTTTGCCCTGGCGTTCTGGTGGCTTTTCTCCTGCTCGCCGCATAACCAGAATACAGGCAGGAATACCAGTACCGTAAAAAAGATTAGATGGTAAGCCAATCACAGCTTCCAATTGATCCTGAGCAATAAACTCCTGGCGGATCTGCTTCTCTACGCCACCACGGAACAGCACACCATGAGGCATAACAGTAGCGATTATGCCATGTTCGCGTAGCACAAAGAGCATGTGTTGGGCAAACATCAAATCAGCCTTTTTCCCCATCTGGGGGGCGAAGTGGCGAAAGCGTTCCTGGAACAGCATATCGTCTTTTTTATAATCCTGGCTAAAGGGTGGATTGCTGAGCACATAGTCAAAGTGCATCAATTCCTTCCCTTGCAGGTGAAGGGGTTGGAGGAGAGTATCACCCTGCTCTATCTTCGCATTCTTCACTCCATGAAGGATCATATTGAGCCGACAGATCGTCCAGGCATTACCATTGTCATCCTGACCAAATAACCCAAGTGTATCAGGATCTCCACCATGCTCCTCAACATATTGCTTAGATAAAATAAGCATGCCACCAGAGCCTGCACAAGGATCGTAGACGCGTTTGTTCTCCTGAGGTTTGACCAGCCGCACCATAAGACGGACAACATCACGGGGAGTGTAAAACTGCCCGCCCTTCTTCCCTTCTTCGTCGGCAAACTCGCTGATCAGAAACTCATAAGCCGCGCCAAGCACATCTGGGAACTCAAAGTCTTCATTGCGCAAACGGAGCGTACTAAAATGGTCGATGAGCGCACGTAACTTGGCTTCAGAGATAGTCTTATTGCCAAATGAGCGACTGAAATTGATGTCAAGCACGCCATGTAAAATACTATTCTCATCCATCAAGCCATCGATAGCTGCATTTAATACATCGGCAGCCTTGTTACGTTGCGCCTCTGCACGTATGTTCTCCCAACGTGACTGAAGAGGAACGAAAAAAGCGACGCGATAGTTCTCACGGTCTTCTACAAATAATTGCAATTCTTCTTTGGCATAACCAAATGCCTCGTGTTCCTGGTAAACACGTCCGTATTCGGCCTCAAATTCATCGGAACAGCGCTTGAGGAAAAGCATACCAAAGATAAATTGTTTATAGTCTGAAGCATCAATCGAGCCTCTCAGAATATCAGCCGCAGAAAACAGATGGCGCTCAAGCTGGGGCAACGTCAGTTTACGCATACTATTTTAATCTTTCACACCTTTGGAGTATCCAGGACAGACTCGACACAGCACACAGAATGAGACAAAAGTGGTGGCACATCAAATATCAGAAAGAGTTTTTATCTATTAAGGAAGGCCAGAGATAAAGAGGGCAATCACCTTCACCTTGAGAAGCTGTATCGATGCCAGTAGAGCGGACGACAAGCAGTGGCTGAAATTCTACGAGGAGCCCGTCCGAAACAAAGATATAAGTGAAGCATCTTTCACGGTGAAATGATCTGAATTGCGCTTGCTCCCAGCCAGGATAGAGCCTTTTGTGCTGAAAGCTGCGGCGCATTCCTCTCTACGGATCGGCATTGTTCATTTCTTGCCATTCAAAAGGTGAGGTAGGAGTATACTCAATCAAGTCACTGGGCGTCACTCCTAAAGACCAGGCCAACTTATCCAACGTGTGCAGATTGATATCAGCAGTGGAAGAGCGGAAAAGTTTCTGCACAGTCTTGTAATCCACGTCAGCACTTCTTGCGAGCCTATTCATGCTGATATTTCTGGCGTCAGCCAACTCTTTCACACGCAGACGAATCATTCTGGTCCCTTTTACTTACCATCTCTATACTGGTCCTTCTCACTTGACAATACTAGTTGATTTGGTTATCCTTGATAAGTATCATCAAAATCCAATATGTAATCTTGGAATAAAATCCAACATTTTTATTCTTGACAGACCGTGCAAATCACATATATCTATCAGCGAGCTTGAATGAATAAAAAGAGTGTGCATTATCCCCTCCATTGGGGAATAGTAGAAACTAGAGCCAGGGAGAACACCCCTATCATTATCTTCGTGGAGAAATGTTGAGGATGATTGAGCCAATAAATGAAACGCCTGTTGTACGCATCTGGACCTTTGGGGATTTTTGCGTTGAGCGAAGAGACCGGGATGGCACCTGGTCTCCTGTCCAGCTCGCTGAATGGGGTGGGAATACCAACTCTCGCCGCGTGCTCAAATATCTCCTCTGTCATGGAAGAGCTGCCAGGCGCGGAATGCTAATGGAGTCCTTATGGCCTGGCAGCGAATCGGCCTTTCTCGAAGAGTACCTGAACAAAGCTGCAAGTAATATCCGCCATGTATGTCGCTTAGAACAGAGTCTCGTAACCAGAAACAATCGTACAACCTATGTCCTGGCGGATCAGCCAGTCATATGGACAGACAAAGACGCCTGTGAAGTTTTTTTACGAGAAGCTGAACAAGTCGAGTGTACTCTGGATGCGAAATGCCAGCTCCTCGAAGCAGCGCAAACGTATTTTGAGCGGGGAAGCTTTTTAGAGGGGGAAGATGGTTTATGGTGCCATGGTTACCGTGGGAAGCTAGAAACAGCAGCTTACCGCTGTGTGCTTAGTTTATCTGAAACCTATGAGATGCAAGGCGATCTCGGAAAAGCTGAACAGCAAATAGAAAAGCTTCTCCAGAAAAATGTCACAGACGAAACCGCGTTTCGCCGCCTGCTTCTCCTTTTTCAAAAACAGGGACTCCTTTCGCAGGCACTTCAGCGCTACAAAGCGACAAAACGAGCAATGGAGCGTCAGGGATTACATTTTTCGCAGGCATTGGAGCACTTCACACAGCACCTCGAAAACCGAATGAACCCACCTTCTTTTCTCATAAGCACTCTATCAGCAGATTTCTCTCTCTCAGGAGGATCACTACATGCTATACTTACAGAAGAAACAGCATCAGTGAGCAATACAGAGGAATATGCTATGGATCAATTTCGCCGCGAAATGTTGAAGCAAGCAATACAGTTAACAGGAGCATCATTGCTCATTCCTGGCTCACTTTTGATCAATGAACTACTGTCGTTTTATGCAACAGGTATCGCGGCTTGCTGGGATCTGTATTTTAGCGGAAACATCAGGCATGTCACAACCCTTTTACCTCTGTACCGCTCTCAGCTTATCCCTCTTGCTCATGCACATTCATCTATTCAGAAAAGTGCAGCAGCCCTTGTCTCTCAGGCTTACCAGCTTACAGGAGAACTGGCGTCTGATAGAGAACATTTTGACGCAGCTCAAGAAGCAGAATGTCAGGCATATCTTTACGCACAACTTGCCGAAGATCGTCATTTGCAGGTATCTGCATCTATCCAACTGGCTAACCTCTCTTTTCACCGTCATCAGCCTGAAGAAGCCTTGCGTATCTATAAGCGTGTGTTACCTTTGATTGACTCAGTGACGCCGTTACTCAAAGGTCGTGTCTACGCCGGAATGGCCGAAGTCCACGGAATGAGCGGGCAACGGCAAGAAGCGTTCTCCTGTATAGGGCTTGCACACGAGCACTATCCTCAAAAACCAGAAAACGATCCCGCATATCCTTATACTCACGCTAGTCGCTACTCTCTCTATGTCTTTGGGGAAGTGCAGACGCGACTGTTTCTTCACCAACCTACAGAAGCCAGCAAGGTGCTTACCTATGTTGGGAAACACATAGTTGATGCACAAATTGAACCACTTACACAGATTGATCTGCTTTACTATCAGGCCATGGCAGCTACTATGCTCCGAGATATGGATGCGGGATGTAACACATTGAGAGAGGCAGCAACCCTGGCCAAAAAGGTAGGCTCCCGACTCTATTTTCGCAAACTCCAACAAGTCTATCAGGAAATGTGCTCAATCTGGTCACATGAAACCCGCGTTCAGGCAGTGGCTCCTCTTCTCCAGAAATGGGAGTAACTCCTCTTAGGAAACTGACCAAACATAATATAGTCAGAACAATACACCAAGGGTAGAAAGCTTTGAGGAAATGGAACGCTGGGAAATGCCACTATCTCTTTCCCCAGCACTTTCCACACCCATACCGCTCTTCCTGCTCATTCCATATCCATTTCCACGATCTACAACAATACGACGCCCGCGCAGGTGGAGGATAGGGTCCTATCGATGCACCTGACGCATCACACAAAGCATCAGAACCAGCACCGTCTGTCTCTTGTGCAGGCGACTCAGGAGGAAAAAGCACTGTTAGAGAGGGATCTTCCACGACGCGCAACGCTTCCTGCATTGGGCGGTCCAAGTTATCGGGCATCGCGCTGACAATCTCACTTGGGAGGATAGATGCTTCTTGCTCTTCCCATTGCTGATCAGGCTGGCATGACGGATCAGTACTGGCATCGTGCTGTTTCATCAGAACAGCAGCGCCTGAGAGAGTTGGCTTTACCGGGTTGAGATCACAGCTCTTCTCATCCACCACCGCACCACAACACATGCAGATAATCTTCACCTTTTTGCGCAGGCGGTCGCTCTGGCAGTGGGGGCAGCGTAAACGCTCTCCGCCATGGTTGCGTCGTTGCTTCGCCTGGAACTGTTCTGGGCTGCCCAGCAGATCTGTCGAGCCGATGTACAGGTTGGTGGTATAATTGCCGTCCCTGGTCACTACCCTGTGCGTCTGCCTGAGCAATGCACCCACGTTCTCACTGAGATAGGTCAGGTTCTCCAGAAAGGTATCTTTGCTCTGACCCACGGTCTTGCAGAGTTTCCAGGACTCAATCTGAATCAACCCGTTGTCATTCGGGGAACCGCTTTGCAAAGCTTTCGTTGCAGCACGTAATGTCACCTTCTGACTCGGAGACAGCACTGACGCAGGTACCGCCAGGAGCGTATCAATCCAATGGATCTCCTGGCGAAGCGCGGCATTTTCTTCCTCAAGCCGAGTGAGACGCTGCTGCGCCTGTTCATACGCTGCCAACAACGCTGAAGGATCAGGAGAGGCAAGTTGCCGTTCTTGGGATGAAGCAAGAGCGTCACTCATGGCTCACCTCCCTTTGCTCGACACGGCTCATGATATCGAGCTGTTGGTCCCAGGGAATAACATATGGAGAATTGACTGAACCAGAGCAGCATTGTTTCTTTTGGAGAAAAAGCACCCAGAGTTCAAGCTGGCCTGATGCCACACCTGAACTCTTTCTGCCTGACAACAATGCAATCGAGAGTGGTTCAAGCATCGATTGGCATGTTTCCAACCAACCATACATCTGCATCGCCCTCTTGTTGCTCAATGCCATCGATCCATACCCATGACAGACCGACATGCAAGCTGAGGACAAAGGGCAATGAGACACTTCCGCTTGATCAATACCAGCAGATGGTGTCATCTCGCGCATGCTTCGCTGAATCAGCGCAGCATTCTCCAAAACGTGTTTCGACATGCTTTCATTGTACCTGAGTTCTCCAGGCAAGAGGGCGATCATGTGACCGTTTTTTCGGATAACATGATCGCTTCAGAGCACGCATCATTTTTAGAGTTCGCGACGAAACTGGTAGGGATAGACCTCGGCGTTCTCTCAGCAAATACATACAGGGGGTATCACTCCCAAAGAAGGCGAGGCGCATACTCCTCCTTCCAATGAAAAGCTTCTGTTTCATCCCGGAGAGGCTATGGAAGAGTTCAAATGACCTTCAGTCGGTACAGCTTGCTCAAACCCTGGTTGAAAGTATACAAGAGCAGATTTCTGCTCATTTGGCTAACGCAGATAATGTCGTAGCACCACATCCAGCCGATTGTGTCCCAATGCCCAGCTCACACGCTGGACCGCTGCCAGATCATAATCCCTGCGCTGAAGTCGTCCTGTGAGTGAGGGGAGTTCTCGACCGGGCGCGTGAAAGAGATACAACGATTGTGCATATTCACGCCGGTACGAATGCACATCCATGTGTCTGGGAATGTGATCAAACACACGCTCTTCTGGCTTTCGTCCCTCGATCACGTTCAGAATATCCTGCTCCTGTCCAAAGAGCACAGGAGCATCCCGCTCTTTGCCGCCTTTACCATTCTGAACGTGAACGATGAGCTTGTGCTGAACATTGAAGGAGATATCAGCCACTATCAGCCTCGTCAATTCCGAGCGACGTAATCCGCAGGCTCGCTCAAAGTTGATTAGAGGTTGCCAGTTCGCAGGCTGGAAGTGTCGATCATGAGCCACAGGACCACGTGAACGTGTGATTGAAACTCGCGTCCTCCGAGGCAATACGATAGCACTGGCCAGAGAGCGATCATCAAAGAAGAGGCGCAGGGCCGAGCGTTCGACCTGGAGAGTATAGGGACTTTTGTGTGCGTCCAGTTCCATTTGTAGATAGCGGCTTGCTAATGCATTGGCCTGCATGTCAAGCTGTGCTAGTGTCTTCACCTGAGCGGTTTCTCGCGACCAGTTAACAAAACGCAGAATATGCTCCTGGTAGGTCGTTCGGGTTTTGTAGGAGTGTATTTTACCTGTAGAGAATGTCCAGATGTGTTCACCGGTCGCACGTTGTTGCTGCTTGGCCTCACGTCGGCTTTCTCCAATAGCCATGCGCTCATCCAGGCGATCCAGAGCCTGGCGAATCAAACTTTTCTGATGGGCACTCATCTCTCTCTCCCTCTTGGAAATGCATAGCAGACCTTCGCATTAACGCGAAATGACTCAACACGCTCTCAGAAACTCCATGGTTCGTTTAATCTGTGTGCGTGATGCATTGCCGGGAGGTGCCCAACAAGGCGCATACGGGACCTTCCAAGCCTGAAACCTCTTTCAATTGCAGTCTCTCTGCTGTTTAGAACTCCCAAAAAGGGCGTTCTAAGAGGAGAAAAGTGTGCGTAGAAAGTGCAGGCAACGAGAACTACAGGGACATCTGATCAATCCTGTCAGAGGACTCTCACCGCTGACAGGCCACATGTCTGTACACTTCGGGAGCCATAGCTCAACTTACTGAGTACAAGGCTTGTGGCATCCTGGTGATTCTCCGTTCCGGCGAGCAAGCTCAGCGACAGACAAACGGCGGTACACCGACCGGGTTACTTCTGGCAAAGCCAGGGCGCAACCATACCACTGTTACAACATTGGATTATACGTTCTAGGGAGGATTTTTGTTGCAGAAAAAAGGGAGTAATTTCAGAAAAAGGAAATCTTCCTACGGAAGCTCAGGAAGCCCATTCAGGTCATATCTTTTGACAGTTATAGAGACAGTTACGAGGACCGATAAAGACCTATAATAGACTATACCCAGCCACAAACATAAGTTCCAAAAACGAGAAATCAAGCACGATGAGAGCATTATGGATGAGCATTTTAGGGTGCCAACCACCAGTCGGCGATATTCCAGTTGTTTGCTACAGGATTAGGATTGGCAAGAATATTCTTGAGTTTCACACTGACTGCCAGTATATTTACGGCGGTATAGAGCGGAATAAGATAGACTTCCTGTGCCAGGCGTTCCAGGAAACGATGGTAGTCCTTCTGCCGCTCAGAAAAAGGCACATCGTCGCGTCCCTGAGTCAGGGACACGTCTATCAGCGGGTCGGATATACGACCGTAGTTTCCCAATCCTGGATGGTTCTGATCAGGTATCTGTGACGAGTGAAAAACTGCGTACTCCTGGTCTGGTTCCGCACTGTTGGCATAGCCGAACATAGCCAGGTCATAGGCACCTGAAGCCAGCACTCCTCCACGCGTATATAATCCAAAGAACGTTCCCAAATCGTAGTACGTCATCTCTACCCGAATGCCAACCATTTGCAAGTTTTTCTGTATCTGGTTCGCAACAGCGGCCCGCAAGGCATTATGTATCGTTGTGACCAGGTGAACTGTAAAACTCTTTCCCTGCTTCTCCAGCCAACCCTGTGCTCCCTTTTGCCAGCCTGCTGCCGCCAATAATCTACGAGATTCATCGAGGTTATATCCTACCGATTGAATGCTCGTGTCGAAGACTGGCGACGGAGGTGGCTCTACCTGATTAAGCAGACGAGCACAATCAGGCATATGCAAAATATCTCGCAAAATTCCACAGCGATCTAATGCAAACTGAATCGCCTGACGTACCCGCACATCCTGAAAAATTGGGCGAGCCAGATTAAAATCCAGGTGTTCATATGCCGCTGCCGCAGTAGTTTGTAGGTGTATTGCGCCCGTGAGTTGTCCCAATGACGAGAGAGAATCCTCAGTATATCCCTCGGCAAGATCGATCTGACCCTCGCGTACAGCCTTTCCCAGCGCTTCCTCATCTGGATATGAACGATAGATCAACTGAGCAAGAAAAGGTCCATGAAAGATTGTTGAAACATAGTAAGTGTTGGGTTCAAACGTATAACTCTGCTGATCTACATAGAGCGCGAGCTTATAGGGTCCATCCGTAACTGTTGGAGCTTGAAAAACAATAGACTGATTTTGTAGCTCAATAGGTTTGAACTTTCCCCAGGCATGTTCAGGAGCAGCGAAAGGGAGATAGTGGAGGTAGGGACCAAATGGCTGTTTCATATGCAGAATTACAGTAAAGTTGTCGGGGGCTTCCATGCTTGCAATCTGATCGTAGCCAGTCGTCGTCGCCGCGCCTGTATCTGCATTTTGATCCAGCTGCCACCAGTAAATAAAATCGCTGGCCAGAAGAGGTACTCCATCTGACCAGCGTAAATTATGGCGTAGACGCATGATAATTGTCTTTCCGCCATCCTGAACATCATCATTTTCCGGCAATGGCACCTCAGTTAACTGATCCGGCTGAGCATGAAACTGCTGATCAAAGACAACCGGAGCGGACCAGAGAATAGGCTCTAACTCGGAATCCAGACGTGTGCTGACAAAAAGTGGATTGAGCGAGATCGGAAAACCGCTATCCCCTAGAACCAATCTCCCTGAGGAGGTACGATGACCTGTAGGGGCACTATAACTGTATGAACCTGTCAAAGGCGAGCGTGCCTGAGGAGTTGACTGATCCATACAGCCACTCAAAAGGCATACCAGTACAGGTATCCATACAAATGCCCCCGCAATCCGTTCCCGTTGACACATCAACGCGCATGTAAGCCATTTTTCGATGGCTGATAAGCGCTCACATTTATAAAGTATGGTCCATCCGTGCTATCCCCAGAGGCAACCACTATCACATCGCTTGAGAAGGGTCCTGGAATATCCTCCATCATCTGAATAACCGGAATTGACGAACCAGCCACCCGAAATTGCTGATTGAAAGGACATTTTACCAATCCTTGAGCAATTCCCATAAGCTGCTGCTTCCCAATCCCATCGCGCTGATCCCCAACGATCCAGAAAATCACTCCGTCTTGTTGATAAATCAATTCGCTGCGCTCGCCGTACACCCACTCCGGCACATTCTTTCCACGTGGATTCCATTGTCCATCGACGTAGATAGCCAGTGCTCTACCGCTATTATCCATATCAATCGGCACAGATGCACCATCTTTAACCAACTGAAGCACATCTTCTCTGGGCTTAAACTCGCGCACCCAGATCTCACCGGTTCCCTTGGGAGCATAGGTTGAGGGTGGAAGTGCATATTCAAACTCTAACATGGGACCATCAGCCCACTGTTGATCAAGTCCGACATAGAGATTAATGTGCGATAAAGAATAGGCAGAAGGAATATATCCTGGTAAATAAGGAGTGAAATGCATCTGCCTCCGGGCTCCTAGCAAAGAGATCTGCCTTATGGCAGGTTCTGCCATATTGATGTCTCCACCTGAAGCGTTTCGAACCTTTCCTTGAGGATATTTTTGCACGCTGTATATGCCACTGCCATGCGTCCCACGCAATAAAATAGCCATGCCTGAAGCAAAGGAAGGCCCTGTAAAAGCCACAGTTAGCGCCATGATGATCAGAAAAATTGCTACTAGTGACAGCATGGAACGATGCAACAGAGTCTCTTCCACATTGTCACTCAGGACACTTAAAGGAGATGTGTATTTAGAAAACAAACGCCTGGGGAGTTCCAAACGGCGAAAAACCTGGATATTTGTTTTACGTTCAAAACCGTGTTCAACCGACTCAAATTGTTCGTACTCAGCGTTGAGTAGAGTCTGCACGTAATAGGGGGGGAGATCTTCGTTCTCGGGAGAGAAAAGAGATCCTAGTTCCGCAGCAAATGCCAGATCTTCTTCTGTAAAATCATCAGGCATGCTAGTCCCCGGTGCTGATAACAGAATAGATTCAGTTCCGCTTTCGTTATTTTCTTGTGGTTCAAATTCGCTCATATTCATGCACATGCTCCTCAAGGGCATCGCGCAAGCTTTTCCGTGCACGCCAGAGCCGTGTATCAACAGCATGACGGGTCAGACCCGTCTTGGCTGCCAATTCCTCTGTGCTAGCATATTTGAAGTAACGCTGATAAATCAAATAACGGTCAAGCTCAGGCAACGTCGCCAGGGCCAGGCGCAGTTCTTCACGCCTCTCACTTTGCTCTAACAAATGTTCTATGCTGGCTTCAGGGTAAGGAGACAAGGTTACGCTAACATCGCGTTCATAGCGTCCCTTTCCAAGTACATTTAAGCTCACACTGCCATCTGAGGTAACCCATTGCCGATTCTCCTCGGCAGATTGTAAACTATGCGCCTGTCGCCTACAGAGTTGGCGTCGTCGATCCAGGGCGATATATTTTGCTCGCATGGTCAACCATGTTCGCAGTGTCCCCCTTCCAGGATCAAAAGTATTAATCTCCTGCCAGACAGCGACGAAAAGATCGTTTACACACTCCTCGGCATCTTGCGCCACACCTATACCATCCAAAACCAGACGAATAAAATAAAATATTTCACGAGAATACCGTGAGATGAGTGTTTCTAAAGCTTCTGGGTCGCGCTCTTGCAGCCTGGAGATCAGATCTTCATCTGACCAACTTTGTCGCACCATGATTGCTCCTTGCAGGCTGTGTACATCCCTACTCTCTTACCCTCAATACTGGTCACCTCACCAGCATCCTGAATATTTTTCATTCAAGAAAAGAGGCCAAGTTATGAGATATACCTCATCAAAACAGCACCCGGTATATATACAAAATATACGTTCATTCACTACTGTATCTCTCAGTAAGGATGATTTTCCCTGGGCGTGCTGCCATACCATTGAACTAAACGTCGAGATAAGGCCTTTTCCCCTCTACCTGACACATAACAGAGGACAAGTTCCTTTGTGCTTACTCATAACGGGACGTTTAACGCGCAATCACAGTAACAAAAAAAGAGCTGATCTTCGTAAGAAGGAATAACACTCACCAAAAGAAGATGAGAGGACACCACATGTAAAATGTAGTGTCCTCTCCTTTTCTGCTTGTGTTTGGGTTGCCAAAGAACGCTGAACCACTGCACTCGGAAACGAACACGCTCCCTTTTCCTCAAGACCTCAATTTTGCTGAGCGAGAGTCGAGAAACAGAGCCGCTTCACGCGCCCACTGCCCTCCTGCTCTTCACTCTCCCCCTCCCCCTCTCCTCAAATGAGAGAGCAAGGGTCACAAGTCGTTCGATCATTAGTCCCGCTTCGCTTCGCCTGTTACCAGGTGTCCACCTGCGGTCTATCAACCAGATACTCTTTCTGGGATCTTCACCAGCTCTCACCGGTGGGAATACTCGTCTTGGGTCCGGCTTCGCGCTTAGATGCTTTCAGCGCTTCTCCTTTCTGGACGTAGCTA
>DAOTTL010000034.1:0-8256 GCA_034438135.1 Ktedonobacteraceae bacterium | reverse complement strand
CTTGCTGGAGGGCGTGGCGGTGGGACTACTCACGGCGGGCGAGGGGGTTGCTTTGGGAGTCGGAGCAACTGAATTACTTGATTGTCCTTGGGAGAAACCTGGTGTGGGATCGAAATTAATCCAGCCAAAATTTGGAAAGTATATCTGCACCCAACTATGGGCATCGTTCCCATCTACCTGCCAGATCTTCTTTTGAGCATCGTAATGGCCCGCACTAAAGCCATTGACAAGACGAGCGGGCAGCCCAAGCTGGCGAGCCATAATCGTCATAGCAGTTGCATAGTATGTACAGTAACCTCTACGGGTTTGCAGTAACCAGGTTACTGCATCAACGTTAGCGGGAATTGGTGGATTATCTATTGAATAGGTAAATGTAGCGCTATTGCTCAGATGAGACTCCAGGGCACGAGCAACATCATATGCATTAGTAGAACCCCTGGTCCAGTTGAATGCTGTCATTTGTACCTGAGGAGAAATCGTTCCTGGCAACTGCAAATAGTGCTGTAAGAGCGTTGGAATGTTGGGATCGCTCTCCCAGGTTCCCGAATCTACATCAGGCATACCAATGGCAGAGAGATCTGTACTTGAAGCATTTGATACAGCGGAGATCACCTCATATGGTTCATGCTGTCCAAAGGAGTTACTCTGTGCCCATGCGGTTGCGACATTGCTTGCATTATCGCTATAGATCGTGACTGGCACGGTGAAGTCGATTGGTTGAGCAGGGCCAAAAATGTAGTGTTTTGTTCCACCGGGAGCTTGTATCATCGTTACAGAGGTGGTTAATAAAGTATAATTTTGCTGACCATTTGGTGGAACATCCGGCTGAAGCTGAGAATTAGCTCTATAGGACTGAGAGGTACCACTATTTCGAGTGGTCCAGGTATGGCCATCAAAGGTATCAAAAGTAAATCCTTCCAGATAAGCGCCTCGCGAAGACCTGGAGGTAGTATAGGAAAGAACCGGCCCTGTTGGTAGATCAACGCTGCCGGTGATAGAAAGTTGATCGCCAAAAAAATTGGTTGATGGCTGATAAGAGGCAAAAAGATCGCTTGGGTTTGATAGGGGAGGCAAATGGCCGTGAGTAATATTGCTCCAGGCATTGTCCAGATTAGTCCACAAATTCGCGCCCGCGGCTGGTTGACTGAGAACTGGCAGGGCCGAACTGAGCGGAACAATGAGTAGGACAAAGAGTGTTGCAATGCACACAAAACGGTTCGTCATATTACGCAGCCAGAGGCCATCAGTATACAGGCCCTCACTTCTCCACTGGGTCAACTGACCTGCTAGCTGAATGCGTGCAATGAGCAGGATCAATGTGGCAGCTAGAATAACAACCAGAAAAGTGAGATCTTTCCCTGACACATAGTTAAGGTTCACGACCATGATCGAGATGTAAACGAGGGCAACTAACCAGGGAAGATGGGCACGATAGATGAGCCAGGAACCAAAGTAGCCGAGAAAAAAACAGAGGAAGGCAAGGTAAAAGAGGAAAATCATATCGCTATTGGGAGTACCAGCGAGACTTAAATCGCCAGTTAGAACAGAGCGCAATTCCGCAAGCAGGTAGAGTATTGAGGTATGGTAAGCAAGTGTGCTGGTGAGAAAAAGTGCCAGCCAATAGCCAAAAATACAGGAGCCAATATGTAAAATGGTTTGAGGGAAATGGCGGACCTTGGCGATACCCAGTCCAAGAACGAGTCCCATAGCGGTGGTTAGCCAGAGAATTTCGTTGTGGTTAATATTGATCGCCGATGTAACAGAGTAAACGACACTGTAAACGGCTATTGTGAGCAGTAATAGAGGAAGCCAGCCCTCATCAGGTGCCAGAGCAAAACGACGCTTTGGCGGCTCAGAAGATGCGGATGAAGGGGAGGCAGATTGGAAATGATTTACAGGTTGAGAACGATAAGAATGGGTATTGGGTGCAGAATCAGGCTCCATCAAACTGGATCGCATGCATACTACTCCTGGATGTATTTGGCAATAGAACGTTTTTATAAATCTTACAAGAATTTCGTTTTTAGTGTATTTGCATCTGGCCTTTGCGGCTTGCAGCTATGACCTTTTTCCCATGGGGGGAACAGCATCAGTTCCTCTTCTTTCCTGCTCTGCATGAGAGAATTGAAAGAGCAAGATGCATCATCGCATCATAGTGTACACTATTTTATCGCTCCCGGCTAGCAAAACGTCGCATCGAATCAGGGTTTCTCAAAAGTCACTGCGCAGCAGTGGCCAGACCCCTCCCCAGGAAAAAAGAGCATGGGAGGCAGCGCAGTCGCGCTGCCTCCCATGCTCCAAAACGGGTGGGTGGGCGGGGGCAGAACGTCTTTTGATAAACCCCGCTCATCGAATAGCGAAGGAATGCTAGCAAGGCTCTGGAGGCCAATCGTCTTTTTAGTACTTGTAAGTGGGTGTAAGCGAAAAGCAGCAGTTGTAAGTAGCATTAGCTGTCAGATTTTGGCTGATGATAGCATTTTTATGACGTTGTGAGAATGGCAGTAGAGATGCGGAACGTACGTTTCATCGATTGACGATTTACCGTTTTCTTGTGCAAGTGCTCTTATTGCTGCTCGCAGGCAGAAAAACGTTGGGAAAAGTGCGGAGATATGCGAGAAGCCTGTTAGAAAGCCGTTTCAGAGGATGTGGAGTACAGCCCAACTCTTTTTACTCTCGACAAGTTGGCAAAAGCTTTGGGAGTGAAAATTGCTGATCTTATTGACGAAGAGGGCAACTAAGACGTGCCTTATCCGATGGGAAAGATTGATAGAGAATACCCAGGTTCCCGATTATAAAGACCCGGGTATTCTCGTAAGGTTCTGGTTTTAATCCCTAATCTGCATTATTCTTCTGCGAATAACCTGTCAAAGCTCGTTTTCTCGTAAACCTCTGTCACGGAGAATTGAACGCCCAGGCTGGTGAGTTCTATCGTACCGTTGTGTGTAAAGTTGCGCATCGTCCAGTAGTCCGTTTCACGCCGGTAAAGCTGTATTCTCATAACCTTGGTATCAATAAAGAGGATTTCTTGCACTGAGGGCATATTTTGATATAAGTCGGCTTTGATGCCTCGGTCACGTGCTTGTGTACCAGGAGAGAGTACCTCACCAATCACACAAGGATAGCGGATAGTTTTTGTGGCATAGCGATCTCTTGGATCGCAACTGACAGAGGCATCCGGGCAGAGGCAGTTTTCTTCACCTTCGAGTTCGATATACGCATCAGAGTTATAGGCAATGCATGGCCGTTTGCGGAGCAACCCTCCGAGAATTCTCACCAGATTCGCTCCGATGATCGAGTGATCGGGCGATCCCCCTGTCATCATACAGGGATGGCCGTCGATTAATTCATAGCGGTTTTCAGGATTACTTTTCAGAAGAGCAAAAAACTCCTCAAGGCCAATTTTTTCCTGCTGTTCATCGCGTTGAATCGCCATTCATTTCCTCCCTTGCGAGCAAAGTGCCTGCTTTCTATTTCTATTCTACCATAGAAAGATTGTCTCCCCTATTCTACAATTGCCATCAGCAAGAGGATACCATAGACACGATCCTGGCTCGCAGGTTTGCTCTACTCCAGTGTAGCAATAAAATGTATAGAAGGCAATGCTCTAGAAAAGAAGGGTGCGACTCACTTTTTTGCAAACTGGCTGGGAGTACAGCCGGGCCGCGTTTCCAGGGATGATGAGCGCTCGGTCGAGAAGTGCCAGGAAGCATGGCAGGAGGATCGAGTGGAAGAAGGGGAGCCTCTGTCGTCGGTGATCAGAAGTACTCTCATGCTCCAATTGTGATAAACCCTATTTACTCTGCCATACTACTTAAAATCCCTAAGGGCGTTGCCTTTCGAGGCGCATGGCCTGATCCCTGGCAAACTGCGCTTCTCCGGGACGATTGAGAGCGATGAGAGCATTGCTTCTCCCGTAGTAAGCAGACACAAATAGGGGATCCAGGTCTATGGCTCGCTCATAGGCAATCAGCGCTTCGGCAGGACGTCCGAGAACCATGAGGGCATGTCCTCTCCCATTAGAAGCCTGGGTAAAATTGGCATCAAGGCGCAAGGCCTGTTCATACGCGACCAGCGCTTCTCCGGGACGATTGAGATCAATGAGAACGTTGCCTTTCCCATTAGAGGCATCAGCGAAACTGCGATCGAGACTTAAGGCCTTTTCATAGGCAATCAATGCTTCACCAAAACGTTCGAGACGCCAGAGGACTGTCCCTTTTCCATTGTAAGCATAGGCAAAATTGGGATCAAGGCGCAAGGCCTGTTCATAAGCAATCAGCGCTTTTTCATACAGACCAAGTTCCCAAAAGGCATTACCCTTTCCTTGATAGGCATAGGCGTTCTCAGGGTCAAGACTTATGGCTTTCTCGAAAGCCTCCAGAGCCTCTCCATAACGACGAAGGCCATAGAGAGCATTGCCTCTTCCATAACAGGCATAAGCGTTTTTAGCATCAAGATTTACCGCCTCCTCATAGGCCCCAAGGGCCTCTTGAAGATCAGAAAGTTCCCAATGTGCCCAACCTTTGTACGTGTAAGCAAGAGGATCATCTGGATCAAGGTCAATCGCTCGCACAAGAACAGGTATCGCTTCCACAAAACTTTTAAGCGCACAGAGCGCCCAGGCTTTGTGAACATAAGCACGCTCTAAATAAGGATTAAGCTTAATCGCCTCCTCCAGGACAGGTATCGCTTCCTGAAAACTTCTAAGTTCACAGAGCGCCCAACCCTTATTACTATAAGCAAAGACATCTTGCGGATTGAGACGGATCGCCTGTTCAAGTACAGGGATTGCCTCTTTAAACTGCCTGAGTTCGCAGTGTGCCCAACCCTTGTCGCTGTAAGCTGCCGCATCCTCTGGATTGCGATGAATGGCTTCCTCAAGCACCGGAAGCGCCTCTTTAAAGCGTTTCAGAGCACAAAGTGCCCAACCTTTGGCGCTATAGGCAGCGGCATCCTGCGGATTGCGCTCGATCGCCTCATTTGCCTCATCATAACGTCTCTGTTCATAAGAAGTGCTCGTTTCTTCAGCCCACGTTTCCAGCGGTGAAGAGAAGCGATTTTCTTCCCAGGAATTAGCCCCGGCTACGGTGTCGGATCTATAATCATTTAAGCTGTCCTCATCAATTGGTAGAGCATTTCTCCGAGCATCCAGAAGACTCGCAATAACTTCGCTGATGCTGGTAATGATTTCCAGAAATGCCCGATCTGTGCTCTGCCATTCAGCCACGGGAAGTCCATCTTTAGGAAGCATGCTAAGATGCACAAACGGCGCTGAGTTAAGATACGTTGGACGGATTATGATCGGAACAACCTTCGCTTCTCCCCTGTTATGCCGATCTAAAGCCTGAGCCATGTCTCTCGTATAACAATACTCAGAGGCCATAAAATCGGGACTAATGAGTAGTAAAATAAGATTAGCCGTGTGGAGCGCCCTTTCAATAGATCTTATCTCATGATCTCCCGGCTCAATCTGGCGGTCAGACCAGACTGAGAGGCGATATTGACGTTGGAGATGAACAAATTCACGCCCCAATCTATTGCTGTAAGTCCGGTCTTCCTTCGCATAGCAATAGAAAATACTTATTTTCCTTACCGACGCTGTTTCCATACACATAATCCTTATACTGAACTTGCTTCTAGAGTCGTGTTTTATCATAGCATACAAATGCATTTATGACTAGTTTGACAAGAAAAATTGAGCAAAGATAGAATTCCTCACCTCTGTGAAGACCGCTGGAAACTTTTTCCGCGCGTCCCGCGTATTGTCTGAGAAGGTCACTCTTGCGCTTCTCATCCATCCACGAACATAACGAAGAACCTATTTTTGGACAGATGCTTGAAGCATTATATTCATCTCGACGCCCGGTTATGTGTGTTGGATGAATGGATCAATTACGAAAACGGAAAGAGAGCTGAGTTATCTTATGACTACTGAAATAAACACCAAAGCAAATAGAAGCTGGATGGATACCCCTCCTTTGAGTCCTCCCATACGTCACTTGAGCGGTGAGATCGTTGAGAGTCAACTCTGGCTGGATAAGCTGTCCGATCCCCTTCAGGACTGGCTGCACTCCTGGTTCACGACCCCTCGCTTCAGCAAAATTAAAAATTTCTTGCATGGCACATGGCTGGGACATCCGGTCCATCCCTTGATTACAGCTATCCCTCTTGGCTCCTGGACCACCTCTCTGGTTCTTGATGCTACCTGGCTGGCCTCCGAACATCCCGTCACCGCCAGCGCAGCCGACACTGCTATGCTTCTCGGTCTGCTCGGAGCGTCCGCGTCCGTCGTGACTGGTCTAACCGACTGGAGCAATACCGATGCAACCGATCGACGCGTAGGGATGCTGCACGGTCTGCTCAATACCGGTGCCCTGCTCACTAATCTGGTCTCTTACGGACTACGCTTAAGCGGTAAGCGACGTACGGCCATTGCCCTGACAAGCGTGGCCTATACAACGAGTATGGTGGCCGCATATCTCGGCGGAGAACTCAGTTTTGCCAAAGGCATTGGAGTTAATCATGTAGCCTGGGAAGCTGGACCAGATGACTTTACTCCTGTACTGGCCGACACAGATCTGCCGGAAAAACAACTTGTACGCGTCGAGGCTGCTGGTATGCCAGTAGTGCTCTGGCGCGAGAACGGCAAAATCTATGCGATGGCCGCGACCTGCTCCCACCTGGGAGGACCGCTGGACGAGGGTTCCGTTGAAAACGGTTGTGTTGTCTGTCCCTGGCATGGCTCCATGTTCCAACTGAGCGATGGCGCTGTTGTCAATGGTCCCGCAGTCTATGCTCAACCTCTCTTCAAGGTCCGTCATAGAAAAGGAATGATTGAGGTACGTCAACTGGCTCATGCTTAGCTCAGGGTAAAACCACCAACCCTTTGCGGAAAAATGGAGGATCCATGATGGCTCTTCAACAACGAAAAGAAGCGCTCCAAACACGCCTAGAGCAGCTTATGCCAGCATCAAAAGCTGAGGGTCTTATGAGACAGCCATGGCTGCGTAGCGGTGTAGCAGGCTTGATCGCAACCGCTCCCATGAGCGTGTTTATGCTGCTCACACAACGATTTTTGCCCAGGGGACAACAGTATGCTCTTCCTCCTGAACTTCTTACTCATGAAATGGCAGAGCGTGCCCATATCAGACCATTTCTCTCAAAAAGGCAGATCGTTGTCGCGACCCTCTTCTCCCACTTTGGCTATGGGATGGTAATGGGAGCGTTCTATGGTCCCCTGGAACAAAGAAAGCCACTACCTTCACCTCTGCAAGGTGCGCTCTTTGGTCTATTAGTCTGGGTAGGCAGTTATTTTGCGCTACTTCCTCTGGCTGGTGCCCGTGAATCTGGGCATAGAGAGCAGGGACGACGCAATCTGATGATGTTCGCCGCCCACTTGATCTGGGGCAGCTCACTCGGCATAGTCGCACATGCACTGGCACGCAAAGAGTAAGAACATATGTCGTCCCTGATTTTGCAAAATCAGGACAAAAAGCTTTGGCCTGCCAGGCAGGCCGCCCCACCCCCTTCTTCTATGCGTTGAAAGAAAGGCAAAAGGGTGATTTTGGAAGCAGCAGAGCTGCTTCCAAAATCACCCTTTTGCCTGAAGATAATCTTCACCTGATCTCTAACCCCAACGATATTTGCGCGTATATACAGCAGACGGAAGGATATGCCAGACACAGATCTCTAGAAATCGGGCATTCTCATCCGCACCCTCATCTCTATCTACAAATATATATTATAAGGAGATGTATATGTTTGGAGTACATTTCGCTATTGCTGACCTTTTAAGCTGGCTAATAGTAGGAGCACTGGCAGGCTACTTCGCTAGCGTTTTGATGCGTGGACGCGGCTATGGTTGTCTGGGAAATATTATTGTGGGCCTGATCGGTGCAGTTATCGGCGGCTATCTGGTAAGCGTGCTGGATATCACCGGCACCTTTCACTTCTGTGGCAGCCTGGCCATCTCATTTGTTGGGGCCTGTGTACTGCTCTTCATTCTACAGGCGTTGCAAGGAAACTCAAGAAGACCCTGAGTTATTCAACCCTTCAAAAACTGACTTGTCTCCAGTAGCTCTGCGGTACAGAGCGGACACTGCGCAAGATGTTGAACCACTTGATCTTGCTCTTCCACCGAAAGAGCTCCTGGTAGACAGTAATAGCTCAGAGTCAGAGCAGAAGGGCATTGATGGCGGTACACCTGTGGAAATAACCATGCTATGGCTTGATAAGAGGACACCTGCTGCCGACAACAAG
>DAOTTL010000033.1:0-5070 GCA_034438135.1 Ktedonobacteraceae bacterium | reverse complement strand
AGGCTAATAGAGAACTCTCTACTCTACTGTGACCGATTTGGCCAGGTTGCGTGGCTGATCCACGTTACAGCCACGTGCCACAGCGGTATGATACGCGAACAGTTGTAACGGAATACTCGCCAGTAACGGATTAAGAACCTCCAGGCTGGCTGGCACATAGAGAACATCATCAGCGTGCCGACCAATCATCTTGTCACCCTCGGTCGCGACGACAATCACATGCGCATCGCGGGCACGCACTTCCTGTATATTGCTGACAACTTTCTCGTAGACTCGCGAGCTGGTGGCTATCGCGACCAGCGGTGTCTCTGGATCAAGCAGAGCTATCGAGCCATGCTTGAGTTCTCCTGCGGGAAGACCCTCTGCATGAATATAGGAAATCTCCTTGAGCTTCAGCGCACCCTCCATCGCGATCGGATAGCCTATACCACGTCCAATAAACATGGCACTATTAACCTTCGCCATCCGCATTGCCAGCAGTGCAATCGTATCATCGGAACCGTCCGCATGCGTCAGGATCTCCTGTATCTGTGATGGCAGGTGCTCTAACGCGCCCACAATCAGACTAAGCTGCGGAGGCGTCAAATGGCCTCGTCGCTCAGCCAGGTAAAGACCAAGCAGATAGAGGACAATCGTAGAATTCAAGAACGTTTTCGTGGCAACTACACAGATCTCCGGTCCCGCCTGTAAGTAGAGCACCGCATCACATAGACGCGTAATCGCACTGGCCACCACGTTTGTAATGGCAATGACCGGCGCTCCCTTTTCCCGCGCCTGACGAATACCAACAAGCGTATCAGCCGTCTCGCCAGACTGAGTAACCGCTATACAGAGCGTGTCAGGACCCACAATGGGGTCACTGTAACGAAACTCAGCCGCAGTCACAACCTCCACCGGGATACGTGCCCACTGCTCAATGACATATTTGGCTGCCAGACCTGCATGGTATGAACTTCCACAGGCCACAATGACAACTCGCGAAATCGTGTCCATCAATCCAGCTTCGGCCATCTGCTCCAGTTCGGTCAGTTGAAATTGACCGTGACGGGCACGCCCAGCAAGCGCCCGGCGCACTGCGTCCGGCTGCTCGTGAATCTCTTTCAGCGCAAAGTGAGGATAGCCACCTTTCTCAGCCGACTCCGCGTCCCAATCAACCTTCATCACCTCTCGCTGAACTGGCGTCCCATCCAGCCGCGTGATCGTTACACCCTCGGACCTTAGGACAGCGATCTCACCCTCTTCCATGATCATCACCTGACGCGTATGTTTGAGCAAGGCTGGAATATCGGAAGCCAGGTATTGCTCGTGTTCACCCAACCCAATCACCAGTGGTCCCCCGCCGCAGCGTGCACCTATCAGGAGATCCGGTTGCTCAGAACTTATCACAGCAATAGCATATGACCCAACGACCAGACCCAGAGCCAGGCGTACCGCCAGCTCCAGATCATGTTTGGCCGCACCAAAGTACTCCTGTTCAATCAGATGAGAAAGCACCTCTGTATCGGTCTCAGATCGGAAGGTATGACCCTGACTCTCCAACTCTATACGCAACTCGATATAGTTTTCGATAATGCCGTTATGCACAACAGCCAGTTCACCCGTACAGTCAGGATGGGGATGCGCATTCGTGTCGTTGGGACGCCCGTGTGTAGCCCAGCGGGTATGACCAATGCCAAGTGGACCAGGCTGAGGATATTCATGTTCGGCAATCGCTGTTTTCAGGTTGTCGAGCTTGCCTGCACGGCGATGATGCTCAAGTGTGCCAGCGGATGTGAGGACGGCAATACCAGCGGAATCGTAACCGCGGTATTCCAGTTTCGTAAGACCTTCAAGTAATATGGTCGTAACATCGGTCCCCTTCGGGCCGACGTAGCCAATGATACCGCACATGGATGGGGTACCCTTTCTTTTGTCCAAATTCATCACCAGGAGCGTTTTGTTCCGCTTGTTACCAGGCGGTTTTGTCGCTTCCTCTGATAGGGTGGTGAAGCACCCTGGAGGCTCCCCGCTGAATAATTCCGAACGGCCTCCACCTCGTCAACCGTAGCCCCTCCTCTGGCCCGGTCCATGCGCTATTAGTCAAAGACGTTATTCCTGTCTCTCTATTATACCATGCTGTCCAGCAAAATGCTGTCCAGCTTGTGCTTAAACTATGCCTTTCCATGCCTCTATGCTGTCTGAGGCTCCCCTTAGAAGACTTTGTTGGCGAAAGACACTCTTGATCGAAATCACCCCAAAAGAAGAAAAGAGGGATTTCGGGCGGCTTTGCAAGCCGCAGAAAAGTGAGAGATGACTCATATTTCTTCTCTGTCGTATCTGGCGACAGAGAAGAAATGAGCAAATGCTATCTGATAATCTCTCGATAACGGTTCGTTATCGGGAGACGACGATCGCGACCAAAGGCCCTCGTGGTAATCTTCACACCAGGAGGAGACTGGCGGCGCTTGTACTCACTAAGATCAACCAGACGCGTCACATGCTGGACAGTCGCCTCATCAAAGCCCATGGCTATAATCTCCTCAAGACTGCGGTCCTGCTCAACGTAGGCTCGCAAGATTGGATCAAGCACATCATAGGGTGGCAGACTGTCAGTATCCTTCTGACCGGGACGCAATTCAGCCGAGGGCGGCTTGTCAATGACCGCTTGTGGTATAACTGGTTCGCGACTGATCGAGTTGCGATAGATGCAGAGTTCATAGACCAGCGTTTTCAACGTATCCTTCAGTACCGCAAAACCACCAGCCATATCTCCATATAGCGTACAGTAACCAACCGCCATTTCGGATTTATTGCCCGTAGTAAGCACAATTGGACCAAGCTTATTAGAAATGGTCATCAGAATGTTGCCACGAATACGCGCTTGAAGATTCTCCCCTGCCAGACCAGGATCTTCCTCCCCAATAGCTGGACCCATCATGGCCAGCGAAGTACGAAAGATCTCCTCAATTGGAATAGTCAGAAATTGTATCCCCAGATTCTCCGCAAGTTCCTGAGCATCACTTCTGCTTCCATCGGAAGAATAGCCCGAAGGCATCGAAACCCCCAGTACATTCTCCCCACCCAGTGCATCCGCAGCAATCGCGGCCACCAGCGAAGAGTCAATCCCACCTGAGAGAGCTATCAACGCCTTCTTAAAACCGGTCTTGCGCACATAGTCACCAGTTCCCATCACCAGGGCCTCGTAAACCTCCGCTACCCTGCTCAAGGTTGGCTCAAGGCGTTGTGGTGCTCCTATCACTATGGACTCTTCACTGCGAGCCATGCCCGGAGTTTTAACCGGCTGACTGCTGATGACATGCAACGGCACATCGTCCGCGTTGACCAGCAGACGTTCCTGACGACGGCGTGGATCGTGGAGCCGTGACCGAAAAACCGAGGCCGTATCCAGGTCTACAATTAACATATCCTCTTCAAATTGCTTTGCCCGCGCAATCAGCTTCCCCTCAGCGTCAAAGACCATACTCCCACCATCAAACATCAGTTCATCCTGTCCCCCAACGAGATTGAGGTAAGCCACAATCACACCATTGTCAGCGGCACGAGTCGCTAACATCTCCTGCCGAAACTGACTCTTTTCCGAGTGAAACGGTGAACCGTTAATGTTGAGAATTACCTCAGCGCCCGCACGCGCCTGCATCGTCATCGGACCGGTTGGATACCAGATATCTTCACAGATATTTACCCCAATATGGACTCCGCTAATCAGAAAAACTGGCGCTTTCCTGCCAGCCTGAAAGTAGCGATTCTCATCGAATACGCCATAGTTTGGCAGGTAATGTTTATGATAAATGCCACTGAGTTGACCCTCATGAATAATGGCGGCAGCATTATAGATATCATGGACGCGATCCACGAAACCGATCACCGCAGTCAGACCCGTAAGGTCACGACTGGCCACAATCAATTCCATAAGCGCCGCCTGATTGTCCGCCACAAAGCCGGGTTTGAGCAAAAGATCTTCGGGAGGGTAACCCGTCAAAGCCAGTTCGGGCAGACAGACAATGTGCGCACCCACATCATGAGCCTGTCGCATCGCCTTGAGAATCTTCATCTGATTTCCGTGCAGGTCGCCGACAGTCATATTCACTTGAGCTAACGCCACACGAAGCGGTATGATATTCATAATACAAGTCCTTTCTAATGACACTCAATTGAGGCGACTTTCTTGTGAACGCGCCCAATACATCTATTGCTGAAGAGATGCACAAGGATATTTCCTGATCGTTTGCCTGACTGCACCTATTCGTTATCAAAGGAGTCCTTTGCTGTGGATATGGAAGTATATGCGATACAAGTCGTACCTATCGTGATTATCACCTATGGCGTCTTTGTGTTATTTATGCACCCCCCGCTGCGCGTCGTTGGGGCTACACTGGCTGGTGGGCTGGTAATGGCTCTGATGAATCTGTTCGGAGATCTCATCGCCATTCATGCATCTTTGTGGTACTACAAGGCGAGCGGGCTGATAGACCAGTTACCGCTGCCTCTTTATACCACATCGATCTTTATTCTGGGAGGATTGGCCTACCTGCTGATCTGGCGCTTCCGGCAAAGTTCACATGCCTGGCTTGCATTAGTTTTGCTCGTCGTCGTTCCTTTGCTGGGCTTTTTACGCGACCTCTGGCAGGTAGATTTCCTGGAGAGTACGAGCTTTCTTCACTGGCAAAGTTCACTGGCCTGGACCGCAGATCTTGTTCTCTGGATCCTTATGTTCTTCGCGGGCTATGCTGTTTTCCAGCTCATCGTGCCCGCTCGCGCTACTGTCTCATCCCTCAATGAGGGATGAGGCAGACGCTATTTCTGGCGGCTGCACCACCAGAAATAAAGGAGAAATTGATGAGTTTGCTGCCTGCAAACTCATCAATTTCTCCTTTTTCTTATATGAGTCATCCCTCACTTTGCTGGGGCTTGCAAAGCCCCTCCTCCCCCGAAAAAAGAAGAAACGAGCCTGCTTGGCGGGGCAAATGCCCCGCCAAGCAGGCTCGTTTCTTAATAAGAAAAGGGGGTGGGGTGCCTTTCCAGGTGGCAGAACTAACTTTCGCCTCCGGCGAAAACTAATCTGGTTGCCAG
>DAOTTL010000032.1:0-16642 GCA_034438135.1 Ktedonobacteraceae bacterium | reverse complement strand
AGGTTGGTGGCGAAGTCTTTTGCTGATCGAAACCACCCACCCCAAAGAAAGAAGAGAATGGGAGGCGGCGCAGTCGCGCTGCCTCCCATTCTCCAAAACGGGTGGGTGGGCGGGGAACGACTTTTGAGAAACCCTGAGGGAAGAAGAGCGGGACTGGACAGAAAGAGTGGAAATAGGTATACTGGTGCGAATTGTTCCAGCAAGTAAGCATATACAGATATGCCGCCAAAAGCAGGGTTGTTAAGAAGAACGCATTCAGTAATTCTTTAGCAGAGTGCGATCTCTCTGCAAGCTTTTTTTCGACAGAACTACTATCCTTTCTCCTTAATAAGAAGAAGGAAACCATCATAAGGAAAACGCGATGCCGCAATACCATCACCCCACCCCAACCTCATTTTTACTTAACGATCAGGAGCGTCAACTCATACTCACCTGGAGCGACGAACACGAGAGCGTTCACAACTGGGAAACGCTGCGTTGGGCCTGTCCCTGTGCCTGGTGTGCTGGCGAGGGTGGACAGCCAGGCATGCTGGCCAATAAAAAAGAATTGAGTGTTGAAGAAACCACCCTGCTGAATCTTCAGCCAGTTGGGCGTTATGGTCTGACCCCTTTATGGGAAGATGGACATAAAACAGGCATTTATACATTCGAGCGATTGCGAGCAAATTGTGAATGTGAAGAGTGTCGAACAAAGAAGTACTAGAAGACGACGAGGCAGGTTAATTCTCTATCTATCCTTCGTCTCTAATTAATAAGAGTACCTATCGGGACATTGTCCTGAGTAAAATGATCTGGGATGTTAGATAGTAAGCGTGGTATGGCTTTTGAATTTTTGACCTGTAATAGTCTGTCAAACGTCACTTGACGGGTATAAAAATGTAGGAGTGCAGAGGGTGGTAACCCTTTGCCCGGGGCCGGGACTATGCCCGGTTCTCTCCTCGCTCCCCGAGTGGGGAGCGAGTGCGTCAAACGAAGTTTGACAAGAGCAGTAAGGGAGGTATTGTATGTCAGCAAATGGAGTAAGTACGCGAGTGGAGCGACCGCGAACACTGATTTACTACTGGGCTATGCGCCTGATTATTGCACTACTATCGAGCATTGTACTGGCTTGCATTGTAATGGCCTTATTTTCTGCGGGTGCAGTGAAATAGCATTGCGAGGTGCAAAGCCTGAGCCAAAGGGATTAACCATGGTCAGGCTGGCACATTGATAGTCGCATTGAAATGTTGGACTCTGTTGCACGATATAACAGATTTTCTACGCATGCTTTTTATTGGCACTTTTGTAATGTTTTTCTGTGCCTCTTTCTTCTCTGACAAAAAGAGTCTTCAAGCTGCGGCGAAAATAGGTTATCCTCGTATAACTCTTCTATTAAGAATATTGATCACGCATTCTTAAGACAACCTGGCCCATCTTCTGTTCAGCTTTATCCTGATCAGTCATATAGAGTTGCAGAGCTGCGTTGATATCTACATTCGGGACAAGGGTAAGATCGTGTTGGTCAGCTTTTACCGCGGCCAAAATTGAGCTGGCAACCTGCTGTGGAGTTAACAAAATCTGGATAGTGGTACTCATTGCGGGGTTATTTTCCTGCCTGACCATAGGAGTATCTACCCAGGCAGGGTAGACGGTAGTAATACTGATGTCAGTATCTGCTAACTCCGCACGGATAGCCGAGGTGAAGCCACGGACAGCCCACTTGGTGGCGCAGTAGCCGGAGAGCAAGGGATTCCCTAATTTTCCAGCTACGGAACTAAGGCAAACAAAGTGCCCTGTACCCTGTTTGCGCATAGTGAAAAGTGCTTCGCGAACGCAATAGAATGTGCCCATAAAATTGATATCCATGATGCGGCGCATATCAGCGCCAGTAAAGGTCTCAATTGACCCACTCTTTCCAATCCCTGCGCACGTTACTACCAGATCAATATGGCCAGTAGCATCAACTGCAGCTCCCATGAGTGATTGCACAGCTTCCTCGCTTGTAACGTCTGTGGGATGGAGGATGATCTGACCCGTTGCGTCTGGATGATCTTTATGGAGTTGCTCTTCCGCTGAACGCAATCCCTGCTCGTTGATATCAGCGAGTACTAAATGTGCGCCCTCTCCATAGAGGGCCGATGCTGTGGCCAATCCGATGCCGCTGGCTCCGCCAGTGATAACAGCAGTTTTACCTGCGAAGTCTGTCAATGCCATACCGCTCACTCTTCCTTTCCCTTATTTTAGTGTTCTTCCATAGGAGGAAGTTCCTGCTCCGGGTATTGTACCTGGGGCTGATCATACTGTTGTTTGGGTTCAGAATTATAGGGATATTGCTGTTGGCCTTCCCGGTAAGAAGGTTGGTGCGGAGCAGATCCGTAGCCCTGTTCATAGCTTTGTGGGTCCTCTGATTGATAGGGCTGCTGTTGTGGGCCAGATTGGTAACCTTGCTCGTAGTTTTGTGGGTTCTCCGGCTGATAGGGCTGTTGTTGATAGGGCTGTTGCTGTTGCATGGGAGGAGATTGCATAAAGCTCTGACTCGTTAAACCGGCAATAATTGGCCTGAAGAGTGAACCTAGAACAGTTGTTGCGATGATTGGGAGTAAGATCCAGGGCCAGAAGCCAATCCAGAAGCAGAGTGCCAGGCCAAGAAGCCAGATAAAGCCGTACATGCCACCATATGTAGCATTTGGCCTCATTGAACTGGCGGACCCCAGGAGGGAGGCGAATGCCAAACCTACAAAAAGAATGCTCACAAAGCCTATACCGTTAAGTGAGCTATTAAGGCTAAAGGCAATGACTAGTGCGAGCAAGAAAATTCCTACGGCCACTCCTCGCATAGGATTCTGGTAGCGATAATAGCGGCGTTGATCGCGATAATAGCGACGTTCATTACGACGAGCTTCGCGTGGATCGTACATGGCGAGTTCTTCCTTTCCGATCAAGTGCCTTCATGGCCAAAAGCCGGGATCGTGTTCCTCATCGAGGAAAGATTACAATTGGAGTAATCAACATATTCCTACAACGTTTGTTGCAAAATCTCCGGCTGTTCGCTCTTCAGTTAGAGATGCAAGATATTCGTTCTATCCCTGCCTGCAATCTCCCATATAGATGCTCGTTTGTCAAGAGGACTGAGGGCAAAAAAAAGGGCCTGGCCTCTGCCAGGTTGCCCAGATACAGCCAGATAGCGTACAATAGAGCAAAGATAACAAGAGTTAAAAGTGCTTTCCCATCACACGCCACACCAGAACCCTGTAGGCAGAAGCAAGAAGCTTTGCGGCAAAAGTTGGACATGTTGTTCCCGACACAAAGCTTGATCAGATCGATGCGGAGCGGGGCAAGAAAAAGAGTGAAGGAGTCTATGAGAGAATGGTAGAGCAAATTACACCACTGGCGGGCAAAATCGCGCTTATCACAGGAAGCAGCCAGGGTATTGGACGTGCTACAGCAAAAAACCTGGCTGAGGCAGGCGCGGACATCGTTCTTAATTATCGCAGTAATGCTGAAGCAGCAGCCGAGGTCAAAGCCAGCATTGAGGCACTGGGACGGCGCTGTATCGCCGTTCAAGCCGATGTAAGCCAGGAAGAGGATGTCATCCGTCTCTTTGCAGAAGCCAATCAACTGGGTCCAGTAGGGATCTTAGTCAACAACGCAGGAACCACACGAGACAAACTGATCCTGCAAATGTCCCTCAATGATTTTTCATATGTCTTACAGACCAATCTCTCCTCAGCGTTCCTCTGTACCAAAGCAGCCTTACGAGGCATGGTCAGAGCACGTTGGGGACGTATCATCAACGTCTCATCGGTTGCAGGACTGCTAGGCAACGCTGGGCAGGCAAACTACAGTGCCTCCAAAGCGGGTCTGATCACCCTGACCCTGAGCACCGCACGAGAGGTCGCCAGTCGCAATATCACCGCCAATGCGGTGGCTCCCGGTTTTATTCCCACCGAATTAACCTCCAGGCTGACCGAACAACAGAAAAAAGCCATGCTCGACATCACACCTCTGGCTCGCTTTGGCACCCCTGAAGAAGTAGCCGCCACAATCCGCTTTCTCTGCTTACCTGAGGCAGGCTACATCACAGGTCAGGTTATCCGAGTCGATGGTGGAATGGCTATGCATATTTAGCATTCTCAGTATCCTTTTCTATGGCATTCCACCCTACTCTTAGATTACTTGTTGCTTTACCTATGAGTCAGCCCTGCTTTTGCAAAAGCAGGGCTGACTCATAATGTTCTGTCACACTTCGTTTGACCCGTGCTGAAAAGCGGGAGGGCAGAGGGCGCAGCCCCTTACCTGGGGGCCGGGGCTGGCCTTACAAGGAGAGGTTTCTTCTCGCTTTTCCCTCTGTCGCCTCTGGCGACAGAGGACAACAAGAGCAACTGGTGTGGAGTGTGGCGCGAATGCACCACACTCCACACCAGTTGCTCTTGTTCACATGGGGTGGGGTGGCCTGCAAGGACGACGCAGCAGATCGGCAAGCAACCTCTACGTGTGAGCCGGGGCTGGCCCCCGGTCTCTCCCCCTGGACAGGAGTGGGGAAGGGACGTGTCAAACTTCGTTTGACAGAACAATAAAAACCTCTGTTGGCAGAGGCATCCCCTTAAATAGGGTCTTTTACACCGAATAATGGTGAAACAAAATAGAGATAATCTCTCTCTAAATCCTTCAGACCAGAAAAAATAGAGACCTGGCAAGATATAGACTTAGCAAGCCCGCAAATAACCAGCACAGAGGAGATGGCATCCATGCTCATCGATACAGACGAAACGAATAAATTTACATTCGAGCCATTCGCAGCACACCCATTCTATACAGAAGTCAACCGCTCACTCGTACACCAGGCGCTCGCCTCGTTCGAAACCCGGCCACTTAAACAGACAGTCACCGTCGTCGATATGGCCTGTGGAACCGGGGCAGTTACTAGACTGATCGCCGAAGAGTTGCGAAACCAGGGACGCCAGGCACGAATCATTGGAGTAGATCCCTCATCCGAGGCACTCAGGCTCGCACAAAAAAGCATGGACGAAATAGGCGTACAGACAGAATTTATTCAGGGCGATACAGAAGACCTCTCCCACCTGGTCCATGACGCCGATGCCGCTTTCTTCTGTAATGCCATTCACCTGCTCCCCGACAAACCTGCCGCCTTCCGACTCATGGCCAGTATCCTGGCACCTCATGGCGTCTTCGCATGCAATAGCGCCTTTTATACAGGTGCCTACGTCGAAGGGACAGAACGCTTCTATCGACTCTGGACCAGGCGTGCCATAGGCTGGCTGCGCAAAGAACATCCTGAAGTCCATGTCTCGCGCGAGGCTAAAACAACGGCCATGCAATGGATTACCGCCGCCGAATATCAGGAGTTCCTGAAAAACAGCGGCTTTCAGCGCGTCCACTCCCTCCAGGAAGAGGTCATCATGACTGTCGAATCCTACCACGATATCGGCCAATACTGGCTCTTCATCGAAGGTGCTCTTCCCGGCATCCCCCTGGCTCTGGGTGCAGCCGCTCTTGGCACAACCGTCTATCAGGTCGGAGAAGAACTCCAATTGACAGATATTCCACGTAACTGGTTGCAAATCTTTGCATATAAAGCATAAAAGACACATAAAAAGTACTTGAAGAGCTTTTCCAGTGTAAGCATCTTGTGCAATTCTTGCGTCTGAAGTGAGTCTGTGCTATACTTTAGTTTGCTTATAGTGGATGTGTTTTTTCAGCAGGGACCTGGATGATGTTTAAAGAAAATCCTAAGGACTGGCGTGAACTGCTCGGATGGATTACAAATGATTCCGCAATGATGCAACATATAGTGCAAGAACTAGGTGTACGTGACATCACCATAAGACGCTGGGTTGACGGAACCTCGGCACCTCGGCCCCAAAACCTTCGCCGACTTTTAAGCGCCTTGCCGGAATATCGCGAACGCTTCGTTGAACTCCTCTCAGATGTCGAGAGTTTTTCTGAGTTTCTTTTTGACAATTCACACCAGGAAATTTCTTCAAAATTTTATACACAGATCTTTCAGATGCGTAGTACTATCAGTTGTACTCAACGCTACTGGTCAGTGGCCAATACGATTATTAGCCAGGCACTCTCACAGCTTGATCCTGAGAACCTGGGGATGGCAATCTCTCTTGTGCGGTGTATGATCTCCTCTCAACACTCTGAAAAAATCCTTAGCCTGCGTCAGAGCGTCGGACAGGGCACTCCCCCTTTGCCTGGTAATCTGGAGCAGAAAGCCATGTTTCTTGGTGCTGAGTCGCTGGCTGGTTATGTTATCTCTACATGCCGGGCCGCTGAAGTTCAGAACTACAAGGAAGATAACCTGGCCCTTGTCGGTCACCAGTTCGAGTACGAACAGAGCGCGGCAGCATATCCAATCCTTTATGCCGGGAAAATTGCTGGCTGCCTGCTGGTCTCCAGTGCCGAACCATTCTATTTCCTGCCAACCGAACGATTAAATCTCATTGCAGACTACGCCCACCTGATCGCGCTGGCCTTTGACGCTGAAGATTTTGTCAATCCGCTCAATCTTGAGCTGCGTATGATGCCTCTCCATTCGGAGCAGCGTGCCTATTTTAGTGATTTCCGTCAACGCCTGACCAGAGCGAAGCTCCATTTATACGAGGAGAGAAAAACTATCGATGCAGAACAGTATGTCTGGGAGGAGTTAGAAAGGAAGTTGCTCTCGTGATGAGAGAAAACCTATGCTTGAAAAATTTGACGGCCCTCTGAATAGCCGCTGGACACAGACAGCCTTCGGCGGAGCTACATTAGAGACAACAGGTACGTCTCTACGTATGGGATTGGACACAGTGCCACAACACAAGTATGCCAATGCTCAGATCGATGACTACGGTCAAACGAAACGAGCAAGCTTCCCATGGCGTCCACCGCTACGCATGGAAGTACAGGCACGCTCCTCTCGACCAGTCGCAACGAGTACCAGCGTTGAACCACAAAAAGTGCTTCAGGGTACCGCCGGTTTTGGTTTCTGGAACTATCCTTTCTCTGTGAAAGGTGATATTTTGATGCTACCTGAGGCGGTCTGGTTTTTCTACGCCTCACCCCCCTCAAATATGGCCCTGGTTCCAGATATTCCCGGCTGGGGCTGGAAGGCCCAGGTCATTCATGCAATGCGGCCCGGCACATTCCTCTCAGCTTTACCTATGGCTCTGAGTACCACCCTGGCCCTGACTACTGGCGAAACTCGACCCGCCGCCCGCTGGCTTCAACGCCTGACCGGTGCTCAGGAAACCCTTCTGCAAGAAGATACGACTATCTGGCACACCTATAGTCTAGAATGGCGTGAGGGCGTAGTCCACTTCTGGGTTGACGGACAACCCGTCCTCCACGCACCTCACCCACCCACCCGTCCACTTGGCTTCGTAGCGTGGCTCGATAATCAGTTCGCAATTGCAACCCCTCGCGGACAACTGCACTTTGGCACAGTGGGCTGCGAACCAGAGTGGCTTGAGATCACCAATCTGAAAATCGAACCACTCTAAGCACTACCTTTCGTTCTTCTCTGCCAGTTGCAACACCTCATCAATCAGTCCGTACTCCACCGCCTCATCAGCACTCATAAAGAAATCTCGCTCAGTATCTCGCCTGATACGCTCAAGCGGCTGACCCGTATGATGTACATACAAGCCATTCAGAACATCGCGCGTGTGCAAGATCTCACGAGCATGGATGTCGATATCGGTGGCCTGTCCTCCCAGTCCTCCTTGAATCAGAGGCTGATGCATGTGAATACGCGCATTGGGCAACGAACGCCGCAATCCCTTATCGCCAGCCATCAACAATACTGTGCCAAAACTGGCAGCATAACCCACACAGGTCGTCGCTACCGGGCAGGTTAGATGGCGCATCGTATCGTAAATCGCCAGGCCCGCATCCACTGACCCACCGTGCGAACTGATATAGAGGTTGATCTCTCGCTCATTACTCTCAGCAGCCAGAAACAACAGTTGTGCAACAACCAGACCCGCCATGGTCTCCTCAATTGTACCGTTAATCATAATTACACGCTCACGCAAGAGGCGCGAGTACAGGTCATAGGCACGCTCCCCACGCCCGGTCGTTTCAATCACCGTTGGCACAAGTAACGATGTCATAGTACTTTTCCTTTCTTAACTCTACTCTCAGGACGCTTGCTGGCGCACAAAGTAGTAGGAAACAGACGAACCAGCATTCGAGACACGTTGATCCAATAGACCTGCAAGCAACCAACCCTGCTGGCCCATTTCGTTAAGTGTGGTCTCATCAGGCAGTTCCTGCTCTCTCGTATCCACACGCAACGTACGATACTCCCAGTGCACAGGCTCTGCCTCTACATTCTCATAAATCATAGGAACATGTAGAGCCGAGCGGACATCATTTTGTCCGGCAAAGGCTGTCCAGGATGAAGAAACAAATGGCATAGCAACCTTCTCCTTTTCCTCTTTAAATGTATCTTTTCTAAGCGCTAAACTCTTTTTGCAAAAAATCTCGGGGTTTCTCAAAAATCGCGTTCTTCCCTCCACCTACCCGTTTGGCTGGATGGTGGCAACGCGACCGCGCTGCCACCGTCCAGCTTTTTCTCCTGGAGAGGGGTTTAGCAACTGCTGCACAAAAGACTTTTGCGAAACCCTGAAGAACCTTTTCTCCTCTTGAATATATCATGCCGAAAGCGTATAATTATAGAGAAAATCTATGCTTATAGCATAGGCAAAAGAGTCAGCTATGCCATAAGCATAGATCAAAAAAAGAGAGCAATGGAAAAAAGGAGTAGGGAGATGGACTTACAGGAAATAATGGGGCGGGTTATTAGAAGAGAGCGGCAAGATAGACGGATGACCATTAAAGAGCTGGGCGAGAAGGCTGGTCTCTCAGAGATCTACGTAGGTGAAATTGAGCGGGGACAAAAATACCCATCCTCACGTGTCTTAGAGAACCTCTCACAGGCATTGGACCTGGACATCGCCGAACTCCTGGAAATGTTTGCCGAAGAGATCCGCTACGAACGCGAACCTCAACAAGTCAATGCCATCGGCTTCGCACTACCCACAACACCCGGTCAGCCTAACCGTCTGGTGGTCAGGAAAATGGTAAACATGCTCAATGACGGAGAGATAGAAAGCGTCGCAAACTTTAGCGCATTTCTGCTCTCTAAACAACTTAAAGTCGAGTAAGAACATGAAAGAGAGCCACTGCCATGCAAAGCGTGGCAGTGGCTCTCTTTCATGTTCTTAAAAACTTACTCGTTTCATTGCAAAAAGAAGCTAGAAAAAGCGACGACGGCGACGAGGTTTGCGAACATATGTCCCGCGTCGATAATAGCGCGAAGAATAGCTATGCACCCGGCGGTACGCAAATGCACTCCAGATAGCCACCAGTATCGCAGCCGCAATAATCGATGTTATCAGGGGAACACCTCCAAGGGTTGGCTCACCGGCGATGTGCCAGCCCAGGACCGCTGTCACTAGAAAGATAGCAATAAATCCCACAATAATTGCGCCAATTATGCCAAATGGGGCACGCCTGCGAGCCAGAAGCTCGCCAATAAAACCAACAATTGCTGAAATGATAAGGGTCACCAGAAGTGAGCCAAGTGTGATGGTCATAGGAAAAACCTCCTTGTAAAAGCATCTTCCTGTTATTATCTCTAGTACTTGTTGCCCTATACACGAAACACTTAAGCTTTCGTATTCAATTTTCTTTAGAAAAAGGAAGAACGAGTAAGAGCACCAGACACCAAACCTGCCACTTTTTCAGAAGGTAGTACGTGATCAAAGCAGATCGTTTTTTTGTGCACATAAAAAACCTGAAAAGCATGTAGAGTAGAGTAAAAAACTCTAAGTGTTCTGGAAGAGAGATATTTCCTCAGGAGCACACAGATAACGCCTGATGGTAGAACGTTCCAGGCGTAACCAATTTATCCAGCATTCATGAAAAGGAGAGATCAACGATGGCCAATCAACCTTATCCATCAGATCCACGATATTCACAGCCAGATCCCAACTACGCACAATCCGATCCAGGGTATTCACAAACAACGAAACCCGCTAATCCCCCGGCAGGCAGCCAGACTGTCAGATCGTCTAACGCCAACGGAACATATATGGAGAGCCAGCATGCCAACTATATAGACCCGGCAGGCAATCAGGTTGAGAACCGAACAGCAGTGTATGAAGATCGGAACGCTCAGCGTGCAAACGCTCGTTACTGGGCCACAACAATCATCTACTTCATACTGGGCGTGCTGGAGATTGTCCTCGGCCTGCGCTTCGTCTTCCGCCTTTTAGGAGCGTCTGAAAATAACGGCTTTATTACCTTCCTTTACGGATTTAGCCATATCTTCATTGCACCTTTTAACGGCATCTTTAACGACCAGGCCGTGGGTACAAAGAGCGTCTTTGAACTCTCGACCCTGGTTGCAATGCTTATCTATGCCCTGATCTGCTGGGGACTCGTTGCACTCGCTCGTCTGGTCTTTTCGGAACGCTACAATACTCGTCAGCAGGTCACAACCACGCGCCGCAATCAGTTTTAATAAGCGGCTGGTCTTTATCCAGTCAACGTCCGAAAACCAGGTGACGAATCAGAAGAGAAATGCATCTGACTCGTCATCTACCTGTCCATTAAGCGAACTATAAGCCTGCGAGCATCAATCACCGCGCCGAATATGCAGAAGCTCATCAGCTATATCCTGCCAGACACAGCGATGAGCGTGTTGCATTGTCATATGACCACTATCTCGTGAGGCATTCTTGAGCTTCGTGCTCATCCTATGCTCAAACTCTGCAAAGTAAGGATTCTGGATTGTCAGAGCTGGCATAACCCCTAACTTGATATCATTTGGATCGTAAAATTCGTCGGGAGAAAACATCAAAACAACCAGATTCGCGTAGAGTTCGAGCAGAGAACGATGAACCGATGTAAAATAACGCGCCCTGGTGCTGGAGGCAATTAACGCACCAGCCACACGCGCCTGTCGCAAGATGGGAAAAGCAATCGCGCTATTCTCGTACTCGGTCCAATGCACTGGCGTAAAAGAAACCTCCTCCCGACTCTCAATACTAGAACAACGATAGGTCGTAACAGCGGTACCAGCCACAGACTCCGAACCCAGAAAGATGGTCTTGCGTCCCTGATCGCGGTCGAAAGGCGGTGTTCCTATGCCATCCGTCTGGCGAAGCGAACGGACCAGCCGTCCGTCCCGTGGAGGCACGCAGCAGGCAAGGGTTATAGACATTCCCAGCCCATCGGGATCCAGATGCCCAATCGCGCGATCAAAGATGAGATTGTACAAATTCTGCCGAGCCAGAGCTGGTGGGGTCTTTGCATAGAGCTTCAGTACCTGCGCATAAAGTTCAGAAGGAATCTCCGGCAAAACTCGACCAGGTTCAAAATCTCCATAGGCAAATGAAGGAAATTCCTTCTCTACTAAGCGCTGAAAGGCAGGAGCCAGCTCGGATGGCAACGCTCTCGCCAGGCGATGGAGATTGTCCTCACGCGGCTGCGATTCCCCCATCACCCAACGGCGTAAAGTAATAGTCTTGACATGAGCCTCACGTGCAAGACGCTGCTTCTCTTGAGGATTCTTGATCAGTTGACCTAAAAGATCCTGCCAGGTCCTAAATTCAGATGTAGGTTCCATATCTCTCACTATTATCATTACTATGCAGCCGGCGAGGTTGTAAGCAATTTTCCGGCGCTAACTCAATAGTCTTTCCTATCCACTTGATCACCAGATAGGTGACCCACTGATCTCACCGGTTTATAATAATATGTTTTATGTCCAAAATCAATAAAGTTCTCCATATTTTTCTATAATTCTCTCACCTTGTGTAATGATTCTTCTGCTTCTCTAGCAATAAAGAAAGGTAAGAGAAAGGAGTCCTATAGGTGGCTGAAGCCATGGCTCACTCGTCTCTTTCTTTGTCTAGTAAAAAATCACCAATGTAATGCAAACAAGCGTGATACGATACTACAATAAAAACAAGACAATGTAGTTATGCGAGAGAGGAGACTAAAAGAGAATCTTGATGGAACAGAGACTTCGCCTTACACAGACTCTACAAGAAGGCACAGAGAGGTTCACCTTTAATTACCGATGGATACGATTTTTCTTTACACCAGACATCTCTTCTGAGAATTATAACGTTGTTGAGCTTCAACGAAGGGCCGTCTGGGTCGGTCTCGCTCTGCTCTTCCAATCATTGACTATTATTACCCCAACATTCGCGCTCACTCCGGCTCTGGAACGCCAATGGTATCTTCCACTCATGGAACTATGCTCTGGCTTACTGCCCTTTGGTCTGACAATCGGCGGCTTTTATGCTTTGTGGATGGCCATTAAACCCATTAGTCGCTGCCAGCAAATGGATCTGGCACACCAGCACGGAGGACGCGCACAACGCATGGCCCTAATGCGTACGTTTATTCTTCTGGCTATTGGCTGTGTGGTGGCGGGCATTACGATTGTACAATGCTTCCTTACACCGATCTATTCAAACGATGGCACATCTCTCGATGCAAATGCAGCTCACTTGCTCCTGGAAGGAAAAAACCCTTATACTTCATCGAATATCCTGGATGTCGCTCGCAGCTTCGGTATCCAACCAAGCTGGACTACGCCGCTGCGTGAAGGCCAGTTTGCTGGGAAACTTGACTATCCCAGCGGGATAGACTTTCGCTCAACATTCGATACGGCCTTAAAGGCAGGAGTGGCTCCTGAATTTGAATCAAAGGTTAGCTATCCCGCCTTGTCCTTCCTCACACTGGTCCCGTTGACCTTTCTGAAAATGAACAATATTATACCTTTCTACCTCATAATTTATCTTATTCTGGTCTGGGTGGGCTGGAAAGTGACAAGAAAAGAACTAAGGCCCTGGATAGTTTTGCTGGCTCTGGCCAATGTGCCAATGTTAAGTGCTGTTATGGCTGGTAGCCTCGATATCCTTTATATACTCCTGGTGGTCCTGGCATGGCTGTTCAGAGATAAACGCTGGCTTTCTGTGCTCTTTCTCGGCCTGGCCATTGCGAGTAAACAGATTGCCTGGTTCTTTGTACCCTTCTACCTTCTGTTGATCTGGCGTAACCAGGGGTTGCGCGAAGCTATTGTACGTCTTATCCTGGCCGGTGCTCTGGCTCTGGCAATTAATCTGCCATTCATCATCTGGAACCCTGGCGCATGGCTCTCAGGGGTTCTGGCACCAATGTCGGACCCAATGTTCCCCCTGGGAATAGGTCTGATCAATCTGAGTTCATACCACCTGCTGCCCTATCTGCCTAACTGGGTCTATACGCTACTTGAGGGCGCTGTTATGGCAACGATGCTGGCCATCTACTGGCGTCTGTGCAAAGTCTGCCCCGAAATCGCCTTACTGCTAGCTGTTCTCCCTCTCTTCTTTGCCTGGCGAAGTTTACCATCCTACTTTAGCTGTACAGCTTTCCCAATATTCCTTCTCATGCAGGCCAGGTTTAAGCCAAAAGTAATCATAAGAAATGGCTGAGATTGTCAGCCATTTCTTATGATTACTTTTTTATATCTGTTCTTCACCGCCGGGTTTCGTGCCCACATGAACGGCGACGATGCCACCATTAAGACGATAGAAACGCACCTCGCTCCAACCAACCTCTTCCATAATTGCTTTGAGGGTAGGCGCATCCGGGAAAGTGGTCAGCGAGTTCGGGAGATAGTTGTATTCTTCAAACGCCTTACCAAGGATAGAACCAAAAAGCGGAGCCAGCTCATAAAAGTAGAAGTGGAAAAGGGAGCCAAAAATTTTACCTGGCGGGTGGCTGATCTCCAGACAGACGACCCGCGAACCTGGACGAACAACACGCAACATTTCGCGAAAGCCCTGATGAATATCTGAGAGATTGCGTACAGTGAAAGCTGAACAACAGCCATCGACGCTGTTATCAGGCAAATCGATCTGCTCGGCATCTCCTACACGTAGTTCGATCTGTTCCTGCAAGCCAAGTCGTTCGATTTTGCGGCGTCCTTCGTCAAGCATCTCAGGAGTAATATCCATTCCGATCATACGAGTACCAGGACCAGAACGACGAATCACTGTAATGGTAAGATCGGCTGTGCCAGCGCCCAGATCCAGACCCAGTTCACCAGTTCCAAGAGCCAGATAGCGAGCGGCAAACACACGCCAGCGCTGATCGAGTCCCAGACTCATGAGCCGATTCATAAGATCATAGACGCCTGCAATACGCCCGAAAAGACGTCTCACATACGGCTGCTTCCCACCGCTGGCGCGAAATTTCTCCTCCAACGAGGTAGTTTTTGTGCTCATATGTATATTCTTTCATCTCTGCCTGCGTTCCTTCGCTGACACAAGACCATTCTCGTCCAACTAGAGGCGTGCGAGAACCAGACCAAAGGCCAGTGCAACCCCAAATACAAGGTGCAGCAGAGAAGTACGTTTGATGCCAATGATAAACGCTTTACGATCAACGGCGGTGAGAACCGAGCGGATATTCACCAGTGCAAGAGGGGCGGTTACCCAGACGAGCAGAGCCGGAAACGGTAACCACTTTAAAAGAACGAAAAGTGTTACCGCCAGGTAACTTCCCACGAGCAGAAAGGTATGGTACCAGACCCCAAAAGTCTGACCGAAGCGGACAGGCAGGGTCAGTTTGTGTACGCCAAGATCTTCCTGGTAATCGCGCACGTTGTTCATATTGAGAATAGCCGTGACCAGAAAACCCACAGGGATACTGAGGAGAAAAACCAGCCAGGACCAGCGCTTAATCTGTACATAGTATGCTCCCCAGGTCATGAGCAGGCCCATAGCAAGGTAAACCATAATATCGCCCAGACCCCTCCGGGCGAGGGTAAAGGGACGCGCACTATAAAAATAGGCGATTGCCATCCCAACCAGACCAAAGAGTATAATAGCGGGTCCCACCAGGACAATTAACCCTACGCTGAGAAGGATGGCAAGAACAAAGCTTACAATACCCCCGCTCAGTACCTGGCCCGCGGTCATCTCATTACGAAAGATAACCGTACTTGCGCCTAACGATTCTACGCTGTCCAGACCATAGCGATGATCAAAGTATTCATTAAAAAAATTGGTCCCAACCTGCAAAAAAAGCCCGGCCAAAAAGGCCAGACTAAAATTGAGTGGACGGAAAACCCCCTCATACGCTGCCGCAGCAGTGCCCACAAGCAACGGACTAAGAGTCGCGGTCAGCGTAAAAGGACGGCTCGTCTTGAGCCAGATTTTCCAGGAAGCCAGCTTCGGAGCTGGCGAGATGATTTCGGCCATGTATTTTGCTTCGGCTCCTCACCTTGAGAAAAGGCTTATTGACGGTTATGACCGTTCATCTGACTATTCTCCTGCGGCGGCTGCACAGGGGAGGTAGAACGCCCCCACTGAGGCTGCTGACCCTGAGGAGGCTGGGGCTGTCTCCAATTCTGCTGAACTGGTGGCTGACCCTGATTCCAGGTCGGCGACTGAGGAGCCTGTCCCTGGAAGGTTGGACGAGCAAAGGCCTGTTCCTGAGGCTGTTGAGGCTGAAATGGCTGCCGATTCTGAACATTTGCAGACGACTGACCCTCAGTATTCAGAGCATTCTGCTCTGCACGCGCACGCCGGTCGTTACGAATGTGACGCCAAACATAGAGCACTACCAACAAAATTACTGCCACAACGATCGCTGCATCGAAGTAGTGCAAGGGCCCACTGATTTTATCGTAATTGTTGCCCAGTTGATAGCCAATCAGAGACAGCGCAAAACACCAGGGCAATGAGCCAAGAAATGTGTAGATGCAGAAACGACCAAATGGCATTTTAGTAATACCAGCTGGCAGAGAAATATAGGTGCGAACTACTGGCAAAAGACGAGAGAAAAAGGCCGTGGCCGATCCCCAACGCTGAAAAAACCTATCCGCTTGATCGGCATCGTGCTGCGAGATGAGCACATATTTTCCGTACTTTAATATCAACGGACGCCCACCTGCATAGCCAATCCCGTAAGCAGCTATCGAACCCACCAGAGCACCCAGCGAGCCAGCCAATGCTATTAATAGTAGACTGAGCCAGACCGGCCAGCTCGGATTTATTCCTAGTAGATGCTTTGCTCCTGAATTATTACTTAAAGCCAACATAGCACCCGCTAATGGCATAATTATTTCACTTGGAAGTGGAATACAACAACTCTCAATAGCCATAGCCATAGCTATTCCAACAAGACCCGTCACCACGTAGAGATTCTGAATCAATCCTGTTAAAGCGTCTATTAGATGACTCACAAGCCAGTAGCCTCCTTGAATTCGCTAACTTTTAGTCCATACTAACATACTTTGTCTCAGGAAGCTAGCACCTCTCCCAGGCCAACCCAGAATCTTGCAGGAATCTTATGAGTCATCCCTCAGTTGGGCAAAATGAGCAGACGCTCTTTCTGGCAGCTGCGCCGCTAGATTTTCAGGGAGAAATGGCTGAGTTTGGCAGCAGCTTTGCTGCTGCCAAACTCAGCCATTTCTCCCTGAAAATCTAGCGGCGCAGCTGCCAGAAAGAGCGTCTGCTCATTTTGCCCAACTGAGGGATGACTCATAGCCCCTCCCCTGAAAAAAGGAGAAATGGCTGAATTTGGAGGCAGCTTTGCTGCTGCTAAACTCAGCCATTTCTCCCTGAAAAGCTAGCGGCGCCGC
>DAOTTL010000031.1:0-3668 GCA_034438135.1 Ktedonobacteraceae bacterium | reverse complement strand
GCGGCGCCGCTAGCTTTTCAGGGAGAAATGGCTGAGTTTAGCAGCAGCAAAGCTGCCTCCAAATTCAGCCATTTCTCCTTTTTTCAGGGGAGGGGCTATGAGTCATCCCTCAGTTGGGCAAAATGAGCAGACGCTCTTTCTGGCAGCTGCGCCGCTAGATTTTCAGGGAGAAATGGCTGAGTTTGGCAGCAGCTTTGCTGCTGCCCAACTCAGCCATTTCTCCCTTTTATCGGGGGGAGGGGCGGCTTTGCAAGCCGTAGAAAAGTAAGGGATGGTAACTACTCAGGTGCCCTCTGCTTGCCGCCTGCGGCGGCGAGTAAAAAAGAAAGCTATTCTTCATCGTCGTAGAGGGATGATCTGCGGGTGATATGGCGATCAGGATCGAGTTGTTGAGCAAAAGCTTCGCGCAAAGGATCATCCTCATAGAGATAGGGAGCCCGCCTCACAAGAGGATTGCGTAGACTGCCAGAGACTCTCTCAGGATCACGACCTGGACGATACTGGGGAGCCGCATCTCGCTCTTTATCTTCATCGAGGGCGTCGGTCGAAGGATCAACCATGCGCGAAGCACGTTGACGGCGTGGATAAGTAGGATGACGAGGATAAGGCTGATAGGGTTCATCCAACTGATCGGTTGACAGATCGTCGGAGAACTCCTGCTCATCCCAGGACCTCGGCGTTTCTCGTCGCGGATCTGAACGACCATCACGTCTGCCAGAAGGCCGTACCGCACCCGTCGTAAAAGATGATGAGGGACGAGGCTGTTGGGTTGAACGAGTGGAAGGACGTTGCGTCTGGCCACGATTGGTTTGTGCATGGCGGGAGAGGGAACTGCTACCAGAGCCATTCTCCTGATGCTGATTCGACGAAGCCTCCAGGCGTGCCTGACGTAATGCCTCTGACCGATGCTGAGCCAGCGAACGAGTCGAGAGATTGCGTTTCTGGGCTGGACGCTGCATCGGCGCGGGTTCTACTCTATCACGGGCTGCTGGACGTGGTTGGCGGGGATAATTGCGCGGTTCCTGGTACTGCTCTCTATCACGCGAACGTGTACTGTACCCTGCCGGAGGTAAAGATAAGTAACCCGAGGATCGTAATCGTCTGTGAGCGTACTGAGATGTTTCGTCTAATTGAGGCTCCATATCCTCTTCGGAAAGGGAAAAACCATCAGCCTCGTAAACTACCGACTCTTCTTCATAATAAGGGTCTTCAACAAAATGCACCCCTGCCTTTTCTTCGCGCTGACGAGCATCCTGGCGACGAGCAATAAGGGTAAAAAGGACCAGAGAGATTGGGATACTGATAAGGATGGCAGCCAGACCGCCGAGCAAACCACCAAGGACCCAGGAGTTAAGGGTGTTCGCGAAGGCCAGCACCACCGCAGCCCCCACAATCAGGACGAGCGCCAACGCGGCAACTCTCATATATTCAGAGTCCTTTCCTTATCACCGATAACGACCCATGCCTAGAGCACAAATGATGCAAAGTGACTACTTCTCGCGCTAAAACAACTGAACTTCCAGGGACAAACTCAAATCTTACTGGTCCCGAAGCCAGATATTGAAAGAAGAAGGCAAGCACCTATTGGAAGTATAGCAGACAATAATGAAATCCTCAAGGGAAACAGTGAGGAAAACCAGCACGAGGGAAAAGTCCTCATTCTGTCATAACTAAACTCTCTTCCCAGGAGACCCTCCACAGGCAGCCGTTTTGGGCCATCTGCGACATCGGCCTGATGAAATGGACTGCCACTTCTCAACATCTCGCCATGCATACATGTTTTGCTGCGAAAGAAGCACGAAAAAGGTGCCCGCTATGAATTCTACCGGGCACCTTTACACCTTCTATACTACGCGAGGACACGAGGCGATAGAGCAAAAAGGACAGGTCAGGCAGCTCGATACTGGCGGAAGATCGCCACTACTTTCCCCTGAATGTGCCACTCTGTATCCCATTCAGCACGGGGTACATAAATGGGTTCCATCTCCGAATTCGCGGGTTGCAGCCTCACCTGATCGGGCTCCTGGAAGAAGCGTTTGAGAGTCGCACGTCCACTACTCCCCTGCGGGAAATGAACAGCCACAACAATATCACCATTAGTACAGACAGCCTGTGGATGGATCACTACATAATCTCCATCGCAAATGTGCTCCTCGATCATCGAGCGCCCCTTGACCTCCAGAGCATACGTATTTTGCTGGTCAAAGTCGTGGCCCATATCCAGTGCCTGGTCGCTGTCAGTATGAACCTCTATGGGTTCGCCAGCAGCAATCCTTCCCATAATAGGAATGCCAGCAGACAGCTGCTGAACCAGCTTGATGCCACGGCTCTTTTTCGCTTCACGCTGGATATATCCCTTTTTCTCCAGCATAGAAAGATGATAATCCACATGGCCAGTGCTGGCAATTTTCATAGCCTGACCGATTTCGCGGTTTGTCGGCGGCATGCCCTCATTTTTCATGTAATTGACAATAAAATCATATATTCGCCGCTGAATATCACTGGCTTGTTCGGAGGATATCCGCATATTTCCTGCCTTTCAACAAATAGGCCCGCATCGTCTGAGTTACATTACGCGAAAGTAGAACGGTTATTCAAATCATAACAAACTGTTTTAGCGTAGTCAAGCAGTTCTGGAACGAATTTTCGGAGAAGAAGAAAAATTGGTATGCTCTTACCACTTGGAATACTGCTATCAATTTGCTATACTTCCATAAGAAGACGGAAAGTAACGTAAAACGCTGGCTTTCCAACAACGATAAAAGATGCTCCCGGTCAGGGAAGCAAGCAAACCGTTCTAACATGAGTGTGACCGGACCAGAGCACAGGTTCCCAGGGAGTTGGAGTGAGACGTGGATGAGTACATTTGCGAAGCGCCCTGGAAAGGGTGTACAATACAATCGATAGAGGCTCTTTTACGGTTCCCAGCCACACAAGAGGGAGTCAGGTACATGGTTGAGATGACAGTTGAAAGTGTGCGAATCAATTTGCAGACATCGCAGCGGGTCGTCATCTTGAAAGCAACAAAACAAGAGCGCTACCTGTTTATCTGGATAGCGCACGCTGAAGCCTATGCTATCGCTATCGAATTGCAAGGAACCAGTTCACCCCGACCGCTCACTCATGATCTGTTGAAAAACGTGATCCATGATCTGGGAGCGAACATCGAAAGTGTGGTGATCTCGGACTTGATCGAAGATATCTTCTATGCACGCATCGTGCTGGATATCGCTGGCAGGCATGTGGAGGTAGATTCACGTCCTAGTGATGCGATCGCACTGGCGGTGCGTGCAAAAACTTCTATCTTCGTCGAGGAGAGCGTTCTGGAACGTGCAGGTGTTGCCCTGGAAAATAGTGACGAGACGCTTTCTTCCAAAACTGAGATGCGAAAAGATCTAGAACCAGATAATCTGGATGCCTATCGCGATTTTATTAATAGTTTGGATGTGTTAGACGAGTTTGGGAAGGACTGAACTGGCTCTTCTCTCCATTGTACCTCTGTCTTTTTCACACAGGAACATAAACAGTCGAGAGTAGAGCCAGCAGACAACTGAACAGACATCGCAGAATTCTCTCCCGGCGTACTTTATGGCGCTGAAGAGATCTGAATAGCACCAAAGGATTCTAGCTCAGAAAGATCCGCAATAAGGCAACGAGCAACCGAGAGA
>DAOTTL010000030.1:0-26707 GCA_034438135.1 Ktedonobacteraceae bacterium | reverse complement strand
GTGGTAACTATTCTTGCTCACTATACCCCAGACCCGCCTCTCCTACCACCACTGAATGGTCAGGGATAGACTGTCCCTTAGTACAGTTTGCAACGTGAGGGAGGCCCCCGCACCCCTTTTTACTTCCCTTCATGTCTATGGCTTGCAAAGCCGCCCCTCACCCAAAAGAAAGAAGAAAGGATGCTGAGTCATCCCTCATTTTGGCAAAATGAGCAAACCCTCTTGCTGGCGGCTGCGCCGCCAGCTTTTCAGGGAGAAATGGCTGAGTTTGCAAGCAGCGTTGCTGCTTGCAAACTCAGCCATTTCTCCCTTTTCTCGGGGGGGAGGCGGCTTTGCAAGCCGCAGAAATGTGAACCACCCTTATTTTGGTTCGTCAGTTTGACCGAGCGAGCTTAGCGGAACAGCGCGAACTGACTTTAGACGCCACCGACGTACCAGCCAGACAATGATGATGATGGGAATAATATAGATGCTCAAGGCGGCTAACCAGACAATCATTGAAACCAATACCTGCCAGATCCCGATTACCGCAGACCAGGCACCCTGCCAGATCGGCGCGATACTCCACTGAGTCGGCGCTGGTGTGACGACTGGTGCACCTGGCGATTGGAGCGTAATGGTCACATTATAGAAAGTTGTCTGACCTTTGAGTTCGTTGATATGCGCCTCGATATCCTCAATCTGCCCCTCAACCTGTGAAAGTTGCTGCTCAATGCTCACGGCGTCATTAACATTTTGCGCCTGATGCATAAAGCCCAGCAACCGTTGCTGCTCAGAACGCAGGTTCGTCAGCCGCGCCTGAGTGTCCACATAATCGTTTGTCACATCCTGTACTGTCTCCTGCAAGCTTAACAGGGTATTTCCTTTTTGTTTGGAGTAATCACGTAAATAGGTCTCAACCTGATTATAATGCGCAACATCAATCAGGAAATTGAGTGTAACATTGTATTGATTTTCGCCAACAAGTGAGTAATTGAGGCCGTTTGTAGTTGACTGAGGGTCCGCAAGCCCTATCCATTGCTGTAAATCAGTAGCGGACTGACGTGTATCCTGGGCTGAGAGCGTCACCTGTAAGCTCTTCACCAGATACTGGGGGCCATACTGGGAAGATGTACTCCCTGACGATGTCCCCTGAGCTGAGTGTTGAGCGTTTGATGGGCTGTTAGGTGCCATAGCAGCAGAGTTAGTCGAACCCGTAGAAGAACTCGTAGTAGCAGTGTATGCACCACTGCACCCAGCCAGAAGCAAGAGGCTCATACATAAGACGATCAATGTGTAAACTGATTTTTGACGATGTTCTCTGAGAAAATTTTTGCTCAATGTGTGCCACATAGACGGTCTCCTTCTCGTCCGGCTCCATCGTTATCCTGAGCCGGATGTCATTAATACATTCGCAATTACTGACGATATAGCTCATGCAAAAGTTCCTTTGTTAGCCTCTGCCTTTTCTCCGCCAGTATAAGCGCAAAAAAACGAGCAGACATGGGACATATGCACCACATTTCTGCCCGTTTTGGCCTTATTGTTCCGTTTCGTCCGTGCTGAAAAAAGTGAGAAAGAGTGAGAAGGATGAACGCATTTGATCTTCTGTCTCACTTGCCAGCAAGGCCAGAAGCACCATCATTGCTATCGTAACCGCACAGCCACAATTCATCGCCACGCTGCACCCACCCGCCACTGGCTTGCAAACCCAGAGTCAGCAGTCCGAAAACGTTCTCACAGGGATGCAGTCCCACAATACTCTGACGCTCCAGATCATAGATCAAACCGCCCGCTTGCAAAAGAGACCGCACAATATCCAACCGCTCCTCAGAACTCCCTTCCTGCCAGCGAGCAAGCATGCCCTCCCAGGTCTCGCCTATCATCATGGCTTGCTGGAGCAAAGATATGCTAGCAGTTCTCTCACCATCGCTAACGTTTCCCCCCGCTGAAACGCTATAGTACTCCAGCAGATCCTTGCGCCAATTGTTCGGAAGGATCACACTTCGCAATAGCTCGGTAAATTGCATGATCACCCGACTACTGCGAATAGATAAGTTGCCTGAGGTTGGACATGGTAATTTGCGCTCACGGCTCGTATCCCTGTAGTAAGGCAAACCACTTTTATCGCGTGAGGCCACTCGCAGGAGGCGACGACAGGCCGCACAGACAATGATCTGGCTGAACAGGTGATTTTTTCTTTGCATTTCTCGCCTGGGACGCCGATATTGACTCTTTTTAACTTCAAGCATGCACTGCCAGACCTCATATGGCCAGGCCGCTTGATGTTTCCCCTCAATCAATTCCCCGGCAGGAGTTTTGATGGTACCATGACCGTTTCCAGGAGCAAACTCTCTGGGAAACCATAAACGACGCAAAGAGGCAATGGTATTCTTCGTTAACTGACGTTCGCCAAAACGGGCCGTCATAGAGACATATCCCGTCAACTTATCGGCAATAGCTCCATCTGTCCAACCTTTCGCGGCCAGTTCCCCAATGAGCTTCAGAGCCGGAAAATTCACTGGATCAGGACAGGCAGGCATGCGTGGAGGCCGCCAGGTCGAGCCAGCACCTTCGGGAGCACCTGGATACACCGGTGGCAGATAACCAAACGGCACCTTCCCATTGTGATAACCAGCCCTCGCTCGATCCTCCTTCCCGTCAATCGTACGCTTCGATAGCTGACGCAGATAGCTCGCGTTCATCTGCGTATCCACCGCAAACGCAATGTCAAATCCATCCTGTTGTACCTTATCAATATCCCACAAACCGTCAGCAGTCGCCCACCAGACATGCAAACGCCTCAAAATCGTCAACGACGCATATGCCACCTCCATGTTACGAGACCAACGACTATTCCCATAGCACAAGACAACCTGAAATTGCTTCCCGGCCTCTTTCAAAAGCTGAGCAAAAAGCGGCCTCTGCTCAATCTCCTCGGAGAGCGCACTCCGCTCGGCTTCTTCGTACCAACCCACCATAGACCACCCCTTCCGCTCAGCAAATTCCCTGATACGCCTCTTCTGCGTCACAAGCGTAGCCGGATCCTGGAGCGCAGAGCTATAGCGCACGTACCCTACAGCATTCGCCCCCGGACCGGGTTCGCCAATAAGCTGATACACATGACCACCATGATAGTTCTCACGAGCCATCCCTCAATTTCCTTTCATACACCAGCATATCCTTCTCTATCCTTAGACATACTTTTTTGAACCATTAAGTAGTTTCACGTACTCATGAGCCATTATACACCACATTATGAACTGATATCAACTACTAAATTGTTCATTGACCATAAGTATTGGTGAGTGGTACAATCAACCCATACAATGAGTGATGGAGAGGGTCCAATGCAAAACGATGAACTCTATACAACGGGCGATGTTGCAAAGAGGTTAAAGATCACGCCCAAAACGGTACGCGAATGGATCAGCCGTGGAGAGCTGATAGCGATCGATCTAGGTCAGGGGTACCGTATTAAGAAAAGCGATTTAGAGATCTTTCTCGAAAGGAGAAAAAGACCGAGGAGGAACCGGACAACGTAGAAGAAAAGGATAGTGTATGCGCGGCTCACTCTTCCTGGTCGGGGAGAACAGCATCGATGATATCATAGGCCTGGGACAGGAGAGATGAGAGATTCTGTCCATCCACCTCAAAGGGTGAGGTCCCTAGCCGCTTCAGCACAGCTTTATCTACATGGAAGGCAGCAGGATTGACTGCAAAGTGCTCCAGCCCCTCTCCTGCCTGCCAGAAATGCTTGAAATCGTCCTCCAACGAGACAACAGGTTCTGCGAGTAACGTCTTCTCGGTTCCGTTGGAGGCCGTCTTCTCAGAGATGGAACTCTCTGCACGTTTCTGCCGCAAGGCCTGGATAATCTCTTCTTTGCTGAGTCCGCGCAACTTAAAAATGAGAAAAGGATCTTCATCAAAGCGCTCAGCAAGCAGATAGTAGACAGCCGCAACATGCTTGCAGGGATTAGCCCAATCGGGACAGGTGCAACTGGTAACGAGGTCTTTTACAGTCGTTGGAAAAAGGGAGAGGTGAACCCTTTGGAAAGCCTCTTCAATAGTCTCAGGCATCTCGCCAGCCAGCAATTTGGCCGCGAAAAGTGCCTGGGTGGCCATGACCCCGATGACCCGTTCCCAATCCTGTGAAGAGAGAGGCTTTAATTGGATCTTGATGGTATAGGGTCGAGTCTGAGATCCCTGGACTCTGGCCTTTACCAGTCCCGGCTCAACATCTATTGAAAGTACCTGGCCCTGGCGAGCATACGCCCGTCCACGCGTCAAGCGATTGCCCATGCTAAACGATTCCAGCACACCTATCCAGCGTTTGGACCACCAGGTCGAGCCAATGGCTCCGCGCTCACTCTTTGTTTTCAACCCACCCTCAATACGAATAGGTTGATCGGGTCGATAGTAATTCCAGTCGTCCTCGTAGTCATCCCAACCTGCCATCGATCACTCTCCTACCGCTTCACGGCTTAGTGTAAATAGTTCCCGCAATTGTGCTGTAGACATTTCGGTTAGCCAGCCTTCTCCATTGCCGACGATTCGCTCTGCCAGTTCTTTTTTCTGCTCAATCATCTGATCGATCCGTTCCTCTAGCGTCCCTACACAGACAAATTTGTGGACCTGCACATTGCGCCTCTGTCCAATGCGAAAAGCCCGGTCGGTTGCCTGGTTCTCGACGGCAGGATTCCACCAGCGATCAAAGTGAAAAACATGGTTGGCAGCCGTCAGATTGAGTCCCACCCCGCCAGCCTTGAGCGAGAGCACAAAAAGAGGCGCGGCCCGCTGGTCTTCCTGAAACCGTTGCACCATACTATCGCGCTGTTTCTTGGGTGTTCCCCCGTACAGGAAAAGGACCTCGCGACCGGTTGCTTCCTGGAGATAACGCCGCAACAGGGTGCCCATTTCAGCGAATTGACTGAAGATCAGGGCTTTCTCGCCCGCAGCCAGAACTTCCTGAACCATCTCCTCCAGACGAGCCAGTTTACCCGAGCGTCCCGGCAAACGGCTGCCATCTGCGAGGAATTGGGCGGGATGGTTGCAGACCTGTTTGAGTTTCAGCAGGGTCGCGAGGATCAATCCTCTGCGCTCCATCTCTTCAGCCGCCTCGATCTTTTCCAGCATTTCCTTCACGACCGCCTCGTAGAGAGTGGCCTGTTCCTGAGTAAGATTACAGAAGACCTGCATCTCTAATTTCTCTGGCAGATCAGCAATAATCGCTTTGTCTGTTTTTACCCGACGCAACAGGAAGGGCTGAATGATGCGCTTAAGGGTTTCGGCCCGTTCAGCCTGATGATACCGCTCAATGGGCAGAGCAAACTGTTTCTGAAAATCGGGCGCGGAGCCAAGATAGCCGGGATTCAGAAAATCCATAATTGACCAGAGTTCGGAGAGTCGATTCTCTACCGGCGTACCGGTCAGAGCGATCCGATTGCTGGCCTTGATGCTCTTAATCGCCTGAGTCTGCCTGGCCACCTCATTCTTGATATTCTGGGCCTCGTCCACCACAACGTACTGCCAGTGCAGAGCTGTCAGATGCTCTCTATCCCGCAGTGCCAGGGCATAGGTGGTAATGACAATATCGTTTTGCAGGGCCTCGGCAGTAAATGCCTCGCCTGTCAGTCTCTCGTGACCATGGTGGATCATAACCTTCAAAGAGGGTGCAAAACGCTGTATCTCACGCTGCCAGTTGCCTACAATGGACATGGGACAGATGAGAAGTGCAGGACCGGAGGAGGACGCATCCTGCCTCTGCTCGCGCTCATGCAGGAGTAGCGTGATCAGTTCAATGGTCTTGCCCAGTCCCATATCATCTGCCAGACAGCCACCCAGACCAAACTTACAGAGAAAAGCTAACCAGGCCACACCTTTCAACTGATAGGGTCGCAGCTTCCCCTGGAAAGTAGCAGGAGTCTGAATGGGGGTCAGCTCTATACCATCTGAGAGATTGTTTAGAAGTTCTCCCACCCAACCATCTCCCTCGATCTCGGTCACTGGCAGGCCAGAGGTGGAGAGCTCCTGACCCAGACCAGTGCGCAGGGCTTCGGCTAACGTCATCTTGTTTCCATGACGCTTCTTCTGAAAGAATGCAATGGCCTTCTCTATTTCCTCCGGTCGCAGTTCAACCCACTGACCTCGCACACTGATTAACGGCATTTTGAGACTGACCAGCTTCTCAAATTCCTGGTCCGTAAGATTGATATCGCCAACCGAAACGGTCCAATCGTAGGTTACGAGGCCATTCAGTCCCAGGAGGCCACTGGATGTCGTAGTACCTGTTTTAGGCTGCACCTTTAATTTGACGCCGAGCCGTGCGACAGGTTTATGCCACCAGGAAGGGACCAGAACCCCAAAGCCACTCTGCTCTAACAGTGGTGTGGCCTCGCGCAGAAAGGCATAGGCCTGATCGGCTTTCACCTGCAAAACTTCCGGGCGAGCAGTTTTCAGACTCTCTTCAATGGGTGCAAAGAGGCGCGAGGCCTTACCAAGGTCCGTCAGCAAACGCTCCTGAGGATTCTCAAAACTATGCTTGAGGAATGTGAGCGTACTTGAACGCTCACGCCAGACCTGTTCAGCCGGAACCAGCAAACTTTGATCGTCATTTGCCTGGAGATAGAAGCTAATACGCCAGTCCCGCTCCTTCTGCTCACTACCTTTCTGGCCACCATCTTTGCCCGGTGCATCTTCGATCTCAGGTGCGTCGAGCCGGAAACAGGTACGAAAGGCAGCAGTTTTACTTGCTGGCTGGAGCTCTGCCAGCCAACCCTGCAAACCCACCGCGAATTGACCCAGAGCCGGAGTCTCAGTCAACGGCAAAGAATCGGGAGTCGTCAACGCCATCAGCCATTGGACAGATGGTCCCTTTGTCCGCTTCTGATTCTTCCTGGCAATCGATGGAAACCCTGCCAGAGCCAGATTTCTGCGCACAAAAGCATCTATGATCTGATTGAGGAAGTGCTGAACTATTGTTCGTGGCAAACCTGCTGGCCTCGTTTTACCGGGCAGAAACGACCAGCAAACAGGTGGCATCATACCAGACAGGGCAGTCAGACGAGCACTATCCTCCACGCTGAGAACGGCCTCCCAGGCGGCAGTCCAGGCTCGTTTATCCTCTATGTTCGTCTCGCGTAAAACAGGCATATAGGACTGTCGAACCAATAACTCGAAGGCCAGGCGAGCCGCTGTCATCCAGAAACGCAATGAACTACCGAAGACAAGGCCCGATGGCGGATTATCTGATAAGGCCAGAAGGAAGTTCAGAGAGGCAGTTGCGTTCAGGAGAAGTCCCTGCACCTCCCATGACTTGATAGCTGTAGCCCGAGACTCTTTCTCTTCCTCATGGATAAGTTCTGGTGAGCTGAGCGGACCTGAGGCCGCAGAGGGCAATTGTAATACACAGAGGTCGGCTCCAATTCCCTCTCCTGAAAGGTCGATCCCCAATTCGCTCAGGGTTGCCTTCACTTGCTCAGAAGTGAGCACAAAAGGATGAGGTCTGGCTTTTTGAGTCTTTCCCTGCCGTCCGACACGCCTGGACAGAGTGATTGGCAAATCAGATGATTCAGCCCACAGATAGAGTTTGCCCTGCTGAATGTGCTCCCAGATGCCGTGTAAAACAATCAAAATGTTCCCTCTCTTACAGTGTTCTCGTGAAATCGCTCTCGTCTGGCATGCTGGCCTGACATTGTAGAGGCGCTTGAATAAATGCCTGACCGCATTCGCCTTATCATAACACAAAAGAAGAAAAGGAGGTTCTGCGAGAGTTGGAAATTTTTGCATTTTCCGCACTGACTCGGGGCATGCAGCTTTATACGTTGAACCTTCCCTATTTTTACCAGATTCCCTTTTATAGTACTAAATGGTGAAATCATGTGAAGATATCTTAACTTATAGAAGTACAAAATTAGTACTTTTCTATCATTGTATCAGAATGTTCCATTGTATGCAGTTTGTCATGGTATCTTCTAGACAGAGAAAGCTTTTAAGCAATTGGCAAATCAACGCTATTTAAGTATTGGAAGCTATTTAACATCTCAAATATTTAAATAGCATATTTTCCTTCTTCGTAGCTATTCAGGTGTTTCTTGTACTGCATGAGACAGATGCAAGAAAAGAGAATTTCAAGATAAAAGATCTCTTGGCTGGTTAAAGACCAGATTTTCTGAATAGGTGCTCTTTATTATAGAAAGGGTTAAACCATGATCAAGCATAGAAAAATGCGCTTGAAAGAGAACCGGCCAAAAGGGAGAAGATTATTCTCACCATTGGCTCTGATCGGTTTTGGAGTAACACTCCTGGTCGTGCTGGGCGCGGGCGCAGTCTTTGTGTTACCCCGTCTTCAATCCCATGCAGACGAGGTAAATATGAACTGTTCGATACTGGTGCCCACAAATCCACTCAGCGCTAAGGGACTGGCCACACCATATCAGTTGTCAGCTACGGACCCTAACCAGGGACCCTGCAACGAAGCCAATGCTGGCCAGAGTGCCTTTGTCCAGGCAGTGATCTACGATCGCACCACCGGTGCATTCAGTGTATACAGTCCGCTGGTTATCGACAAAGGCACGACTCCTGCGGTTGTGCCAACAGTACCCACACTACCTCAGAGAGCTGTGGTCGGGATCTGGTTTGGCTTCAACGCTACTAATCTGACCTTGCAGAGCAACCGCAGAGGTACATTATCACATAACAACTGTGTCAATGGTCTACGCGGCTCGGTCTTTGGTCAGTTTGCTTACTGCAATGCACCAGATTTCTTCTCAGCCGCCAACCGTGGCATTGCCGAGGGCAAGGTAAAAATACCTGCACTGGGAACTGCCAACGATGGCCAGCCCTGTATGTCCGTCCGTGACTTTGGAATGATAGACCAGGACCAGAGCGACAATGTACAGACTCGTTATCTGTCAAATGCGAATGGACAAACTGCCCAATTCTCGGCAGCCAATCAAGGTCAAATCCAAAACCCAACCTTGATCGCTAATCCCAGTGACAACGCTCTACTCACGAACTTTCTCAATCCCGCTTTGGGCTGTCAGGACTGGCAGGCTCCCGATCTGGCGGATAACAATACAATGGTATCTTCGCTGCCTTTAGATGAGTTACAGGCTGCTGCGGATCAGCAAACTCCCATTGCTCTGGTTCCTTTGAACGATCCCATGACCCTTAATGGCAATAACCAGAGCCTTAACAAGACGAACCTTTATCGTATTGGTGTAGATCAGCCACAAGCTCATAGTAATAGAGGAGCCAGTGGAGCAACCTATTGTCAGAATTTTGTGAAAACTGGTCTCCCACGCTTGCAACTGGACAAACCTATGACAATCGCTGCTCAATCCCCGGATGCGGGTGCCGCGAACTCACTCTATACCTTCCTCATGCAACGCTGGATGCAGTCCTTTACTAATCTGAATTGCGCAAACTTGATTAATATGGCTAATCCTGTGACAATCCAGACCGATGGGAACGGCGTGGCAATCGGCGCTACCATCGCCGGGCAGGCTCCTGCGCCTACCGCTACTCCCGCCGATGGTGCTATGCCCACACCTACCGCTACTCCCGCCGATGGTGCTATGCCCACACCTACCGCTACTCCAGACAATAACTAGACAGCCTCACTTTACGGTGAGCAAGGTAAATAGTCCGTATAGGAGAAAAGGATGAGTTTGGAGCAAACTCATCCTTTTCTCCTGCGCATAAGAGGAGGAGCGGCCTGCTATGCAAGCCGAAAGCTTTTTGTCCTGATTTGCAAAAGCAGTGATGACTCACATTCCCCATTTGCCTGCTGTGATAAACTCAGATTGAGTTTGATGTATCTCTAATAGAGAAATGGAGAGATTTATGTCAAATAGACCAGGCGTAGGGATTGGAGTAATCGTCAGAAAAGAAGGGAAAGTCCTTTTAATGAGACGGCAGGGTTCCCATGGTCATGGGTCGTGGGCACCGCCGGGCGGACATATAGAGTATGGCGAGAGCTTTCAGGAATGCGCAAAACGTGAAACGCTTGAAGAAACAGGGGTAGAGATCGGCGAGATTACGTTTCGTGGTATCACCAACGATGTATTTTTGGAGGAAGGCAAGCACTATGTAACCATCTGGGTTGAATGCCAGTACGTTTCAGGCGAGGCAACTATCACATCACCGCGTGAGAGCACAGAGGTCGGCTGGTTCGATTGGGATGCACTACCTGAACCCTATTTCTTGCCCTGGCAGAATCTGCTGGAAGGGAATGGCTACCCAGCTACTTTTCAGGTTATATAAGATTTTGTTGGCGAATGCGATTCGCAGGCGCATAGCCCCACCCCATTCTTTTTTGAAGTATTGCGAGCAGAACGTCCCACGCTCTACCCGCAATACCTCTCTCTTTTTTATATCATATTCAGGCGGATTGTTTGGATGGCTCCGGCTGGCGTAGCGATGCGCCAATGGTGTGTAGGACCATCAGCCTCGCCAGGAATAGAGGGGCGTGTCTCTTCGCTTAAGGCAACGCCATCGGCCTGCACAAAATCCAGCTCGGTCGTCAGGTCGGCAGTAACCTCCACATCGAGCGGATTGTACCAGCGAACAATCAACCCTCTACCGTCCTCAGCACGCTTGACAGCACTCAATACTAGATCGGATGGTTCCAGATGCATAAAGCTCCAGTTCGGATCTAGTCGGCCTGTATGCAGGCCAGTTGGTGTAGTCCAGACTCCAATATTAAACGCGATGGCCTCTTGCTGGACCAGAGCAGCGTTGGCCTCCCAGGAACCGCTATAGGGATAAAGGGCGTAGTCGAAGCTCCAGGTGCCCAACATCTGCGCCTCAGGAGTCGCTATCACGGGTCCAGCAGGACCATGTCGGTTTGCCAGATCGCTCCGTGAGAGCCAGCCCACACAGCGCAAAAGGGTCAGGGCAAGTGTTACTCCCTGTTCACCCTCAGCCGGAAATACTTCATATTCTGGCAGACCACGATTTAGCAGGGCCAGACCCCGCTGCTCGTCTGATACGCTGACAAAACGCTTCTGAGGATGGGTATCCACAGGCTCTTCTATCCAGTCCTTCCAGCCGTTCTCTGGAACGTCGCGCCTCACCGGACGACGATTGACCATAAACGTTCCGTCCGCGTCAGCATGATCGGTCACAAGCGGAGTGGGAAAGAGCACTCGCAGTCGGTGATCGCTGGCGGTATTCGTGATTGTTGTATGCATCTCCACAGTTCGGCCACCGGAGATCAAGGTGACATCCGTCACAATGGTGCACTCGACCATTTCAGAATGACGAGTCTGACCATTCTCGCTGCTGCGACCAGGCAAGCGCACGACAGAAGTGATACGCAGAGTGGCCTGAAAAGCTTCGTTATTCAGCAGTTCTATGACAGGTGCGGCGGCAAGACCAGAGATCAGCATGTCAGTCGCAGGAGGCGTCCAGTTATAGAGGTCGCCTACATCCCCATCGTCCTGAAAACGGTGTAGACCCGTGTAAACTGTCTCACTAGCCTTCTCCGTGACGGTCAGGCTCCCATCTGCCGGATCAACCTCAACACGCAACCAGGCGTTTTCAATGGCGGTATCTGTAGCTACAATATCTGTGACAGCCTCAGTTCCATCCCCTGGACGCGAACTTAGCAGATAGACGCAACCGCCATAGGCAGGAAGATCATGAGCCACAAAACGGAGCGCAACATGAGGAATTTCAACGGCTCTCACTCGCCAGCGAGAGTCCTTGGAGGCTTCCAGAGCGGCTCGGATACGTTCCATTGCGGCTTGCGTATAAAATTGCTCGTTTGGCTCATCAGGGACAACCGCAGCCCAGAGAAATTTGTTTCCCTGTTCATCGGGTGTGTTTTCATCGAAACTCAGGCTGATCATAAAATGTTCCGCAATTTTGCCCGTCTCCAGAGTTGGAAGAAAATCCTTCATCTGCGCACTATCCATTGTCTCATCCAAAATTACCGTCTCGCTAACAACCTGCGCGACATGCGGCACATCTCTACCATGCTCATCCAGCAGATGGAGTTGAGCGCCAGGAATGTAAGCCCGTAACGAGGTCTCGGCCAGCGCGACAGATCTCGCTTGAGTTGGATTAAAGACAACCAGGGGCAGAAAGAGATCGTCCTGAACAGAGGTCAGCGTCGGTAGGATAGACTGAATATCCACATGCTGAGCCAGCTTCTGAAGGGCATCCTCAATTAATTGTTTAGCGATCTGTTCACATTGATCGTAGCGTACAACCATCTCACGGTGAACCTGGTCGATACTGGTTCCGCAAACACTGTCATGCGGCTGATTCTGAAGGAGAAGACGCCAGGCCATAGCAATCAAGCCCTCAGGATAGCGGCTCCCATCCAACGTCCAGGCCCAGGCACTCAGCGGTTCCACCCACCCGGTCAGCAACTCTTCACAGGCTGCATTGCGCTGCTTAATCCACATACGCGTTGAAAGTACCCCGGGCAACAGATGAGCAAATTTTGAGAAGCGAAACTCACCGGAGAAGCTCGGAAGTTCAGGTTCATCATCCAGAATAGCTTGCACATACTGCGGCAACGAACCCAGAATCAGCGACTGCTCCTGTGCAGCCAGTTGTGTATTGGCCACGGTCAGAACCGCAGGCAGACCATCCTGTGGCTCCAGATGATCTGAACCGTTCATCAGCAAAAGCATCGAAGTGCTCGCACGTGAACTCTGGACAGCGGTAATATCCTCAACGCGTTTGAGTAGAGCCTCTGGATTGAGTGGCAGTTCACGGGCATTGGAATAGCCACTGGTAGGATCGAGATAAACAGCCAGAACACTTGAACCGTCCGGGGCGTTCCACCAGAACTCACTCTGCTCAACAGCAGGGTCGATGCCACGCCAGAATACAACGTTATCAATATCAAAGCCCTGGAAAATCTGAGGCAACTGCGCGATATGTCCAAAACAATCCGGCACATAACCAACCGCCATCGCTCCCCCATAAGGAGAAGACTGTCCCAGTCCCAACAGCAGATTGCGAATGATGGCCTCACCACTTACCAGAAACTCATCGGGCTGAATATACCAGGGTCCTATCAGCAGACGACCAGAGCGCACATAGTTGAGCAGATGCTCAACCTCCTCAGGGTGGATCTCCAGATAGTCGTCCAGCAGGACCGTCTGTCCATCAAGCATAAAGTTGGTAAAATTTGGATCAGTATCCAGAATGAGCAGCAGATGATTGATGCATTTTACCAGGCGCATACGAAACTGTTGAAACGTCTGGTACCATTCGCGATCCCAATGTGTGTGTGGAACCACCAGAAGGGTTGTAATTTTGGATGTCATACGCGAGACTGCCTTTCTGCCAATTAGAGCGAAACCGGGCGCTCCCTTACCGCGCTGGCATGCGCGGGAAACCCTTCAAACTCTGCTAGAGTCTGCACTGTCTCGCTGATCATGGGATAGCCCTCGGCCTTTACATAGGCGATGCCAGTGCGTTTGAGAAAGTCATAAACCGAAGTGCAGGAATAGGTATGAGCGAAACCACCGGTGGGCAGGATAGCATTTGTCCCCACACAGTAATTGCCCGCACTGAAAGGAGTATAGGGTCCAATCAGAATCTCGCCTGCGTTCTTGAGCTGTGGCAAAATTGCAAATGGTTCACGCACCTGCACCTCCAGATGTTCAGGCGCATACTCATTGACAAAGGTTATAGCCTCACTCATGCTCTCAACGAATATAATCCCACCAGTTCCCTGCTCGCTCTCCAGACCAGTACGCACAAAACCCTGACGCGGTTCAGGCAGGTCGGCTATCCTGGCAGGTAAAAGACCTATCACCGCCTCGGCAACGCTGCGACTGGTAGTGACCAGTAACGCGGAAGAGTCTGGACCGTGCTCCTGTTCAATCAAGAGGTCACGTGCCAGCAGTTCGGGATCGGCACTCTCATCGGCCAGTGTAACCGATTCGCTGGGTCCAGCCGGGAGTCCCACATCGACAGTTCCATAGAGCAGGCGCTTGGCCGCTGTAACATAACCACCGCCAGGACTGGTAATCTTATGGACACGCTCAATGGTGGTAGTTCCATAGGCCAGGGCCGCAATGGCCTGTGCACCTCCCAGACGGTAGATCTCATGAACCCCACACAGATCAGCCGCCACCAGTGAGGCGGCATCAACCGCACCGTCCGGTGTCGGAGGTGTACACACCACGATACGCGCGACCCCCGCAATTTGCGCTGGAGTCGCCAGCATATACATCACTGAAGGAAAAGATCCCTTGCCACGCGGTACATACAGACCCACTGAGGTAATCGGGGTGATCTGTTCGCCAGCAACCACGCCAGGAGCGACCTCGCTAAACCACTGCTCATGTGGCATCTGACGCATGTGAAAGGCACGAACGTTCGCGATTGCTCTCTCCAATGCTTGCTTGACAGCGGGATCAAGTTTCGCGTGCGCCTCCTCGATCTCCTCACGAGTTACACGAAACTGCTCCGGCCTCAGTTGAACATGATCAAAACGCTCGGAGAACTCCACGAGCGCCTGATCTCCTCGATCGCGCACAGCGTTCAAAATCGGACGGACCCGTTCCAGTAATGCATCTATCTGGACCTCAGCACGGCGCAAAAGCTGCTTGCGCTTTGCAGTATCTAAGGTGGCTAATTCATAATAATGAATCATGCTTTTCTTTTCCACTCCCGCGTACAATTACAATGCCGGAGAATTACTTCGACCAATAGACAGTCTTATGAGGTGACGAACCCTTTTCTACGCATCTGCGCCATATCATATTCAGCAGGCTCTAATGGACTCACACCGGCCTCAGCACAGGCCTGTCCAATCGCGCTAAAGCCCATTGCCAGCCCCGTAATGACCTCTGATCGGTCATCGGAGAGCAGAAGTGGCAGACATTCCTCGGCCTGCTCAAGCGTCTGATGTCCTATAACACTGTATCCACGCAAGATGGCCTCGTGCGGCTCCACTTCAGTATACTTGACGTTGAGAGTCGCGGCTGCCAACATCAGCCAGTAGGCTACCTGACTGCCTTCCAGTACCGTATCCTCGTGTCTTCCTGTGTGCTGATGAATACCCTCTTGCACTTCGATCAACTCCTGCAATTCGTCGCCCAAACGAGCCACCAGATACTCGATACTTTTGTCTTGCAACAGGCGCGAAGTGTTGGATTCGCCGCTCAGGTCGTTATCGCGCAGGTAGATATAGGCTGAGTAGAGCGCACGCATATCGTTGGCGAGTTGCTGACACTCTTGCTCTGAAAGAGGCACAACTGTAGACACCACGGGAGTCGGCACGGCGGGCTGAACCTGCTCACCGCCATAGACCTGTTCGGGATCAAAGAGTCGCTCCCCGACTATCTCATAGGTGTCATCGTCCTGTAACTGCCGGTAGTAACAGCTTCTATATCCTGTATGACAGGCTCCAGGTCCGTGCTGTACGACTTTCAACAGAAGACTATTTTCTTCACAATTGACGTAAATACCGTACACTTCCTGCACATTGCCCGATTGCTCGCCCTTACGCCAGAGCTTATTGCGAGAACGACTGTAGAAATGGGTAAAACCGGTTGAACGAGTCAGGCTCAGAGCCTCTTCATTCATAGACGCAACCATCAAAATTTGCCCGTTGTGTTCGTCCTGGATAACAACAGGGATTAGTCCCTGTGAATCAAAATGTATCATAGACGGACCTCTACTCCTTGATGTTGTAGATACTCTTTAACCTCTCGTATACGCAATTGCCCAAAGTGAAAAATCGAAGCCGCGAGCACAGCATCGGCCTCACCTTCTGTTACGCCCTCATAGAGATGTTCCAGCGTGCCTACACCGCCTGAGGCAATGAGTGGCACCGTTACATTCCGAGAGATGAGACGATTGAGACGGAGATCGTAGCCCTGCTGCGTGCCATCCCGGTCCATACTGGTCAGCAGAATCTCGCCTGCGCCCAGTTTGACCCCGCGCACTGCCCATTCTAACACATCCAAACCCGTTGGAGTACGCCCACCGTGGATGTAGACCTCGTACCCGCTGGCCATCTGAGGATTGCTCCGCGCATCGATCGCCAGAACGATACACTGTGCACCAAACTGTTCAGAACCCATCCTTATGAGTTCAGGATTTTGCACTGCGGCTGTGTTTACCGATATTTTGTCAGCCCCGGCACTCAGGGTGGCCCGAATATCCTCTATGCCTCGAATACCACCACCAACCGTTACCGGAATAAAAACCTGTTCCGCTGTACGCTTCACAACATCTAGCATGGTTTTACGCTGCTCATAGGAGGCTGTAATATCCAGAAACACCAGTTCGTCCGCGCCCTCCGCGTTATAGTAAGCGGCAAGTTCAACCGGATCGCCAGCGTCGCGCAGATTCACAAAGCTAATGCCCTTGACAACACGTCCGGCCTGGACATCCAGACATGGAATGATACGTCTCGCTAACATGTAGTTCCCTCTGCCTGATCTGCAGGAGCTTCTGCGATCTCCCGCAGAGCTTGAACAAGATCGAGCGAACCTGTATAAAGTGCCTTGCCGACAATCACGCCCTCAATCGTCAGTTGAGCCAGCAGACGCAGATCCTCTAACGAACTGACACCTCCTGAAGCAATCAACTGCGTCCCACTCCCTTTGAGCGCGTTCAACATCTCACGTAGAGAGTCGAGGTTAGGACCGTTCAAGGCTCCATCCCGTGCAATATCTGTGTAGATGAAGCGGCGTACGCCGACCGCGCTCAAGCGCTGAGCCAGTTCAGTCGCCCGTACATCTGAGGTTTCACGCCAGCCACGAATGGCGACCCGTCCGTCGCGTGCATCTAAACCTACTACGATACTCTCTCCCCAACGTTGCAACGCTGAGGTCAGCAGATCGCTATCGGTCAGCGCCACCGTTCCCAGGATGACGCGTTGAGCACCTAGTCCGAGCAGATGCTCGATATGCGCCAGCGAACGCAATCCACCACCAACCTCAACTTTTAGAGTTGTCTCCCGGCAGATACGCCCGATCAGAACACTATTGACCGGTTCACCAAGCGCGGCCCCGTCCAGATCAACCACGTGGAGCCAGTATGCCCCGGCCTTCTGCCAGCGCAGCGCAATCTCCAGGGGATCAGAGGAGTAAGAGGTCACCTGGCTGTAATCGCCCTGATAGAGGCGCACACACTGACCGTCCTTGATGTCAATAGCTGGAAATAAGATCATCGGCGCACCCACTCTACAAAGTTTGTCAGCATCTGTAAGCCCGCTTCCTGACTTTTCTCGGGATGAAACTGCGTTCCCCAGATATGCTCGCTGATAATAACGCTACAATAGGGCGAGCCATAGTCAGTCATGGCCGCTACTCCACGTTGATCGTGCGGCTCTACATAATATGAGTGCGCAAAGTAAAAATAGCTCTGCGGCGCGATATTCTTAAAGATAGGCAGATCGGCCATGCTTGGTGTGACCTGATTCCAGCCCATATGCGGGATCTTGGGTCCCTGAGGAATGCGCCTCACCTCGCCACGGTACAATTTCAGACCATCCACCTCGCCCTCGGCATGGCGATCGGCCAGCAGTTGCATACCCAGACAGATACCTAGAAAGGGCTTGCCTCGCTCAGTCGCTCGACGAATACCCTCATCCAGTCCTTTAGCACTCATCTGCGCCATGGCCGCACCCGCTGAGCCAACGCCCGGCAAGACAATTGCCTCAGCCTCTTCCAATAAACGCGGATCATCAGTCACCTGGACCTGAGCACCTACATGTTCCAGGGCACGAGCGATACTGTACATATTGCCCGCTCCATAGTCAACAATTGCGATCATAGCTCCCCTTTCCAGGCCTCAATGCCGCGATTTCCAAGCTGAACAGCCTGTGTCAGTCCTAACCAACCAATCTGGACCGAGCGTTTTGACTGATAAAAGAGATCGACAGTCAACAGCGGACAACACATCAGCGCGAGATTGATAATCTCCTGCCAGTCCTCTGGTAGCGCCTGACGTTCCCTCAACTCGGTCAGCAGCGGTCGAAGTAACTCCTCCTGCTTCACCTGTAGCAATGCCTGGCGCACTGGCGTTAAATGGTAGTTGTGTTCAACAATAATATGCGTGCCTGCCAGTTTCACGTTCAGGCTCAAACTCTGCTCAATCTGTTCAGGGAAATACATCCACATGGCAAAGACATTATGAAAAAGCGGCTTCACAATATCCAGCAGAGGCGAATGATGTCCCGCAAAGGCCGGATCAAAGTAGAGGTAACGTCCATCCCCACCTGTACCTTCCAGAAAAACATTGCCAAAGTGCGCATCTCCGTGTCCGACAATGGCGGTCGTAAATCTCAGCGGCTCCAATACACGTTTCCCATCCTCAATCAACTCGCCCAGAGTGCGCTCATACTCTACACCGTTGATAATCCATTGTCTCTGCTCGATCTGTTCAAACATGAGACGCTCTGGCTTATTCTCGCCCGGTAATGAGATATCCCTTCCGACATAAAACTGCTGAAAACGTCCGCCAGCCAGACGGTGCCAGAACAATTGGTGAATGGGCGAGCCACTGGTATCCCTCTCTCGCTCAAAGGTCTGTACATAGATAGCTCGCAGACGACGGCACTCCGCTCGCTCAGCCTCAATTAGCGTATGCTCGTCTATCCCTTCAGGGAGACTCTGCTCCGTTTCAATGGCACGCATCAGATCGAAAATCACCGGCCACTGCACCACCGGGTAGATCACCATCTGACGCTCTTTTTCCCGCAAAAGCTGAAGGGGGCGTACAATATTATAGCCCGCCTGATCCAGAAGGTCCGCGTGATAGTATTCGTTTAATACTCCCAGTTCCTCAACATGAGTTTTAAAGAAATATTCCTCGCCCCCATTGCGAAAGAAGCCATTGAACGAATTAAGTGAAACAGCCCTGGGAGTAAGACGTACACTCTCCACCAGCAGATTCATCTGACGAGTAAACCAGAGGGAGAGCAACTTTTCCGCCACCACGCGCCGTTGAAACTGTAATTTCTGAATGGTTGCGAGACTCTCAAGTTCTTGCAAGAGTTCCGGCAGCTTCGTCATATCATCGATCACAAAATCTGGCTGACTTTTCAAAAGGAGTTCACGAGCCTCAGAGGTATGAGCACCGGTCAGCACCGCTACAGTCAGGCCTCCGGCTGCACGTCCTCCCAGGATATCGCTGGTGGAGTCCCCGACCGCGATAAAGGGCATGCTCCATGGCTCAGTGGACCCCGAGCGGACACGCGCCAGAGCCTTCTCACGATCCACGGCAGCCTGGAAATGAAAGGCATGTGGCTTGCCCAGCGCAACTCTGGGTTCTCCCAGTTTACGCAACTCCGCCTCTCCCCAGAGCACAACATCATAGGTACCACAGTGCTCCTCAGCAAAGTAACGCCAGAGATCATACTTCTCCAGCGGCTTACTGGCCTCTGCCTTCACCCGACCACTGGCAATGCCCAACGTATAACCCATCTCCTGCAATTTCACCAGAGCCGCCCGGATCTGGTCTGGCGGGAGCAGCGGCTCCTCAAAAAAAATGCAGCCGGGCTTCCCCAGTTGACGAGATTGCATCCCGTGATGGGCGCGAGCGAAAAGCGTATCTCCTAATAACCACTCTTGAAAACGATCCTGACAAAAGCTCCAGAACGGCTGGTGTCTTGAAAAAACGCCTTCGACGGGCAGTTCCAGACGCTGACGGGCATAAGCATCCAGACGCTCAAAAAGTGCCAGACCGGTCGCGCCTGCAAAAAGTGGGAGGTCGAATGGGTGCTCTCGTTCCCATGACTCGTGCAGTTGTGAAATATCCAGCCGTTGCGTCAATCCAGCCTGCTCAATCTGTTCACGCAGCCTATCGATCCATGTGCTATTAGATGGATCAAGCGGCAGCAGAGAGGCCTTTTCTGGCAACAGAGTCAGCAGAGCGATCAGATGCAGAGACACAGCAGCATAACAGGTATCCCAGTTTGAATTGAGTGCACGAGCCTTAAAGCTCTGAATCAGCCACTCAGGAAAAACCTTCCGGCTGATCCTGCGGCTCTCCTCGGCATTAGCTGCGATAGAATAAGGCTCATCATCAGCCAGATACCAGTAGAGTGGACTGTACAGAAACTCGTACAGGGTCAGTCCAGCAGCGTCCCAGTAGGACTCCTCGCTAGTGATAACCCCATCCAGATCAAAGACAATCAGATTTTTCAACTTAGCCTCTGCAAGTGCTCGTGTAACATTCGTACATGAGAAGATTCCTCTCGGAAACGAAACGTAAGTGGAGTGATATTGATATCAGTAGCCCCGTCAGCACGCAAAACAGCCACAATCTCCAGCAATCTGGACGCCTCCTCACCCCTGGTCCCCACAATGCCAGCCAGAGCATACCAGCGCACCCCCTCGACTCCCTCGCGGTCAGGCTCAGCACTGGTCACACGCAGTTCTATCTCAGTCTGCATTGACCGCAAGCGTTCATTGATATGCTTCCAGGTTCTATCAAGCGCCTCCTGACTTTCACAAGGCAAAGTTGCAGTCAGAAGTGAACTATTGCGGGCCTGCGTCCGAGCATCGATCAGTTCCAGCATGATCTCCGCCTGACGAAGAGTCTCTGGACGCTCCTTCAACAAACGGGCATTCGCAATCAGACAGGCCTGGGAACGGAGCACAACCCCATCGTGCAAAAGTTTGAGGCGATTTTCGCGTAAAGTTGTACCAGTCTCAGTCAGATCAACGATCAGATCCGCCGTATCGGTCAGTGGAGCAGCCTCAAGAGCGCCGTGCGGTGAAACCAGTTTACACGAAGTAATCCCATGATGGCGCAAAAAGCGTCCAGTCAGAATCGGATACTTCGTAGCGACACGGAGTCCACGCCGCTTATGCGTCTGATAATACCCTGCCAGATGCCAGAGATCAGCCATAGTGCTCACATCTATCCAGGTCTCAGGCACCGCCACCGCCAGATTGCAGCGACCATACTCCAGATCGCGCTTCAAGACAATCACATCCTCACTCACATGATCTTCAGTGCCCCCATCATCTCCGTACCCCCGGTGCTCAGCCAGGATATCATAGCCAGTAATTCCAAAGGTCGCATCCCCATCCTGCACCAGCGCCGGGATATCATTGGCACGCTGATACACAACCTGCAATTCTGGCATACTGGGGACACGAGCCAGATATTGACGAGGATTTTTGCGGTTCACGCGCATCCCACACTCGGACAGAAAGGCCGAAGTAGCACCTTCCAGAGCACCTTTCCCAGGCAACGCCAGACGTATCTCAGATTCCAATGGCATACCTCTTATCCCTGCCTTTCCCGCAAACGTTGGATTAGCGTCGCATACGCCAAAGAACTCTCCTCGCCAGCCGTCAGATCGCGTAGAGTTATAGACCTGTCGCGCCGCTCATCTTCTCCCACAATCGCTACAAACTGAAACTCTTTCCGCACAGCCAGTTTCAAAGCGGCACCAACGCCATGTCCCGTCACATCCAGTTCAGCTATCTCGCCGCCAGCTCGCAATTCATGTGTCACCTTCATCGCGTACGGAAGATCCTCCGAACTGACAGGAATAACCATAGTGCGACTTTTTGCCGGTTGAACGAACTCTGGGACCAGCGATTGTAAACGCTCAATACCAAAAGCAAAACCACATGCCCTCGTACTCTGAGAACCACCCACCGCCTGGATCAGATGATCATAGCGCCCACCACCACAGATTTGAGTATCAAAACCATCGGCCTCGCTCGCATGAATCTCGAAAACCAGACCTGTATAGTAGCTCACACCACGGCCCAGAGCCAGATTTAGATAGATACGCTCGCGCTCAACCCCACTCTGCATCAGAATCTCCGTCAACTGCTCCAACTCATGCAATGGCTGAGGGTCCAGATCATAGCGTTGCAAAAGATCCCTCAGCAATTCAAAGACCTCAGGTGGAGAACCAGCAACCATATGTAACTCGCGCAGAAATTCCAGGGCATGGAAAATCTGACGGCGCTGCTCACTTCGGCCCATTTTCCAGGTAAACCGTTCAATAATCTCCTGGCGGTCCGCATCATCGGTAAAAGCGATACTCATACCCTTGAGAAGCGAGGTCAGATAGCGTCTTTCGCCAGAGAGCAGATCACTGGCCTCCTGGTCACTCGACTCTACTTCTGGATAAAGCATCTCCAGACGCTCGCGAGCAGTCCTTTCACCATCCTCCGAACGGCTCACCTGTTCCATCAGACCGAGTAGCAGGTGAGCTGCCTGATCATCAAGTTGCAAACGGTTAATAAAACTGCTCGCCACGCCAATATGTCCCAGTTCGAGACGATAATCGGAGATATCCAGCACATGAAGCGCATCGCAGGCAAGTTGCAAAATCTCCGCATCAGCGTAGACCGGCAGTCCGCCAAATAGCTCAACGCCCAACTGTGTGTGCTGACGAAAGCGTCCACGACCTGGCGTCTCATAGCGAAAAAGTGGGCCAGCATATTGCAGACGCAGAGGAAGAGGTTGTTTCTGATAATGATCGAGATAAAAGCGACAGATAGAGGCAGTATACTCAGGACGCAGACAGTGGTCGCGGTTATGTAGACGAAATGTATAAAGATTTTGCCACAATTCCTGACGAAAGCTCGAAAGAAAAAGATCACTGCGCTCTAAAATGGGGACATCGACCGGAGCATAGCCGGCCAGGGATAAAAAGCCCTGCAAGCGTTCACAGATCTGGTGTTGCTGCTGGTATACTTCTGGCAACAGATCACGCATCCCACGCAGGCGCTCAATGCGTTTTCTCATAGATGTCTGTACACACCCTCATCACATGCATCGGCTTCGTGCATCTAGCTCACATCATTGTGACAGTGGCATTCCCTCTACCTGGCATACATTTGTTTAATCCCTTTGAGTTTCCCTGATATCCCGATGCAGCGGAAAGGCTGGTAGAAGGAATTTCTTTCTTAGAGCCGCTTACAGGATACTGCCATAGCATAACAGCCACTCTGCAAATTGTCAAAAAAAAAGCAGGGATGACTCATAAGTTGCTCCTGGTTATGCTCTGTCGCATCCGGCGACAGCAAAAGCATGTGCTAAAATATTTTTATGAGACCAGAGTTGTGTAAACGACCAGCCTCAGAGTTGTCTGATGTTCGGAAGGAATCCAGTCACCAGCACAGGTAATGAGGTTGAGATACTTGCCACTTGTATTGCCAAAGATCTGCTGGATAGGAGCGGCTGTAGGAGCATAATAGACAACCGCAGTCACGCGAAAGTGGAGCGTTTTACCAGTACTACCGAGCACCTGTACATCATCGCCCTTTTGCATATTGCGCAAAAGCCAGAAAACAGCAGGATAGCCGCCAGGTCGATCGAGATGACCGTCGATAACAGCGCTTCCCTGCTCACCAGGAAGTGGACCATCCTTATACCAACCGGTATCTGTCCAGGGACTATGCGAAGGAGTATCCAACTCGCCATTGGCCAGGATACCGATGGTCTCCACTGGAGCGTTGATCCCCACAGACGGAACAATCAGATGAGTGGGAACATAAGTGGGAGTCGGAGTCGCACTGGGCGTGGGGGAGGGTGTAGGAGAGACCCTGGGCACGACAGAAGCCTCAGGAGTGTTATGGTTATATGTTGTCGCTGCATTGCTAGAGGTTCCACACCCGGCTACTCCAGCGCAAATGATTAGTAGCAGGACCAGCAAGATCGGAAAACGAAAAGAATGCAGCGAGAACATGACTAAAACCTCTTAGCGAGCAAAAAGCCTGCGCGTGAACAATGTACCACCTACCACGATTGCAGCAAGAGCAATTAACAACCAGGGGGTACTTAACCAACCCTCACTGATAATAACAGAAGGATCGCTTCCTGTCGAGGGCAACCCGGGTAGAGCAGGAGTCTCAGTTGGCACCAATTCTATTTTCGGACTACCGCTCACCATACCCACAACAAATACACTGTAAACTATGTTAGCCTTTAAAGCAAGCGAAGTGGAAAGCGAAACAGGGCTAAAGCTGAACATGTAAGAGCCTGTAGGCAGATTGAAATAATCACTATCCTTCTGATAAGGCAACGCATCGACCACAGATTGTCCTGAAGCGGTAACTTGTACGGGCTGTGCATCGGGCGAAAGCTGATAAACCCGAACCTTTGCCTGCCCTGAAGCTGCCTTATTGTCATCAACAAATACCTGTAATGAGAGATTCGTTGGACTTGTTCCCAATGCCGCAACAGTATAGGCCACACCAGCCTGCACCACAGGTAAGGTTTCAGTCAACGCAGAGGCGTTAATCCCTTTTCCCTGTAAAGCAATCTGCACTTTGTGAGCTGTAGCTGGCACTGCCTTATAGTCAGTGACCGCGCCAAAGCCAAAGCTAGTCAAAAAAGGACTGCCATCGACAAATACATCCGCCGTTCCCACATAAGGGGATGCGTGAATAATACGCACAAAGGCCGGCGAAGCTGCCGATGCAGAATGACTCTGCAAGGCAAAGAAGCCCATCAAAGTTAACAGACCACAAAGTAAAAGGCCGATGCCACTCAATGAGAAACGTGATTTCCTCGAATCCATACATTATCTCCTTTCGATGTAATCCACGATTACGACACACAACGTATTAATAGAAATATACCAATATAACGAGGCTTGCCATCTGAGAAATTATGCGTTATTCTTGAGAGCAGATGTTACTCTCGATAATAAGTACGTTTTAACTAGTAATGAGTAACTCTACTAGAAGCAATCAAAGTTGAATCATTCTTCCTTCATCTTTAAAAGTTGTTGTTTTATGCAAGTAAGCTTAACAGAATCAGGAAACCTTTATTTTGGAGAGTAATCTTGTTATGTCACGTGAGCAGAATACTTTACAAGTAGGCTATCTTCTGCGCGAACGCTATTTGATCAAAAGTGTCTTGGGCGTGGGTTCTTCGGGCGCTGTTTATCTAATCAAAGATCAACGCGTCAAGCGTGTAAAGTATAACCTTTTCGTGCTCAAAGAAATGAGCGAACTGGATCAACAGATTCGCTATCAATTCACTTTTAAGGGTGTTGCCCTACGACAGCTTCAACATCCCGGACTTCCCCGTGTTCTTCATGTCTTCAATGATGACAAAAATGAACGCATTTATCTGGTGATGGAGTATGTCGAGGGAATAAATCTGGAAAATCTTCTTCAACAACAACCAAATGGACATTTCGACTGGCCTGAACTCCAAAGTATGTTTGAACCAATCATCAGCGCACTTTCATATCTCCATCGGCAGAGAGAGCCATTCTTTCATGGCGATATCAAACCAGTTAATCTCATCCTTAACCAGGCCCACACATTACAACTCGTCGATATTGGGTACGCTCAAGTGGTCCTTAATGATCCTGCCCAGACCGCTCCGCAAAATACAAGCTCTCATTATCGCCCACCCGAATATCTTCCTGGCAAAATCGATGAATTCGCAGACATCTACGCATTGGGCGCAACTTTCTATACGCTGCTAACTGGTCAGATGCCGGTCAATGCTATGGCACGCCTCAAACGTGTCATTAATAATGTGCCTGATCCTCTCCAACTGGCCAACGAAGTAGTTCCAACAATTCCTCCTGACATTGCACGAGAGGTTCAGCGGGCTGTTTCGCTCGATCCAGATGAACGCTTCCAATCCATAACAGCTTTCTGGCAGGCGCTCAATGCTCACATGAGCACTATGACTCCCAATCTTGTCAGCCAGAATCTGCCCACATCTTTTCCCGAAACGAACGACAACAACCCTTCTACGCCTGTTCCTGAAACGCATGACGAGAATACGCCTGCACCTGTTCTCCCTACTAATGGCAAGAACCCTTCTACACCTGTTCCCGAAACGCATGACGAGAATACGCCTGCACCTGTTCTCCCTACTAATGATAAAAAACCGTCCGTACCCCCTTCCATCGATACTATTGTGAAAGATCCCTTGACACCTTTACCGGCAAGCGTTCCTGTGACTCCTTCACCAGCTGCAAAACAGAGTAAGAATACTGCAACACCGGTGCCTGCGGCTGCTTTAGAGAGCAAAAAAACACCTGTCCCTCCGCCTTCCCTGGCAGGAAAGCTAGCTAATCCTGGCGCAGGAACTCAAGAAAAGCAGAAGTCGTCCACAAAAGGTGGCCTTTTACCTAAAATTGTGATTATCGTTGTGGTTCTGCTTCTGCTGTTGACGGCGGCCTCATTTGCGTTAGGATCAACGCGCAATCAGACTACTATACCGCCAACCACTCATTCCACAACAGCAAAGACAGTCCCTACGAGTCCTGCGAAACCTACAACAGCGGCTTCCAGTTCTCCTGTGGCCAGTCCAACTGCCCAGGCAACACAACCGGCTCCCACTCCCACACAGGTTCCAACAGCAAAGCCCACGGCCACGTCAGCTGCGAAGCCAACGCCTGGCAAGATGGCGTATCCTGATGTGCTTGGAAGTTACAGTGGGACTCTTTCTCCCCTGACATCCCCTGCCAGTAGCTTTTCGATTATTATCCAAAATCAGCGAGATAATCTGATTAGCGGAACCTTCTCTTCTGCTCAGGAAAGTGGAAATTTATCCGGCACAGTCGATGCCAAAGGCAACCTTCAGTTCACAGTAGTGGATGCCTCTGGACATGCTTTGATGGCTTTCTCAGGTGGTCTCAACGGTAGCCCCAATACGAATAATAGTATGGGAGGCACCTACTATAGCTGCACTGCGAGCAGTACAGCGACATGTCAGGAACTCGCCGGCTCGTCCGGTACCTGGAGTCTCACGCAATCATAGGGGGGATGACTCACGTGACGTAAGTCATCCCTAC
>DAOTTL010000029.1:0-6947 GCA_034438135.1 Ktedonobacteraceae bacterium | reverse complement strand
GATACAATAGACCTATGCTTGAAAACTTTATCAGTACCATTGAACGTCATCACATTTTGCCTGAAGAAGGCAAGATACTGGTAGCGGTTTCTGGAGGAGCTGATTCGCTCTGCCTGCTCCACCTTCTCTTACGCATCTGTGGCTCAGGGAAGCGCTATCCAGGCGTTACACTTGCAGCCGCTCATCTCAATCATATGTTGCGAGGAGAAGAGAGCGAGCGTGATGCCAGGGCGGTGGCCGCAATCCTGGCGGAGTGGAAGGTACCTTTCACTTCAGGGAAGATTGACGTGCAAGAATACGCCAGCAGAGAAAAGTATTCGCTGGAGGAGGCTGCACGCATCGTTCGTTACCGCTTCCTGCGGGAGGTTGCCTGTGGTCGCTTGATTGCTGTCGGTCACCATGCCGATGATCAGGTAGAGACGTTGCTGCTGCATTGGCTGCGTGGGAGCGGTTTGCAGGGTCTGGTGGGCATGGCCCCCCGCCAGCAAGATATCATCCGTCCACTGCTAGAGTTTACGCATGCTGAGACGGTGGCCTATTGTCAACAGCAAGGGATTGTACCTCTCGAAGATCATAGCAACGCTGATACACGTTTCTTGCGTAACCGTATCCGTCACAAGATTTTGCCCCTGCTCCAGGAGATCAATCCAGGTATTCAGGGCACGCTGTTGCGCAATGCGGAGATTATACGCATTGATCTGAACTGGCTGGAGACGCAGATAGACAATCTCTGGGAGAGCGTGGTGCTCACGGAGGAGGATCAGGCTATCAAACTCGATGTCCGTGCCTTCCAGGCACTTCCTCTGAGTCTGCAACACCATCTACTGCGACGCGTAACTGGACGTTTATGTCATGGACAATCCCCCCTGGAGCCTCGTCACCTGAACTTGATTGAACGGTTGCTCCATCAGCGCTCGGATAGCAGAGAACGTGTGCTGAATCTTCCGCAGAAGATTCTTGTGACGTATTGGATGAATCATCTTACAATGCAATTCGCACCTGCTCAAGCAAAAGAAGCCGCAGTAGTAGAGGTCAATGAGGCTCTTTTGCCTGTACCAGGCGAGGTTCGAGTTCCGGGAACTTCATGGATTGCTCGCGCGGAACTCCTCCCTGCAAAGGTAGAGCAGCAAGTGAAACATGCCTTGCGCAGCGAGGACTGGCAAAGCGTCTGGCGTTATCTGGAACCTGCCTCACAACACACAGTGTATATTGATGGCCAGTCGCTAAACAAGCATTTGCTGGTACGTCTCCGCAAACAAGGCGATCGGATTCAGCCGTTAGGTATGATGAAGGAGAAAAAATTGCAGGATGTGTTTGTCGATAACCACATAGCACGTTCTGAACGTGCTATGACTCCTCTTTTCTTCTCTGACGCTCACTGTCTCTGGGTTGCAGGCGTTTGTCTCGATCATCGTGTACGTCTGGAAAGTAAAACGACGTATATTGTACGTCTATCGATCCAACCATTGGAAACCAGCAAGCCTTTATTGTCATCCCAGGTGCAAGGACTAATCTTTCCTTGATGAGTTTTTCTTCGAGTGCCGCAAGGAAGATGAAGGATCATATGACACACTAAAAGAGGGAAACGAAGATGTTTGAATTAGTCAAAATGTGGGCATTGGTTGAAGCTCTCGGCCTCCTTTGTCTGCCGCTTACCATTACTGTGTTCCATAATTTACCGGATCGCGGCTGGGCATTTAGCAAGGCACTCGGAGTAACGCTCTTCGCCTTTGCCATCTGGTTACCACTAATGTATTTTCATGAACTTCCATATAGTCAACCATTTATATGGGGAGTAGGTATCATCTTTATAGGAGGAAGTCTGGCAGGCTTCTGGCTTACTCGCCGCTCCATGCGAAACGCTTTTCGTGGCAAGTTTTCCTATATGATTCTTACCGAATTCGTTTTTCTGGGCATGGTGGCCTTACTCGGATTTTTGCGCCAGTTCCGCCCTGATATTCGTTCATGGGAAACTTTCATGGATGAAGGCATTATCGCGGGCATTATGCGCAGCCCCCATTTACCTCCTAACGATGTCTGGTATTCAGGCTTTTCGATCAATTATTACTACTATGCACACTTTATTGCCGCAACATTGGGAAAAACCATTGGACAATCCCCTTCTGTCGTCTTTAATACAGGCATCAGCATCTTTTTTGGCTTGACTGCGGTGAATCTTTTTGGGGTATCCAGTAATATTGTCGCGTGGACCAAACAGGTACGTCTTCAGCTCAAAGAGAGTAAAACGACAAATCAGCCGAGGTCCTCATTACAACCACTCTCTCGACGTATTTCGCCGTTGCTTGGTGCGGCTCCTTTTGGACTATGCTCGTTAGCCATGGGCGTTCTGCTTGGGAATCTCGCTTCAGCAAACCAATGGTGGACAGATACTCAAAATGCCGTTGGGGTCTATGAATGGTTTTCTCCTTCGCGCGTTATTCCCAATACCATTAACGAATTCCCTGCATTTAGCTTTTTACTGTCCGACTTTCATGCTCATGTGCTGACCCTGGCTTTTACGCTACTCGCTATCGGCATTGCCTTTAATCTCTTCATTGGACATGGGAGACTCGGCCTCAATGTCTTTGGACAGGGATGGCGCTTGCCTTTTGCATTAGTTATAAGTGCGCTGATCATTGGGCAACTCTTCGTCATGAACGGTTGGGATTATCCAACCTATCTGGCTCTGGCTCTGGTCTGCCTGATCTTACAACAATGGTTGGCTCACGGCTCACGCTTCAGTATGGACCTGATTCTCGATATTTTCACCGCTAGCGCAGCGCTGGGAGCGCTTTCGTTTTTGCTCTTTGTTCCTTTCTATCTCAACTTTATTTCCCCTGCTCAGGGACTTGGCCTGGTCGCATCACAAAGCCGGTCAACACTGAGCGATGAGATTTCAATCTATGGCCTTTTCGCTTTTATCTTCGTCTCCTTCTTATTTACCTGTTTCTTTCATACCCGTCCCCTCGCGATACGTCAAGCTGCTCCGAAACGGCCCGCCTCATCCTCTACTCTTCAATCTATGCAACAAGAGTCAGGAATGTCAGCGAAGTTTGAGGCACAGCCCACGCTTGCGCATTCTAGCTCTTTGCAAACGCTATCAACTCCTACCATGATCTCTCAGACAGGTCAAGAAGAGATGGGCCGGAGTTCTCTACCAACTCGTGTGGAACAGGGGTATGAGGACGAAAAGACCAGCCCGATTAACGCTAATGATCCTGCTCAACCTCTCTTTGAGGAGCCCAGACCTCTCGAACCTGTCGAAGAAGAGAACACAAAAGCGAGTGCTCCTCTGAATACCTCTGACATTGGTTGGCTCGATATGCGTTTCATCGGGTTGCTGGTCACACTGGTTGTTGCTCTTCTCGTATTGTTGGTGCTCAAGAACAGTGCGACATTTGTGGTAACAGGGGGATTGGCAGCCATAGCTTCCATCTTGACGCTCTACCACTTGAAAGATCGCTCACGCTCATTTTTGTTATTGCTGGGCGCTGTTTCTTTCGCCCTGGTGGCCTTTTGTGAGGTCGTCTACTTGAAAGATGTCTTTTCTGGTGGACAATTTTTTCGGATGAACACGGTCTTTAAGTTCTATTTCCAGGCATGGATCCTGTTCTCAGTTGCCTGTGGAAGTGGCCTCTTTTTTCTCTTCGATGCCTTCTGGCCAGAAGACAGGCATATGCAAAGCCAGCCAAAGAATCTTTCCCACCAGGTTCGCATAGGATTGGCCATTCCATGGGCTGCTTGCTTGCTTCTTCTGATCCTTGCGTCATTAATCTATCCCCTGCTGGCCCCAGCGGCACGTCTCTCCACCTATAATGCACAGACACGTACCATGGGCATGAATCCAACCTGGAATCTGGATGGCATGACCTACTTGCAAAACTGTCGTCCCCCTGACGTCTATCCGAGTATGGATAGCGATCCCTCAACGTTCTGTCTGTCTGATGTGACCCATGACTATGCGGCGATTCGTTGGATCAATGCCCATATTCAAGGTGATCCCATTATTGTTGAGGCCGCTAATGCATCGAGTGAAGATTATAGCTTATATGCACTGGTCTCTTCATTTACTGGATTACCCACAATCATGGGATGGCCTGGACACGAGGTACAATGGAGGGCAAACTGGTTGCAAAACACGACCAACGGTGTCAGTTTTGACCAACGTTTCAGCGATATTACTACCATCTACACAAATCCGGATCCGCGGGCAGTAGTAAACTTGATGCACTTTTACAATGCAGAATATCTCTATGTTGGTGCTATCGAACACGCAGCATATCCTCAAGCAGATTTGACACGCTTTGCGTCCTTTCTGCAAACCGTGTATAACAAGGATGGAGTAGCTATCTATAAACTCTCGAATTAAGCTCACGAACCTCCCTCTATCGTCTGTGGCGACAGGGTATAAAAAGAGCAAATAGCCCCCTTACAGGACCTTTTTGGCGAATGCGATTCGTAGGTGAACTGCTCATTTAGACAGAAGAAACAGCCTGCACCTCTTGAAATCGCTGTAATTTTGCACGCGTCTCGCCAAGCGGCGTATAGATCACCACCTTGATATCGGGATCGCCAGCCACCTGCAAGTTGACGCTCTCAAATTCCAGGTGACCCAGCGTTGGGTGCTCTATGATTTTGTAGATATCAAGCGTGCTGCTGGCATCGTGATGAGGCCACCAGTTACGAAATTCAGAGCTGACCTGCTTGATCTCCTCGATTAACTCCTCGAAATACTCGTCGCCAGGATAACGCGCGAGGGCCGTGCGAAATTCCGCCAGTGAGCCGCGCAGCATCTGCTCCCGATCGGGGCGCTGGCGCAGCAAGGGATTGGTGAAAACGCGCCAGAGTAGATTGCGCCCATATGGGAGCGAGGCATCTGTAAGAGTGAAAATGCCATCTGCCGCTCTATTCCACGCCAGGTAATCCCATCGTCGCCCCATGACATACGCAGGAGTTGGGTTGAGATCATCCAGTACCTGCTGGAGCGCCGGACTGACCTTCTCTTCCAGAACTGAGGCGTTAGGCGGAATCGGCTGCCCGGCGAGTAGAAACAGGTGCCGGCGCTCGTTCAACGTGAGCTTGAGCGCCCGGGCCAGACTTTCCAGTACCTGCGCCGAGGGATGGACATCGCGCCCCTGCTCCAACCAGACATACCACGAGGCTCCAATATTAGCAAGCTGCGCGACCTCTTCGCGGCGCAGTCCAGGCGTGCGCCGGCGCATACCTGGCGGCAAACCGACATCCACGGGAGACAGACGCGCTCGCCGTTTGCGTAAAAAATCGGCGAGAGCCTGGCGACGCTCACTCTCATGCATGTTCGTGCTCCTTATCCTGGTGGTCAGAAACCTATGATCAAGAGACTCTGGTCCTGGTATCACGCATAGAGCATACTCAAGTAAAGCACTTGAGTCAAGATGCTGCTATACGATAAAGAAACGAGGAAATTATTCATGTCTCTAACATTTGGTCTGTCTCTGCCGCAGGGCTGGACAATGGAACTGGCGAGCATTAAAGATCCGGTTGAAGCCTACGAGGCGATGACCCGCGTGGCCCAGACCGCAGACGAGATAGGCTTCGAGTCCGCCTGGCTCGTCGATCATTTCCATACCAGGCCGGTATTATCGCAAGAAGTGACCTTTGAGTGCTGGACCACTACGGCAGCCTTGATGCGCGACACCAGGCGTATCCGTATCGGTCAGACGGTTACATGCAATGGTTATCGCAATCCAGCGCTGCTCGCCAAGATGGCGAGCACGGTCGATGTGCTCTCGCACGGGCGGCTCAACTTTGGTATTGGCGCAGGCTGGTTTGAGCACGAGTATCGCGCCTATGGCTATGACTATCCCGCTACTGGCGAACGCCTGCGTCGCCTGCGCGAGGCCGTCCAGGTCATCCTGGCGATGTGGACGCAGGAAGAGGCTGTTTTCGAGGGCAAATATTACCAGGTCCGCGGTGCCATCAACCAGCCTGAAGGCACGCAAAAGCCGCATATTCCCCTGCTGATCGCTGGCGGAGGTGAAAAGGTTACGCTGAAATTAGTCGCGCAATACGGAGATGCCTGTAATGTTTATGGCGATCTGGAGGTTATAGAGCATAAGTTTGCTGTGCTCAAAGAACATTGCGAGGCCATCGGGCGCAATTACGAGAGCATCCATCGCACAGTAGCGACTTGCTGCTGTATTGCTGAAACCGATGAGCAGGCACAGGCTACGTTTCCCGCCGGGATGGAGCACCTCTATGGTAATAGCGTGCTGGTCGGTACCCCGGATACTATTCGCAAGCGCCTGGCAGATTTTGAGGCCATTGGGATTCAGGAAGTGATACTCGGATTCCCCGACGCGCTGCAACTGGATTCGCTGCGCTGGTTTGCGCGAGAGTTTATTGGATAGGCAAGCACACGAGGGTCTCTGTCCTTTAAAAGATGGATGAGCTTCTGTTTCATCCATCCCCCTGAAGGATGGAGAGCTGATTTCAGGCCGGGCGTTGCACGCCTGGCCCAAAATCCCTCTGTTCTTCTTTTGGGGTAGTTTCGATCAGCAGTGTCTTTCGCCAACAAAGTCTTGTAAGAATGGCTCGCACCCCAAAGGATAAATTATGAGTCATCCCTAACTTTTCTGCGGCTTGCCAAGCCGCCCCCTTACAAGTAGAGGTTTCTTGCCGATCTGCTGCGTCGGCATGGCAGGCCACCCCACCCCATGTAAACAAGAGCAACTGGTGTGGAGTATGGCGCGAATGCGCCATACTCCACACCAGTTGCTCTTGTTGTCCTCTGTTGCCAGAGGCGACAGAGGGAAAAGCGAGAAGAAACCTCTACTTGTAAGAAAGCCGCCCCTCCCCCCGAGAAAAGGGGAAATGGCTGAGTTTTTCAGCAGCAAAGCTGCTGAAAAACTCAGCCATTTCCCCTGAAAAGCTGGCGGCTGCACCGCCAGAAAGAGCGTCTGCTCATT
>DAOTTL010000028.1:0-3951 GCA_034438135.1 Ktedonobacteraceae bacterium | reverse complement strand
CATTTCGTCATCAGAGGATGCTATATTTATTGATACATAACCAGGACTCTTTCGACTGGGGACAAAAGCCTGGTTCAATTTTTTGTGTAACGCTGATGCCACGTGGGACACGAACCCTCTGACCACAATTAAATATGTTGAAGTACAGTTTGAAAGGTAGATCGTCGAAGTGAAGCAAGAAAACACTACTATTGTGATCGGCGCAGGACCATATGGACTTTCCGCAACCGCACATCTGAGATCGCAGAATGTTCCAACACAAATCTATGGAAAACCTATGGAATTCTGGCGCAATATGCCTCCTGATATGTTCTTAAAATCTACCTGGGGTTCGCTCAATCTTTCGGATCCCAGACGGGACTATACCCTTGATCGCTACGGAAAAATCCATAATATCCCAAGACAAGATCCGGTCTCGTTGAAGACTTTTCTGGCATATGCAAAGTGGTTTCAGGAAGACCTTGTGCCAGATATCGATCAAACTTACGTTACATTGCTGACTAGAGATAATAAAGGCTTCCATCTTGAACTGGAAGATGGACGTAGCCTGGAGGCACAACGTGTTGTAGTGGCCTCCGGTGTTGCTCCATTTGCACATATCCCCTCCTTTGCCGTTAATCTACCCCCAGAGCTTGTCACACATACTCAACAACACACCACTTTTTCCCAATTCAAGGGCAAGAAAGTTGTGGTAGTGGGTAAAGGTCAGAGCGCAATGGAAGCGGCGGCGCTCTTATATGAAGCTGAGGCTGAAGTTGAAGTAATCACCCGTACCTCGTTGGTCTGGATCAACAGGCGACTGCATGATCACACCGGCTTTGCTAAACACATCTTCTATCCTCCCAGTGACATAGGACCAGCAGGCATTAGCTGGATTGTGGCCTTTCCTCTCCTTTTCAGACATATCCCCGATAAAACACGAGTGGCGATAGATGTGCGCTCGGTTCGCCCATCTGCGGCAAAGTGGTTGCGTCCTCGTGTAGAGGGACATTTCTCCATTACACAACAGACATCTGTCGAGAGCGCCACAGAGGAGAATGGTGGACTCAAGCTCAGTCTCAGCAACGGCACAACAAGACAAGTAGATCATGTTATTTTAGGTACCGGCTATCAACCTGATGTAGAGGCTCTGACATATATAGATCCGGTTCTGCGCAAACAGATCCAGAAAATCAATGGCTATCCTCAACTCAACAAATGGTTTGAGGGATCTATACCACAACTCTACTTCACAGGAACGCTGGCCGGGTACGCATTCGGACCACTCTGCCGTTTTGTGACCGGCTCAGGGGTTCCCGCCCGTCAAATTGCCCGTCACTCAACTATGACACACTCGTAATATTGCAAAGAAAAGAGTAACACTATGCTGCGACAAAACGGCAAGCCGGTCGGAGCACTAATTATAGGCAGTGATTTCCGTGCACTCGGCGTTGCGCGTAGTTTGGGACGGCGACATATTCCCTGTATCATTATAGATAATCTCCCGCGCTCAGCCTGGCTCTCTCGCTACGTTAAAAAACACCTCCTCTGGAATGGTCCTCTGGATAGTCCAGATTTTCTAGATTTTTTGCTAAACATTGCAGAACAATACCACATGGAACAATGGGTGCTTTTTCCTATGCCCGACGATGCGGTCGAACTGGTTGCCAGACATACCAGCGAACTCTCCAAGCACTATCAATTGGTCACCCAGAATTGGGAAATCGTGAAATGGGCTAACGATAAAAGCCTGACCTATAGTATGGCTCAGGATCTGGGTGTGTCCTGTCCACAGACCTGGTATCCACGCTCAGAAGATGAACTCCAGCTCTTGGAGATTCGCTTCCCTGTGATCATTAAACCAGCCATCTCACTTCACCTACAGCACGCTCTGCGACTGAAAGCCTTACCGGCACACACCCCCGAAGAACTGCTCACAAAATATCGCCTGGTCGCTGGTATCATTCATCCACATGATATCCTTATCCAGGAAATCATTCCAGGCGATGGCAGCACGCAGTTCTCAGTGGCGGCCTACTGCAAAAACGGGTGCATGTTGACAAGCATGACAGCCAGACGTACACGTCAGTATCCTATTGACTATGGGCTGGGGAGTAGCTTTGTCGAGGCCATCCAGGTGCCTGAAATCACTGAACTCTCCGAAAGACTCCTGAAGCAGATGCAGGTTTCCGGTATGCTTGAAGTCGAGTTCAAGTATGATCGGCGCGACAAACAATATAAGCTCCTGGATATCAATCTACGCCCCTGGGGATGGCATACCCTCGCCATTGCCTGTGGTCTTGATTTCCCCTGGATACAATATTGTGATATCCTTGGAACTACGCTCACCTTTCAACCTCCACGCTATGGTTACCATTGGATTCGCTTGATCACTGATCTCCCAGCCGGCTTAGCAGAAATAAAGGCAGGCATTACTACTCCCAAAGCCTACCTGCGCTCTCTCCTGGGCAAATCTGCATTCTCTGTCCTCGATTGGCGCGATCCCTTGCCTCTCGTCGGAGATCTCTTCTCTGTCGCGAGGCGCTGGTTTGCTACCAAACGAGCGAATGAAACAAAAGCAAACCAGATAGACATGGCAGATGACGGCAGTGCCAATCTCGATAGCTCAGACAAGAGAGAAGAAGATAGTATTTCTGTTTGAAAAAAGCCAGACTTTTAGTAGACGCTCATCTGATGAGTGAAATAAAGAAGGAATAGCGCTATGGTACAGGCAGCAGGACAACAGGCCGGGATACAGGGGGTCATGGCAGAACGAGCTATGAATAACTTCTATTTTGACGCAGAATGGCTCGATTTTCTCACGTCGCTCTATCACTATAAACTCTTTCAACTTACGACAACGGATAGCAATGGACGAATCACTGGCCTTTTACCTCTTTGCTATATGCAAAGTCCTCTAACTGGTCGTCGTCTGGTCTCACTTCCTTTCTCAGACTACTGCCCGCTTCTGGCTGAGGATGAGAAGAGCGCAAACAATCTGGTTGATCAGGCACTGGAGCTGGCCAAAAAAAAGGGCGTTCGCTACCTGGAACTGCGTACTGGCTCTAATGAAATACTGGCCGGACGACAGGAGCTAACTTCAAGCAATCTCTACGCCCGCTGGCTTGTACCTCTTGAGGCCGATCCTGATAACGTCTGGACACGCCTGCGCCCGACCGCACGTCGCAAAATCAAAAAAGCCAGAAGCGCTGGCGTGCAGTTCCGCGTAGCCGAACGCCGCGAAGAGATGCGCGAATACTATCGATTACACCTGCTTACCCGTACCAAAAAGCATGGGATGCCTTCCCAATCACTCTCTTTTTTTCTTGGACTCTGGGACCGCTTCGCTGAGGAGGGTAAAATTCGCCTGGAGTTTGCTGAGTATGAAGGCAAGGCTATCTCTGCCCACATCACAGCCTACTATGGCAAAACTGCACGCTATATGTATGGAGCTTCGGACGAACAATACAATGAACTCGCTGCCAGCTACTTGATCACCTGGGAGTCCATCGTTTGGGGCTGTCAACATAACTGCCAGGAATTAGATCTCGGTCGCACTGCCTACGATAACGCTGGACTGATGCAATTTAAACGCAGTCTAGGCGCGGTTGAAGAACCCAGCCCCTATTACTACTATCCAGCTATGCAGGGTCTGGCAACAACCTCGGAAACGAGCCGCAAATATCAGCTCCTGACCACCTGCTGGAGGCACCTGCCGCTCCAAATCTCTGCTCCTCTCGGAGGATACCTTTATAAACACCTGGGCTAGTCTCCTTCTAACAGTTGCTGGCAGCCGCCTTACACATGGAGGTTTTTTCTTGCTTTTCCCTCTGTCGCCTCTGGCGACAGAGCACAACAAGAGCAACAGGTGTGTTTGGTGGCGCGAATGCGCCACCACACACACCTGTTGCTCTTGTTAAAATGGGTCGGGGTGGCCTGCCAGGCCGATGCAATAGATTGGAAAAAACCCTC
>DAOTTL010000027.1:0-2667 GCA_034438135.1 Ktedonobacteraceae bacterium | reverse complement strand
ACACAGGCTCCCTTCTTCTTCCTGTTCTTAGCGATTTCGTTCGCTGCGGACGAAGAGGTAGGTGCCGGTGCTGAGAAAGACGATGAAGAGGATTCCAATGATCAGCAGATTGATCAGTGGGTTGAGCAGGACAACCTGGTTAAACGCCGGGTTGCCTGCATAGAAGATGCCGCGAATCAGGTCTACCGCATAGCGCATGGGAGTGATCTTTGAGAGGATATCCAGATACCATGACAGAGTACGAACGGGCAGGAAGACTCCTCCCAGGAATAATAGCGGAAACATTAGAAAAGGCAGGACCGCGTTCGCTGTTCGCTGTGTACCGAAGAGTGAGGTGAGCAGAACTCCAAAGGAGCCTCCGAGGAGGCAGATGATCAGCAGGACCGGGATAAGCAGCAGCAGACTGGCAGGTGAGATTGGAACTCCGAAGAGCACGACGCCCAGCGCGACAAGTATGATCCCCTGGAACAGGGCGACGATTGATTCTCCAAAGATCTTGCCAAAGACAATTGCGTAACGTGAGATTGGTGCAATGAAGAGTTCCTGGCTAAAGTCGCTTGTGCGATCCTCGATAAGCGATATCAGACCCATCATGGTGGACTGGAAGAGTGACATTGCCACCAGACCTGTCATGCTAAAGGTCATGAGATTATAGCTCAGATGCTGACCAAAATTGCTCTGCAACGGACCTGCGAGTCCGCCGACAAGGAGAATTGGCAGGATGAACGTGAAGACCAGACGAAGCGGTTCGCGCACGAGGCGTATAACGTCGCGTCCAGCAATCGTGAGGATGGCGTTCCAGGTGATATTGAGCCGTTTATTCTGTTGAGTTTGAATGTTAGTGGATGTGAGCATTGGTTTGAGCCTCCATTTATTCTGTGAACTGGTTAGTCCTGGTGTAGGATACGTATATAGGCGTCCTCTAATGAGGGTGTGCGAGTCTGGACCACATTCAGCGGGGTTGTGATCTTTTTGAGTAGTTGATGAATATTCTGGTTCTCGATGGGTACGAGGAAGAGGTTCTCTTCTTTGAAGGTCAGGCCAAGCTGTTGGAGTTCGTTACGCAGTTGGTCGCGGTTTTCTGCATCAAGAAGGAGGGTAGACTGGATGAGGTCCGTTTTGATCTGCTGGGGTGTGCCAGTGCTGACGATCTTCCCATGGTCGATGATCAACACGTTGTCGGCTCCCTCGGCCTCTTCCAGATAGTGGGTGGTCAGGAAAATGGTTGTGCCATACTCCGAGCGTATGCGGTACAGATAGTCCCACAACTCCCGGCGACTCTTCGCGTCGAGTCCAGTAGTGGGTTCGTCAAGGAAGAGCACTGAGGGCTGGTGCAGGAGGCTGCGCATGATCTCCAGTTTGCGTTTCATGCCCCCGGAGAGAGTTTTTACAGGCTTAAAGAGACTACTCTCGATGTTCAGCAACTTTGCCAGTTCCAGGACCTGAGTACGATACGTCTGGGGCATAAGGCGAAAGAGCGGTCGATAAGGGTAGAGTCCGTAGAGTGTCGCATGCAGGCGCACATTCTCTTCAGCGGTCAGATTGAGATCAAGGCTTGGTTTCTGGAAAATGATCCCGATCTGACGGCGTATCTGGAGTGCCTGGGTAGCGAGATCGTAGCCCGCAATCCGCACACTTCCAGAGGTCTGGGCCAGCGTTGTAGTCAGGATCGAGATAGTCGTTGTTTTGCCCGACCCGTTGGGTCCGAGCAGTGCAAAGAGCGTTCCAGGTGCAACTGAGAAGGAGATGGAGTCAACGGCATTTGTCTCAGCCTTTTTATAACGCTTGACGAGATTCTCAACAGTAATCATGGGAGTCATTGGCGATGTTCCTATAATCCCGGCCTCGGGTGAGATCAATGTTTCTTGTAGCATTTATGGTAAGTCCTTTCTTTTCTGAGCGCTATCCTGTTCAGGTATCCGCAGGATAAACGCTCTATTCTTTACATAACAATATTTTGTCTTCAGGGGAGAGGTGTCTCTCAGCTCTGTTGTAACAAGTGTACTGTGAGAGTGGATGAACTGACATCATCCACTTTGATGATTGTGGTGGATGAAATCTTCAAAAGGGGGCAGTCAGTCAGTTGGGCAGGGGAACAACGAGCTACGAGAATAGATGCATCGTGCGGGCGCGTTCGGCGGCGGCATGTCTGTTATTGACCTGGAGTTTGCGGTAAATACTCTGTACCTGTGTGCGGATCGTATTGACCGAGACCACGAGTTCATGGGCGATCTCGGGGTTAGAGAGTCCACTGGTTAGTAGACGCAGGACGCGTTGTTCTTGCGTCGAGAGTGGGTCGGAGAGATCAAGCTGTTTGGAGATGTTTGCGATCTGTGGTTTACTACTTGTTTGGGTGAAGATCTGCAAGAGTTTTTGGGTGTAGTCATGCAGGGGTTGACCCTGTAAGTGAGGGAGGAGGTCTTGCAGGAGATGAAAAAGGTTTTCGCCCTCATCGAGGAAACTCCGCTGATATCCTCCGGCATATCCCTGGATGAGAGCTGCACGCAGACAATCGTGGGCTTCGGTCAACTGCTGACGGGCAGCGTATGCCTGAGCCATAAGTAACTGAATCTGCATGACCATGCGTCCGTGTCCGGCTGTCTGAGCAAGTGGGAGTTGTTTTTTGAGAATAGTCAGCGCCGCCTCTTCCTCCTGCATTGCCAGGTG
>DAOTTL010000026.1:0-2281 GCA_034438135.1 Ktedonobacteraceae bacterium | reverse complement strand
CGGAGAGGTAATGAAAGAGATTTTCTCCCTCAGTCATAACCGGATCGTCTCCTTCGGTCATAAAAGGCTGGTGAAGCACTTCAACACATTCCACCTTCCCCTCCTGTACCCCGGCTACCCACTCGTCCACTCCGTAGAGGCGATTGCGCCTGGCAGCCGCTATCTTGATAAGTTCTATGGCTTCTTCCGGGCTATCAGCCTCGACATGGAAACGGTAGGAAATCTTGACATCCAGATAATAATTCTGGTCAAGAATGCCGGCCTCAAGGCTCGGACCAGAGCGAATGGGGAAGTTGAGTTCGTCATACACCTGCTTAAAGATCCCTAGTGGTCTGTCCATGTTAATGTGAGGGGTAGGGGAGAAAAGGGGTATCCTTGAAAGACAAACTGAACAGCTTTCAAGGAGGAACCCCTATGAAGAAGTATATCGTAAAGTTAAGCGAGGAAGAGCGAGAAACATTACAGGAACTGATAGCGAAAGGGCAAGCATCAGCTCGAAAACTGGCGCATGCGCGGATCTTGCTCAAAGCGGATAGCAGTGAGGGTGGGCCAGGCTGGACCGATCAACGCATTGCCGAGGCAGTGGAAGTGAGCGTTGCGACCATCGAGCGAGTGCGAGAACGTCTCGTCGAAGAGAGCCTGACTGCTGCGCTCACTCGGCATCGATCAGGAACGCCTCGCCTGCGCAAATTGGATGGAGAACAGGAAGCCTATCTGATTGCGCTCACGTGTAGCAAACCGCAGGAGGGGCGAGAGCGCTGGACGTTGCAATTGCTCGCAGACAAGCTGGTGGAACTACGTCTGGTGGAGAGCATTGCGCGGGAAACGGTCCGACAGGTTCTACACACCAACGAACTCAAGCCCTGGCTCAAAGAGCAGTGGTGTCTGCCGCCCAAGAGCAGTGCGGAGTTTGTTTGTCAGATGGAAGAGGTGCTCGACGTGTATACGCGTCCCTATGACGCACGGTATCCGCAGGTGTGCATGGATGAGATGAGTAAACAACGCATCAGCGAGACGCGGGTTCCGTTGCCGATGCAACCGGGACAACCCGCGTGTTACGATTCTGAATACGAGCGGCAAGGCACCTGTAAGTTGTTTATCGCCAATGAGCCGTTGACGGGCAAGCGATTTCTCCAGGTGACCGAGCATCGCACCAGGCAGGATTGGGCGCTTTTCATTCGTGATTTGGTGGATGACTATTACCCAACAGCGGAGAAAATTGTCCTGGTTATGGATAACTTGAACACGCATACCCCAGCTTCCCTGTATGAGGTGTTTCCCCCAGCCGAGGCCCGACGCCTGGCCCGCAAGCTGGAAATTCACTACACCCCCAAGCATGGCAGTTGGTTAAACATGGCCGAGATTGAGCTCAGCGTGCTCAGCCGCCAGTGTTTGGATCGTCGCATTGGCACACCAGCCGAACTGGAACGAGAGGTAGCCGCCTGGCAAGCCAAACGTAATGCCTCTGAAGTTGGCATCAACTGGCGTTTTACCACCGCCGATGCCCGCATCAAGTTGAAACGTCTTTACCCCTCAATTCCCGATTGACAGACCACTAGTGTTGATGGCGGGTGAGCGCCTCAATAGCCAGTTGTGGTAAGCAAATGCATCGTCGTGTGTTGTTGAGTACGTTTCCCAAAGGGGACTGCTCAGCAGTGGAGATCGGCTTCTCCGTGGCCTGAAGCGATCTGGAGAAGAGCTATGATGGGAATACTCAGCAGTGGAGATCAGCCTCTCAGGGCTTGATGTGGTTGGAAAGTAACAGACAGAAACGGGTTGCGTTACGAAGTTCAGGTCAGTCCGAGGAACGTTTCATGGCACCACGCTCAGGTTACAGAAAGGATCTTCTCATTTACTACAGTGCCACTTAGTCTGTGAGGTGACTTCTGGAGAGCGTTCACCTATTCAGTGTTCTGCATTGCCATTTGGCTTCCCAAGCCGCCTTACTTCATTTCTCGCCTTGCTTGTATGTAAGTGGCACTTGTAGTACTGCTGACGAAAAAAACCACAAATTACCCTCTTTGGAGGGTTAGAATGATGTCTTTTTCACCTACCTTTACTGATTTATCTCCATAGAGAGCTGTTTGAGTCTGTTTAGGATAAGGGCGTTCAATGATCCTCTCTTGCCAGCGTGGAAAAGCCAATTTTAGTGCATCGTGGGTAGCATTGAATGTCGCTTCGCGAGCATCGGTCCGAACGTAAACGACAGCTTTACGAGTGCTCATAATCTCAGCAGTTTGTTGGAAAACTGTTTGAAGAAGGGCGATATAATCAGTGGCAG
>DAOTTL010000025.1:0-13015 GCA_034438135.1 Ktedonobacteraceae bacterium | reverse complement strand
GCCATTCTTTTGCTGGAAGGACATAATCCTTACGCTGACTCAAGTATTCTCACTATTGCACGCCGTTTTCCGATTGAACCCAACTGGACAACTCCGCTTCGTCAGGGACAATTTTCTGGTAGACTCGACTATCCATCTATCAATGATCTGCGCTCCGCGCTGGACACTGATCTAAAATCTGGTCTTGCTCCTGAATTCGAATCAAAGGTGAGCTATCCCTCACTCTCGTTCCTGACTCTAATACCCTTTGTATGGATCGGCATCTACAATGTTCTTCCTCTTTATCTGCTCTGCTATATTGCGCTGGTCATACTCGGCTGGATGGTTGCTCGCAAAGAGATACGCCCCTGGATCATTCTACTAGGATTGGCCAATATCCCTATGTGGTCCTCGGTGGTGGGCGGCAATCTGGATATTGTCGCAATCCTCTTTGTAGTTATAGCCTGGCTGGGACGTGAACGCCGCTGGGTGTCAGCGCTGGCAATCGGTGTGGCGATAGCGTGCAAACAGCCTGCATGGTTTTTCTTACCCTTCTATGCGGTACTGATAGGTCGCTCATATGGATGGAAGGAGGCAGTCAGACGCCTGCTCATTGCCGGAGGACTCTTCCTGGTATTCAATCTGCCCTTTATGCTCTGGGATTTCAATGCCTGGATGTCTGGAGTAATGGCCCCGATTAACGATCCAATGTTCCCTATGGGAGTGGGAATTATCGGACTGGTCGGTTCACCTCTCGTTCCAAGCTATCTTCCCCCTATAATCTACTCAACACTTGAGTATGGCATCTTCTATCCACTCTGTCTGTTCTGGTACTGGCGTCTCTGCCGATCGCGACCTGAGGCTGTAATGCTGCTTGCAGTTATCCCACTTTTCTTTGCCTGGCGTAGTCTGTCATCGTACTTCTACTCTGCCGCCTTTCCAATGCTTCTCCTGTTGGCTTCACGTGAAAATATCCGCTGGGGAAGCCAACCTCAGGATACACCAGTACCGGATGGACCCGTCCTTCCATCTGTCGAAACAACTCTCGTCACTGCGGGAGAGAAATAAGATTGTATGGCGGCTACGCCGCCACATCTTCAGAAGGAAATGGATGAGCTTGCAGCCAGCGAAGCTGACTGCAAGCTCATCCATTTCCTTCTTTTCTCGCTTTTCTCCTGATCTTGTAAAATCAGGAATGACTCATACATGGCCTGAGGGTGTCTGGTTGCGATGGTGATCGCAACCAGACACCCTCAGGCCATGTATGCTCGACTACTCTTGCCTCACATGGTACAATCCTGAGCGAATACATATGCATCCCTTCGGTCGTTTCCTTATTTCTATTTGTATTATTTAGAAGAGATAAACCACCATGACTGCAAAGAAAAATACACGCACATCTTTGTCCCAGGACGAAGAGGCCCAGATTGAACAGATGCTCGCTCGCCGCCAGGCTATCGCAGACGAATTGCATAGCTATACCAGCCGTGCCCAGGCTGAGCAGAGCCTGACCGAGGTATTTTCCGCTCATGAAGATGTACAGTTTGGTTTGTTGAAGAGGCTGGCTCGCACACAAGATGTAGCCGCCGCCGATCTCCTGCTCGCCATTCATGAGTTGGCACCTGATAAACTTGTACGCAAAGAGGCTCGACGAGCACTTATTGCTCTGACTGGCTCAAAGATCTATCCCAGTTGGACTCCTGACCTACCTGAAACAACCGTTGTCGCTCCCCCTGATGAGAGTACCCCTCGTTTCTGGCGTGGATTGGTGACCGAGATGCGCGAATCTGGTGAACTTCAGCTCATCTTATGCTGGGAGCAAGGTCCCGAGTATGGCAACGCTCGCATGCTCGCATTTTACCTGGATTTCTGGCGCACCGGGGTGCAAAACCTTCATACTGAAAGCGGCACGAAAAAGCATATTGAGGAGCAAATCACCAGAATCCAACAGAGTATGATGGAGGCTGAAAGAGAGGTCTCTTCCATCCAGCAGGTAACAGGTTATGTCAACTGTACACTGGCTGAAGGCCGTCGCCTCCTAAATGAGGCCCTGGAAGTTAATAGCTGGCGCAAAAACAAGCCAGGCCAGAGCTTTGAACAATCTCTTTCTCTGGTACAAGAGTTGATTCTTGATGCTCCTGAGACGGACGAGGATCGCGGCCTGACCTTTATATCGCTTAACCAGGAAGCCGATATGGTTGCTGCCAATTTTGCGGGGGCCTGGTCGATGGGTGATTATGGTCTGTGCTACGATCTGTTGGCTCACGATAGCGTTGTGCGAGAGGGTCATACACGAGACGAGTGGATCGAGCTACGCCGCAATTGGGCCGATGAAGCACAACCCGGTCTTTTCGAGATCTATTTCCTGAACGAGCGCGAACAAAGTACTCAACAATCTCTCTGGCTACCCAATTCGGTGCTCAGTACACGCGCAAACACACCAAAAGAGATCGAACTTGGCTGGTCCCTCGAACTGACCTCTACCCCACTTAGCGGAACACTGACCGAGATGCCTATGGGAACTGCTGTCTATAAAGAGACTGGCCGTCACTGGTTCTGGACGATCTATACTCCGATCCAGGAAAACGGCTCGTGGCGCATTTCTCGTCTCAAAGATGAAGGTGCAGCCGTTTCCGCTCAAACAGTCGAGGAGCTGCGAAAACATATACAGGAGAACGGCGAGGCCATCCAGAAAATTACAAGCGAACCTCCATCTAATACAGAGGCGCTCGAAAAAACGTATGAAGAGGTTCTTCTGCGTACCTACCAGATCCTCTCTTACGAGGATGCTCTCCTGACAAAAAATCCATCGGACAAAGATTTGTATGAGGAGGCCTATGCGCGTGCGATCAGTATTCGCGCGGCAGAACGCTCCGCGGTCTACGCTGAGGAACTGGTGAAACGCTTCCCTACATCTCCTGACCGTTTGACCGCGATTCAGCGTCTGGGATCAATTCAGGTGGCGCTGGCCGAACGTTTCAATTCGCTGGAACGCAGCGAAGAGGCCCAACACTTCTTTGAAATAGGTGAAGCGACACTGCGTAGCTCTCTCTCCGATGAGGAGCCGATGGGCTATCTGCTTCTGGCCGAGTTTTTGATGCGCCGCGAGAAGTACGATGAAGCAGAACAACAGCTTCTGCTTGCACGCGCAACTGCGCAAGAAGCTAAAGTACAGGCACAAATTGAGTCAGACCTGGCTAATCTGGCCATCAGACGTGAACGCTTTCCTGAAGCACAGGGCTATCTGGAACGTATGGCTGAGATTTCACCAGGTAATCCCGAGGTCTGGGCAATGTTGGGTTTTGTCCATGGTCTCCAGAACAATTTCCCTGAGGCTGAGGTCTACTACAAACGCTCAATCGAGGAAGGTCCTCAGGACTCACGTCCATATAGTGAACTCGGTTCTCTCTATATCCAACAGCATCAGCTTGATCAGGCTCGCGATGTGCTGAGTCAAGGGATTCGTGCGCTGCCCCGTTCCGCACAGCTCCGTGCGATGATGGCCGTGATGTACCTGGAGCGCGATGATCTTGTGCGAGCAACCGAGTATTTGGAGGAGGCCGAGCGCATTAATCCTGAACTGGAACTTGTACAGGCCATACGTGAGGAGATAAATAGAAAAAAGAATGCGTGATGAACGTCCAGTAACGTACCATACAGTAACCCTTGGCGAGCTAACCCGCGAAGGTCTGGCTCAGGCTGAGATTCAGGAACCAGGCCCGGATGGTGAACTGCATACAACGCTGCTTCTGGTGCCTGCGGGTCTGCCTGATGAGTGTGTGACCATTGCGGTTGAGGCTCCTGCGCTCCCTCCTAAGAAGCGCAGACGCCACTGGAAACCCTATCCACGTCGAGTGGAGATCACTGCCATCATTCAGCCATCTCCACTGCGCGTCGAGGCCCGTTGTCCTGTGTTCGGTCCCTGCGGCGGTTGTCAGCTTCAACATGTCCAGTATGATGCCCAGTTGACCTGGAAACAGCACATCGTACACGATTTGTTGCAAGAGATCGGTCACTTTGAGCAGCCACCTTTACTCGCAACGGTCCCCTGTGATCTCCCCTGGAATTATCGCAACCATATGCGCTTCTCGGTCAATCGCGAGGGACAGGCAGGTTTAACAGCCCGTGGGACCCGTCGAGTGCTTCCACTAACCAATTGTCCGATCGCACACGAGCATATCAACACTGCTCTGGCGATTCTTGGTGGACAGATCAATGAGCGTCCACAGGCACTGATACGCTGTGGAACCTCGACACGCCAGATGTTGATTCAACCGCACCAGCCGCCTGAGGTGGAGACTCGACTGATGGAGGCCGATCTACACCTCTGTCCAGAGACGATGGATGAGCAGCTTTTTGGCGAGACGTTTCGCATCCGACCCAGCTCGTTTTTCCAGACGAATACCGCACAGGCAACGAAAATGGCGCAAATGGTCATAGATGGTCTGTTCCCCAACGACACATCACCGCACCAGATCGCTCATACTTCAACGGTACTTGATGCCTATTGTGGCGTGGGTACATTTGCACTGCTGCTGGCCAGACGTGCTGGACGCGTCATTGCCATTGAGGAATCCGCCAGTTCAATCAAGGACGCACGCTGGAACCTGCGCGAGACGGAAAACGTTGAGATCCTTCAGGGCAAAGTTGAGGATCTCCTACCTGCCCTGGCGGAGCACCTGGATGGACTGGTGATCGATCCTCCACGCGCTGGTTGTCAGCGCACTGTGCTGGACGCACTGGCAAAAAATCCGGTCAGACGCATAGTCTATGTCTCCTGTGACCCCTCAACCCTGGCACGAGATCTGGATATTCTCTGTCACGAGTATGCGGCGTACGATCTGAAAGCGGTTCAGCCACTTGATATGTTTCCTCAAACCGCCCATATTGAGTGCGTCTCAGTTCTGGAGTCAAAATATGAAGAGTAGAGATGAGTAGTGTAGAGATGCCGATAGAATTATTGCTGGCCTCGGCCTCTCCGCGTCGTCGCCAGATAATCGGACTGTTGGGACTACCTTATCGTGTGGCTGTAGCCTCGGACGAAGAAGAGGCTGCCCAGGCACGTTATAAAGGTCCAGCGGACGAATTAGCCGAATGGCTGGCAAGACACAAAGCGAGCGCCGCCCTGAAACTCCCCGAGGCATCTGGCCGCCTGATAGTCACTGCCGATACAACTGTCGTGCTAGAGAAGACAGTGCTGGGCAAACCACGAAACCAGGAACATGCCTTTGAACTGCTGAGCATGTTGCGCGGTCGCTGGCATCAGGTAATCACCGGTGTTGTAGTTTGTTCGCAAGAGACAAATATACCAGTGATGAGAAGCGCCAGATGTATCACACCTGTATTGATGCGTGACTATAGTGACGCTGAGATTGTATCTTATATTGCAACAGGCGATCCAATGGATAAAGCAGGGTCATATGGCATTCAACATGCATCTTTTCAGCCCACTGAGCGGATCAATGGCTGCTACTTTAACGTGGTTGGGCTACCGCTCTGTACATTGGCCAGGCTGCTAGCGGAGGCTGGTGTGATATTGTCACGCCAGCCAGTAGCGATACAAGAGGGCGCAGGTTGTCCATGGTCAGAGAAGTGTCATATCTAGTACGCGGTCGCTATGCACCCAGTCCCACAGGCACGTTGCATCTGGGCAATCTGCGTACGGCTCTGCTGGCGTGGCTTTTTGCACGTTGTAGTGGAGGTCAATTTGTACTGCGCATCGAAGATCTCGACCGTCCAAGGGTACGTGCGGGAGCAGCCGAGCAGATGCTAGAAGATCTACGCTGGCTCGGTCTGGATTGGGATGAAGGTCCCAATGCAGGAGGTTTTTACGCTCCGTATACTCAAAGTGAACGTCTAGATCTGTATGAAGAGCAACTGCGATCCCTGGTGGAGAGAGGTCTGGTCTATCCCTGTTATTGCAGTCGAGCCGAGATTGCACGCGTGGCCAGTGCCCCACATGGTGACAAAGGTCCGCGCTATCCCGGTACCTGTCGTCAGTTAACAGAGGTTCAGCGGCGTCGATATGTGTCCGAGGGACGACAGCCTGCGCTACGTTTGCGAGTAGACGACGAGCGAAACGTGACATTTGATGATCTCATAGTTGGACCTACCACGCAGTGGGTTCAGCAGAACGTAGGTGATTTTATTGTGCGCCGCTCTGACGGAGTTTTTGCCTATCAGTTCGCAGTAGTTGTCGATGATGGAATCATGCGTGTAAACCAGGTGGTGCGTGGCGCTGATCTGCTCTCCTCTACAGCGCGTCAGATACTTCTTTTTGAGGCTTCAGGCTTCCCTGTGCCAGTCTTTGCCCATGTTCCCCTGTGGATGGATGACCACGGTCAGCGCCTCTCTAAACGAGTCCTGAGCGCCGGATTAGACCCCCTGCGGACCAGGGGAGTTGTCCCATCGATGGTTGTAGGTGAACTGGCAGCCTCCTGCGGACTCCTGGGACAGGGAGAGAGGATCAGTGCAGGTGAACTTGTAGAGCTTTATCGCGGGAACGACTATGCTATAATACGGACAAAATTAAGCAAAGATCAGATATAACTATAACTCTTCAGGGGGTTTATCCACCACTGCAATTATACGTCTGCCTGAAGGGTATCTGTGAAGAGCGGAGACATGACGAAAACAGAACTTGCCTTGCGCATCCTCATTTCTATTGGTGTTCTACTGGTTGGCCTGGGTATTGGTCTCTGGCTGCGCCGCTTGCTGGTGAGGCGTTTGAAGAAAACGGTGCTGGATGAATGGTTAACCCACACCTTAGGCGTGATCGTTTTCCTGCCACCCCTGCTTATCGCTGCTGGCGGCGCACTCGATATTTTCACGAATCGCATTGACTGGCTCTATAATGCCGTGGCACCTTACCAGGCCATTCTGGGCAACCTGGCGGGGAAATTTATCGGGAGTATATTGATTGTTATCTTCGCAGTAGGCACTGCACGCACGCTTTCAAGGCTGACGCTGCGCGGCCTGGGCGAGAACCGGCTTGATATCAATATTCGCATCCTGATCAACCGTATCTCTTATATTCTGGTTTTTTTAGTTGCCATTTTCTGGATATTGAACCTCTGGCAGATAGCGATTGAATTGCCCGTGGCGGTCCTGGGCACGCTGACAGTGGCGATTACATTCTCTATCCAGGATATTGCGAAGGACCTCGTGGCCGGGATCTATATCTTACTGGAACGTCCCTTTCATATTGGGGACCAGATCAGTACTGCCGACTATACGGGAAAAGTGGTGGGAGTTGAGTTACGCGCCACACGTCTGCGTCTGGTAAGTGGCGAGGAGATTATTATCCCTAACGCCCTGGTTTTTAGCGGGATCGTGATCAACAATTCGCGCTATGCCGAGCGACGGGCCGTGATAGAGATCACGTTATTGCTAGAAGATTTTCATCGAGAAGAAACACCAGCAACCATCCTCACGTCCATCAAGGACATGGAGGAGGTCTTACGCAAGCCTGAGCCAGGAGTGACGGTGAGCGGCATTGTTGATGATAAAGTGGTACTGACCCTGCGCTTCTGGATCATCAATGGACAGTTTATCACTGTAACTGATGTGATGTATACACTCCGCACGCTCTTGCCTGGCGCAGATTTTACGGTGAAGGAGGGCGCTGGAGATGTTTAACTCTCTGTTCATCTGGACCGCTGCTATTATGACTTTGTTGGCGAAAGACACCGTCGATCGAAACCGATCCAACCCAAAGGAAGAACAGAGGGATGTCGGGCGCTGCGCGTTGCGCAACACCCAAAATCCCTCAAAAAAGCACGGGAGGGCATGGGCGTTTGTCCACGAAGCGCATTCGCCAACAAAGCCTACTATAGACAGAAAACGCATCTTACACGAAGTGCATTCGCCAACAAAGTCTACTATGGACAGAAAAATGCATCTTAAGGGAAGCCGAACATGGTAGAACAACCTATTCTTGTGGTGGGTAGTCTCAACATGGATCAGATTGTACAGGTTGAACGTCTGCCCATGATGGGTGAGACGCTGCTCGGTGCGGGATCGCTCCAGCTTGTGTCCGGTGGAAAAGGGGCCAATCAGGCGGTAGCAGCTGCCCGATTGGGTGCCCATGTAGCTCTGGCCGGACGAGTGGGACGTGATCCCTTTGGGGACCAACTGCTCAGTTCGCTACAAACTGATGGGGTGGATACTTCGCTGATAGTTGTCGATGAGGAGGCGGCCAGTGGCGTAGCCTTTATTTTCCTCTCACCACAGGGAGAAAACGCTATCGTCGTGGCCTCCGGCGCGAATGCCCGCGTAGGCAAAGATCGGACTCAGATGGAACAAGTTCAGACGACTCTGACGAATTCCAGCGCACTGATGCTTCAGTTAGAAACACCACTGGAAACTGTCACAGCTCTGATCGCTGCTGGCCATAAAGCGGGTATACCGGTGATACTTAACCTGGCTCCGGCTTATCCGCTCCCGTTGACAAGCTTGCGCCAGCTAGAGGTGCTCGTGGTCAACGAGACCGAAGCTGCGTTTCTGGGTGAGACCCTGGTTGACAGGTCACTTCTTTCGACAAACACCTCAACGCTGGAGCAGAGTCGTCTGCTGGCCATACAACTGCATGAACAGGGTATCCACACTGTTATAATCACGCTGGGTGCCCGTGGCGCACTCCTGGCGAGAACGGACGAAAATAATCGCATAGAGTGCCTGCATCAGGAACCACCTCAGGTTCAGATTGTGGACACGACTGCCGCAGGCGATTGTTTTACCGCAGCGTTTACGGTCGCATTGATCGAGGGACAGTTGCCAGCCGAGGCACTGCGTTTCGCCGTCTATGCCAGCGCACTGAAAGTCACAAAATTTGGCGCTCAGGCAGGCTTGCCCGGTCGTCCAGAAGTGGAAGCGCTATTACATTCAGACTAATCCTACATTGATCCTATCATGAAAAGAGGAAGAGCATGTCCTTGCGCATTATTCTCGATACCGACCCGGGGATAGATGATGCTCTGGCATTATTTCTGGCCCTGGCCTCACCTGAAATTCAGCTAGAAGCCGTCACAACGGTCAGCGGCAATGTCTCTATAGAACACACCACGCGCAATGCCCTGGCACTATTGGAACTGACAGGTAGAATGGATATACCGGTCGCGCGTGGATGCGCACGTCCACTGGTCAGTCAGCCAGTACAGGCGGCTCACGTCCATGGCAAGAATGGACTGGGAGAGATAACGCTGCCGGAACCAGGAACTCCTTTGCTGGCGCAGCACGCCATTGATGTGATTGCCGAAAAGGTCCTGGCAGCACCGGGTGAAATAACGCTTGTAGCGGTGGGACCTCTGACAAACCTCGCGATGGCTATTCGACGTAGCCCGGAGATCGTGAGTGCGGTACGTGAAGTAATTCTCATGGGCGGAGCGCTGCGCGTGCCTGGCAACGTCACGCCTGCCGCCGAGTTTAACATCTTTGCGGATGCTCATGCAGCGCATATTGTACTGCACGCTGGCTGGCCACTGCGCATGGTAACGCTGGACGCCACCACGCGAGCATTGCTCAAACGTGAACTGGTCAATGAACTTGCAGCCAATGGAGGTCCGGTTCCCACACTTATCAAGCACATGATAGACTATTATTGTGATGTGTTTGGCAAAGCGCTTCAACTCAACGTCTTCCAGATGCATGATCCGCTCTGCGTGGCCGCTGTCTTTCGTCCCGACCTGCTTACCTGGCAGAGGGCCTATGTAGACGTAGAACTGACTGGCACACGTACCTTTGGCGAGACTGTAGCCACCTTCGAGATTCCTGGACGGTCAGTTCAGTACCAGCCCAATGTTCTGGCCTCCACGGATGTCGATAACGAGAGTTTTATCCAACTCTACCTGGAACGCATTCGCCAGAGTTTCGCAAAAGTCCCGGCTCAGTAGCGGACAGGCCCCTCCTCAGGAGAAAAAATGGACGGTGGCAGCACGACCGCGCTGCCACCGTCCACCCAAAAAGGGCGGGTGGGCGGGGAAAGAAGTAACTTTGGCGAAACCCTACTGCATTTGCGCAGCATTTTGACAAGCGGACATTCATGGGCTATAGTACAAGAGTCAAATCCTACTAAATCAGTTGGTTTAAATCAGAGAGAATAGATAAAGGAACAAAACCATGGCAGAGATAAATCAGGCAGAAGTCATGGATGCCCTACGTGAGTGTTACGACCCGGAAATACCAGTCAACATCGTTGACCTGGGTCTGATCTATGGTGTAGATATCGACAACGAAGCTGGCAATGTGGCGGTTACCATGACTTTAACCGCCTTAGGTTGTCCCATGGCAGGAGAAGTCATCTCAGAGGTCGAAATGCGCGTAGAAGAGGTAGAAAACGTCAAAGATTGCAAAGTCAACATGACATTTGATCCTCCCTGGTCGCCAGATCGGATGACAGAAGATGCCAAATGGGAACTGGGCATGATCTAAAAAGAAGAGACAAAATAATTAGAGAGAAGAGGATCGTTTTATGTCTGGAGACGAACGAGGATCATCACTCCACCAACAGACAACGATCAAGAGCAGTTCTTCGACGAGTACGGGTTGGCCTGCATGGCCACCCCCGCCCCGTTCCAGGCCACCGCAAAGAACTTCGACTTCGCTGGCAATCGTAATTATGGTTCTGGCCGCTCTGCTCGTCCTTGGTGGATTAAGCCTGACAATTGGCATCACAACTAACCAGTACGGACAGGCCCTGGGAGCACAGAGAGGTGCTAATGCCAACGCAACTGTACAGGCTACGATCAAACATCAGGCCACCCTGGTCAGTTCTCTGAACGCCACGCAGCAACCACTGGCCACCGCTCAGGCAAGGATCAATGCCACTGCTACCGCTCAGAATGTCCCTACCGCGACCGTCCAGTCAACCAATGATGGAGCTACCGCCACTACTACAGCGCTGGGAGATATGCTCACCACAGATACACAGGGAACCCCTACCCTGGATGATCCGCTGACCGATAACAGTCTTAATCATCAGTGGGATGTTGGTTATAGCGATAACAACAATACAGGCTGTAATTTTGTTGATGGCGCATATGTAGCTCAGGAAGCACTCCAGGGGATACTACAGCCATGCTTCGCTGACGCTACCAACTTTGACAATTTCGTCTATCAGGTCTCTGTCACAAACAGTTCTCGCGGTGAGGTAGGTATTCTCTTTCGAGGGGATAAAGATAGTGGGCAGTACTATCTCTTCCTTGTCGATGTCAGTGGAGCCTATACACTGGGACTGTATGACGGCAATAAATATAGAGAGCTGAGCGCCGGTATTAGCCCGGTTATTTCGGCTGGTGCGGGCCAATCCAATAATCTGGCAGTGATTGTAGATAAACATAATTTCTATCTTTATGTGAATCAGAACTATATAGGTAAAACAACTGACGAGACACTTGGTGCCGGGCAGGTCGGGGTTGTAGTAGTTAATACCGGCCTGCCAGTAAAGGCCAGCTTTAGCAATGCTCAGATCTGGACAATCTAAAGGCTACCAGGAGAAAGGATGGCAAAACTGGCCAAAACAGGTCTGTTTTGCTGTTTTTTCTTCCAGGGTATACTATTGAGCGATGGCTCAAGGAATGACAAAACTCGTCTCTCTCAGATATTCTTTAGATGTGCTATAATGAAGACAACATCCAGAAAATAATTATGCCTGGGGCAACATTGCGCTCACTATGTGCCAGTGCGCAATGAACGACGATCTTGCCAGTAAAGGAGTTCTCCATGGAGAATGTAGTGGAACATATATATGCATCTATCGATATTGGAAGCAACACTATTCATATGATAGTTGCACATTGCTTCCCCGATACGCTGGAAATACTGGCAGATAAAGTTGCGATGGCGCGTATTGGTGAGAGCGTAACGGCCAGTGGAGAAATTTCGCCCGAAAAGATTCAGATTACGCTATCTACCCTCAAAGAATACCAGGCCCTGGCGCAACAACTCGGAGCCAGGTACATCTTCGTCGTAGCAACTGAAGCCATTCGCCAGGCCAGCAACAACGCAGAGTTCATTGCTCAAATTCAGCAGGAGACCGGTCTGACGGTCCTGTTGATCAGTGGAGTAGTTGAAGCCAATCTTACCTTCCTTGGCGCAACGTATGAGGCTGGCAAGCTCGAACAGGCAGCTGTAATGGATCTCGGCGGTGGGAGTCTGGAACTGGTCGTTGCTCATCAGATGCATGTTTCCTGGCGCACCTCTGTACCCCTCGGCTCAGGCTGGTTTCATGACCGCTATCTCAACGCCAACCCGCCCGACTCAAACATGATTGAGATAGCTGAAACCTTTCTTCAGGCCTACTTCGATGAACTATCCCTACCTCCAGCTGTACCCATGCTTATCGTCGTTGGTGGCAGTGCGAACTCACTCCTGCGCCTGGCGAAAAAGGCCTTCCATTATCCCGATGAACAAAAGCTCCTTTCATACGAAGATCTGGTCCGCTGTCAGCATTTGCTCACTGCCCTTCAGACGAAAGATATCGCTCACCTATATAACCAGGACCCTGCGCGAGCGCCTATCCTTCTGGCAGGTGCACTGATTATTCGCCATATGATGAAATTGCTCTCTGTACAACATATTCAGATCAGCCCCCATGGTATCCGCGAGGGCATCCTACTCTCCTATGCGCGTCATGGCGACCAATGGCTCGCCCAAATCCAGCAGGATGACCAGAGTAAAAACACTACCGAGAGCTTCAAACAGTCCGCCCATATTATGCTTACGGACCTTACACGCAAAATGTTGTCACTCACAAATGACGTGCTCAAACATGAAGATGTTGAAGCTGTCCATAAAATGCGCGTGGCCTCTCGCCGTCTACGCGCCACCATGGACGCGTATGAAGCCTGCTGTGAACCTCAACTGTTCAAAAAAGCGTATAGCAAAGTCAAGCATGTGGCTGACGCTCTGGGAGAAGCCCGCGATGCTGATGTGATGATCTCAAGTCTCGCCGACCAATGGAAAAACTTGACCGAAACAGAACAAGAGGGCGTCTCCTGGCTCATCCATCATCTCCAGGATTATCGGACCCAGAAACAAC
>DAOTTL010000024.1:0-2007 GCA_034438135.1 Ktedonobacteraceae bacterium | reverse complement strand
GACTATCACGTTCTTTTTCAGAGAAATGGAAGTGTCTTCATTATCTGAAGGAGATTATCTGTGCGTCGAAACGTTATCGGGATCTGCACTCTTGTGGTACTACTGATGATCAGTAGCTTGCTTATTCCCAATCATTTCTTCTCCAATGCCAGTGCAAATACAAGTGCTGATCTCCAGCCAAAAAGTATTGGCAATATACCGCCTCTTGTGAGCGTCAGCCGCGATGAGGGTATGGACCAGGGTGGTCGTATTCTCAATATGAGTGTTGGTCTGGCACTACGCAATCAGGAACAGCTTGCTATGTTCCTGCAAACTCTTTATGATCCCTCTTCTCCAAACTATCATCACTATCTGAATGTCTCCGAATTCACTGAACAGTTTAGCCCTTCTGCATCTGAGCAATCGACAGTGGTGGACTATCTGACGAGCAAGGGCTTTACAGTGACCGCGACCTATCCCAATCGTCAATTGATCGATTTCAGCGGAGCTGAAACTCTGGCCGAGCAGGTCTTTGGTGTGTCTATTCAACGCTATCAGGGACCCGATAGCCGTATCTTCTTCGCTAATAGAAATGTTCCAACCCTACCGACCTTTCTGGCTGCTAACATCACTTCATTGACGGGCCTGGATAACTCGAATCGCTTCTATCATCCCCCTGTTGGGAAACGCCAGGTATCCCAACTCACTGCCCATGCCAGTACAACCTGTCCGACCAGTACCAGCAATGGCTACCTGCCGGGTCAACTGGCAACCGCGTACAGCTATGACGCGCTCCACAAAGCCCACTTACAGGGCGAGGGACAGACGGTTGGCGTTTTTGAACTGGATGGCTACTCACAGAGCGATGTACAGACCTATGCTCAGTGCTTTGGCGGCTCAAAAGTGCCATTGCAAAATGTCCTCCTGGACGGCTTTAACGGTCAGGCTGGCGCAGGTGCAATAGAGGTCGAACTGGATATTGAACTCTTGCTCGGTATGGATCCAAATCTGGCACAACTGAAGGTCTATGAGGCCCCCAACACAACCCAGGGCTATAATGATGAATTTGCTCGTATCATCAATGATCGCACACCAGTAGTCAGCGTCAGTTGGGGAGACTGTGAAGCGAATATGGGTCAGCAGGAGGTAAAACAGGAGAATACCTTCTTTCAGGAGGCTGCGGCCCAGGGACAAAGTATTCTGGTGGCCTCAGGCGATAGTGGCAGTGAAAGTTGCTTCCAGTGGCAGAGCGGTCACTTCAATTTCGCGCTCAATGCTGACGATCCCGCAGCACAACCATTTGTCACAGCTGTAGGAGGAACCACCCTTAGAGTCTCTGCGGGCAATACCTATAGCTCAGAATCGGTCTGGAACGGTGGGCTGCTCGGAGGAGCTGGCGGTGGTGGCATCAGTCAGTACTGGAAACAACCTGCCTGGCAGACCGGTCCAGGCGTCAAAAACTCGTACTCCAATGGGAACCGCGAAGAACCAGATGTTTCGCTGAACGCCGATCCTACCACTGGCTACCTTATCTACTGTACCGCTGGAACCTCGTGTAACGGCGGTGGCTGGGTAACTGTCGGAGGCACCTCTGCGGCTGCTCCTATGTGGGCTGCAATGATCGTTCTAGCGAACCAGCAAGCCACAAACGCTGGCAAGACCCACCTGGGTTTCTTAAATCCAGAGATCTATGCCCTGGCCAGTGGCAGTCATTATGCACGCGACTTCCATGATGTTCTACCTCCTACCGCTTCTGGTATTCCGTCAAACAATGACGAGATTGGTATCCATAATAAAGCGTATCCTGTAACCAGAAATTATGATATAGCTACTGGTTGGGGATCGCTCAATGCGGACAATCTGGCCACTGATCTGGTCTCATCTCTTCACTAACCCCTTTTAAAAGAAGAACAGAGGGACTTCGGACAAGGCATTGCACATCTTGCCCGAAGTCCCTCAAAAAAGAGCAGATGGCATATTTGCTCTTTACTATCAAGAATTTTCACAAAAAGCCCTTAGCCTGCTTTT
>DAOTTL010000023.1:0-5509 GCA_034438135.1 Ktedonobacteraceae bacterium | reverse complement strand
AGAGCGTTTGCTCATTTTGCCAAAATGAGGGATGACTCATAGTGGTCTGTCAAACTTCGTTTGACACGTGCTGAAAAGCGGGAGTGCAGAGGGCACAGCCCTTTGCCTGGGTCCGGGGCTGGCCCCGGGTCTCTCCGCCTGGCCAGAGGTTGGGGGGCGTGTCAAACTTCGTTTGATAGAACAATATTTGTTTTCTACAGATCTTTGAGTTGTTGGTAGACCCATTCGTAAAATTCGGAGAAACGTTGCGGAATGATATTGAGATAGGGACGTTTCCCCATGCGTGGCAGAACCTCTCGGTAGGTCTCTTCTAGTTTTTTCAGATTGATAATATTTTGTTCGATCAATAAGCGAAGATCGTAGAGATCACGATCACTGCCGCGCTCGATTTTGCTCAGGGCCAGGCTATAGAAGTCGAAGTAGTAGGCTTCTATGGTTCCATAGCGGACAATGTATCGGGTCTGAGTTTTCCAATGAATAGGGATGGGTACAAAGTCTTCAGGTGAAGTGAACAGGACGTCGATCTGTTGGCGTTCCCCGGTCTGCCGGATAGCCGTGATCATCTCTTCTTCATCAGGCGCATCGGGTAGCACATCGATGGTCAGAGCAACCCCTGGACGTAGACCGAGGTGGATCAGTGATGAACTGCCGGTCAGATAGATGCGTGCCCGTTTATGATAAGATTTTCCCAGCGCAAGCAGAAATTGCTCGATGTCAGTCTGTGTGACGGCGCGACTCGCGCTGGTCTCTGCTGCCAGTGAGTTAACGATGAATGGGGCTTTGACCGGCTTCTCTGACTCATTCTCGCTTTTTTGAGGGGCGTTTTTCTTTTCTCTATCTGTAAAGGCAGTGGAGAAACTGCTGGTTCCGCTTACGGACTGTGCGGAGTCAACTGGAGCAAGGCTCCTTTCTCGTCTATTGCGCTGCTGCCCTTCAATCTGGTCAGGTACGCCGTCAGGCTGAAACGTCGATGGCGGAGTCTCGATTGGTGATGTGGCGGGATCTGTGGGATCTATCTCGTGTATGTCTGACTGTGAAGCCGTGTTTTGAGTGTGTTGTACGGTAGATTGGTTCATGGTAACCGAAGATGTGGCAGCAAAGGGTAGGTCCGTTTCCAGGTCTGTATCTGGCAATTGTGACTGTGTGACGGATGGGTTCTGGGCAGTTTCTGTGCTGGCCGAAGATGTTTGTGCCTCGATGGACGGGATGATATCGGAGGAAGGTGCTGACTCCATCTGGAGTTCTTCTGACTCTGAGACTGGCTCTGACGAACGCTCTTCATCGAGGGTGGGCGGTGTCGCGGTATTGGATAGGGCATCGTTAAGAGTTGTTTGTGTATCGATAGAAGTGAATATATCGGAAGAAGGTAGTGGTTCGACCCGGAGTTCTTCTGACTCTGGTGGGTGAGTTTCATCGAGAATGGGCTGTGTCACGGTATTGGATGGAGCATTGATGGGAGGGGTTTGTTCATCGGCGAATGAGAATATATCGGCAGGAGACAATGGTTCGATCTGATTTTCTCGTTGCCACTGTGCTTGTTGAATGAGATGAGTGACCTGATTCTGCCAGTCGCTAATGAGATGCGCCTGTGTATTTTGTGTCTGCTGTTCTTTTCCTTCCAGCAGGTAGAGACCTGTCATACCAAACTGCTCGTTTGGGGAAGGGAGTTGCCAGCTGGTCCAGATCTCCTCAAAGGGTTCCTCAGGAAAGGTAGTTGTATGAATTGATAGAGAGGTGAGACGTGATGCCCAGAGACGTTGGAGATAGAGAGTAGCTAGAATGAGTGTAGCGATCTGGTCCGCGATTTGAGTGGGACTGGTTTTCCAGGCCTCGGAGGCATCGTCTGCGAGTTCGGGATGGAGCAAGAAAAGGGCGATGCTGGCATCACGGATACGTGGTATCTCAGTTGTGGCCAGTTCCTGGATCAGTTCTACTGCCGACATCTCTGTGCTGGACTGAACCATTTCTTCTTGAGCAGCGAACCCGTCGTTGGACCGTGTATGGGTTGGAGGTTCATGGGTAAGTGGCAGACGTTTTTCCGTCAAAGCCTCTTCGTTGTCCGGGGTCAAAGCCTCTTTGTTGTCTGGGATAGGAAGGTTTTTGCGTGCATAGGTGCGAATGGTCGTTTCATCAGGCTGGTCATCGAGTGCTTCCTCTGTCTCTGTGTGTGAGAATACAGTTTCAGAAGAGGCAGGACCGCTTTCAGGAACATCATCTTTCGTGGTCTCATCTCCTGCCTCTCTCATGTTTGATGCTTCGGCAAGAGCTGAACGCTTTGCATGCAGTCTTATACGAGTGGGAGTGGTTCCTTGATCTGAGCGAGAATCAGGGAGAGGTGTCTTGTCACTCAGATACACAATACCCAGGTTTTTTAATATGGTAACGAGCTGGTCGGGACTATACTTTCTCATTGTATGGGCCTGTTCATTTTGTTCCAGAAACACAACCATCTTCCTTTCGCTTTATACTTGAAGGTGCTTGTTCTATTTATTTCAAATCATTTGTGATTGTAACAGAGTATTTCTCTTTTTTCTAGTTAATTGGCCATAAAGGTTTGCCAGAAGAGGTGCATGCGCTCGCGCAAGGGAGCATTTTCAGGCTTACGTAGAAAGGGGTCATCTTCCCAGAGACGGATAGCCAGCTTACGGGCAGTTTCAATCAGTGCAAGATCATTGAGATCTGCGATTTTGAGTTCAGGCATACCGCTCTGGCGTACCCCGATGAAATCGCCAGGACCGCGCAGGCGCAGATCGTGTTCAGAGAGTCGAAAGCCATCTTCGGTCTCCTGAAAAACCATAAGGCGTTCCTGAGACTGAACGCTGGCATCTGAACTGAGCACATAGCAGTACGCCTGGTCTTTGCCACGTCCTACACGTCCACGGAACTGATGCAATTGGGATAGACCAAAGCGGTCCGCATCTTCTATAACCATGACTGTCGCGTTGGGTATATCTATGCCTACCTCGATTACCGAGGTCGCGACCAGGATGTCCAGCTTATGATCACGAAAATCGCGCATAGTCTGGTCCTTCTCAGCGGCTTTCATGCCGCCGTGGAGCAGACCCAGGCGTAGCCTGGGGAAGACCTCCTTGCGCAGACGTTCGTATTCGACTGTTGCGGCCTTAACGGCCAGTGTTTCAGATTCTTCAATCAGTGGACAGATGATAAAAGCCTGATGACCAGCCTCAACCTCCTGGGCGATGAGATAATTTGCCTCGTTACGTCTGGTACCTGAGCGCCAGCGAGAGATAATTTTCTGCCGACCGGGTGGGAGTTGATCGATAATTGAGATATCAAGGTCGCCATAGAGGGTCAGGGAGAGCGTGCGCGGGATCGGCGTGGCGGTCATGACAAGCATGTGTGGATGGAAGCCCTTCTGACGCAGGGCGTCGCGTTGTTCTACGCCAAAGCGGTGTTGTTCGTCGATGACTACCAGGCCCAGACGGCAGAAGGTTACATCGTCCTGAATCAGGGCGTGAGTGCCGATAGCGACCAGAGCTTCTCCGCTCTCCAGTGCGCTACGTCCCATCGCTCGTTCGCGTGTTTTCATGCTGCCGGTGAGCAGAACTGTTTTGATACCGAAAGGGGCGAGCATAGCGCCAATGCTGCGAGCGTGCTGCTCAGCCAGGAGTTCAGTGGGAGCCATGATCGCGCTCTGGTAGCCGTTGAGCGCCGCGATGAGCAGGGCAGCGGCGGCCACGGCTGTTTTGCCCGCACCAACATCGCCCTGTAAGAGTCTGCACATAGGACGGATCTTTGCCAGGTCGCCAAAGATTTCTTGCAGGACTCGTCGTTGAGCCTGAGTAAGGCGGAAGGGGAGAGTTCCCTCAAAAGGCTGTTCGACGGCGATGGTAGACCAGAGTGTTGAACTGAGTGCGTTCTCGGTCTCGTCGTGTTTCGGGCTATATTCGGAGTCGATGAAGGGCAGTTGCTCGGAGTCGAGTAAGATTTTTGCCAGGTCGATCTGAAAGGCATTTCCTTCGGGCACCTCGCGTTGCCAGCGGGTGCGTCGTTCCTGCATGCCCAGTTGGATCAGGAGAAGCTCATCAAAGGATAGACGACGACGAGCCTGTTCCAGGGCTTGCTCGTGCTCTGGATAGTGAATCTGTGACACTGCCTCAGAGAGAGGCATGAACTCTCCTGCCGTGCGCACCCAGTTTGGCAGATGGTCCATTACCGCGTGTGCATAGTGATCCACGGCCCATTTTGTATAGCGGCGTAGTGCTTTTGCATGTAGTCCCTCGGTCAATGGATAGGTAGGTACCAGACGGCCAGTATTGAGTAGATCGCCCTGTTCAGGGAGTTCGTGACTGCGTACAGAGAACTCAATCTTGTTGCCAAAGCGTTGTTTTATGCCTGTCACGACCAGATAATCACCTTTGGCAATACTGAGCTGTTTCTGAAGATAAGGCTGATTGAACCAGCTAACATGGATCTGGCCCGTTTCGTCCCCGATACGAGCGATCGTACGAGTTCGTTTGCCGTTCATGTGCTTCGTCTCAACCTCCCAGATCAGGCCAATGGTTGTAGTGATCTCTTGAAAAGGGATCTGCGCGATCTTGGTGAGTTTACTGTAATCGTTGTGTAGACGCGGAAAATAGAAGAGCAGATCCCGGATTGTGTGGATGCCCACACTGTGCAGTTTTGTGGCGACCGAACTACCGACGCCAGGGACCGCAGTGACATCTGCGTTGAGCAGAGCCAGCGATGCATGTCCCGTGGAGATGCCGGAGTCCAGGTGTATTGGACTTTCTACAGAACTCTGTGGCTCGTCCCTTTTCCGCGTGGACTTTTTCAGATCGGGCGGCGTTTTGCTGATCACAACCGGGTCCTGAGCTTTTTCAGTTATAACTTTCACCTCTGTTACCTCTGGTCTACTCTGCTCTGCGACCTGGGGAGGAGATAAAGAGGTGGAGGCTGTGGAAGTTATCGTTGCAGTCTCAAGGTGAACTGCACTGGAACGGTGCATTTCGTCCAGAATGTGCAGCGCTGCACGTATATTCGTTGCCCGCTGCATCGGGTCCTGTTTGTTGTAACCCTCCAAATACTCCATAATGCGATAGATCGGTCGTACATCCAATCCCAGCGCTGAACAGACTTCGCTGTATTCTTCTGCCCAACGCGAGGCAAAAAGCTCTAATCCACCGCGTACAAGTTTATCCTGGTGGTTATTGCGCTGCTCATATTGCAAGACTTTGCGTGCTCGCTCAATTTGTGTGCTGGTCGCTGCTGTATTTGACATAACTGTATAATCTTTTATTCTAGTAACATCTCATTTGAGGCTGTCTATTACTATAGTGTGTCTCTCTATCTGAGTCAAGATCATATTTTAGCGACTTGAAAAGCCGCCCCCCTCACAAGTGGAGAGTTTTTGCCGATCTTCTGCATTGGCCTGGCAGGCCATCTGCTCTTTTTATATTCTCTGTCGCCGGAGGCGAGAGAAGGAAAAGTGTCGAAGATGAGCCATCCCCCTCACTTTTCTGCGGCTTGCAAAGTCCCTCCGCCCCCT
>DAOTTL010000022.1:0-11176 GCA_034438135.1 Ktedonobacteraceae bacterium | reverse complement strand
CACAAGATCCAGTTGTTCAACAGCTTCAATTACTGCTCACAGCTTATGGGTACAATTTTTATAGCGCGACTAATCGAGCACGCAGCGACGATTTGTTAGTGCGAGAACGCGCCAGTTACTTCCTGGGACAGGCGATAGAGTTACTCGGAACATTGCGCAATAACTACCATAGTCGCTTTATTCCACCACTTACCCGCGAGAATCCCTTTCCTCCTCAGGAGGCAATGGCTCAGGTACGCAGAATCGAGGAGGCACAGCAGACAGTCTCCCGTCTGGAGGCCCATATCCGTGGTACGTCGGTGCCTACGCAGGATAGCACCTGGTGGCGCTACCGTCAGGAGCCAACATTACTCTCTCAACTGCTCCAATTTGATCTGAGATTAGTTCAGGGCAGTGAAGGACTCCACCAGGTTGCAATGAGTATCACACCAGAGAACTGGCAGAACGCTGTCGAAGAACTCCAGTTCTTTGTTCAGCGGGTTACTCAGGTAGTTCAGGAACGCGAACGCTTTCTCTTACTCCCACTCTAGAATCTGAGGACTTGTAAAGCTACCCCTCCCCAAAAAGAAAGGAAAAATGGCTGAGTTTGCTAGCAGCTTCTCTGCTAGCAAATTCAGCCATTTTTCTTCAAGCTGTGGCAGCGTCAGCAAGAGCGCTTGCTCATTTTATAAAAATGATTTTTGCGAAGCCCTGACTTATGCCTAATTGACCAGGGTGGTGATATAGTTACTGGGAAGCTTGCACCCCTGATACATACGAAACAGTAGTTGTGCCTGATCGACCACACGTACTGAACCACTGGCACAGCTCATTTCAAAAGAGCGAGCACCCATCGAAAGATCCTGGCGAATCGGTTTAGGATGTCCGTTCAGATCCAGAACGCCTATGGGCCAGAGGACTCCCGATAGAACGAAATCCTTGGCGCTAAAATAGAAAAATGGGATCTTATACTGAAGTGAGGTTTGTACATCAGTGATCAGTGTAAGTGTGTGTGAGACAGCTATCTGATAGGAGTTATTAGGATCAAGACCACATCCCTTAAAACATCCTGTGCCCTCTACAACCCAGAGGTGCTTGTCAAGTCCCCCACTCTGAAGATCCACATTAAACTGTTGTGACCAGAAAAGAAAGAGGTTATAAAGGCTGTTTGTATACTGATTAGGATACCCATTATGCCAGCTATCGATCAGACCGATGATCTGAGTACGCCACCCCCAGTGCCCTCCTGGATGAACCTGACTATTCATGCTAGACTGCATCTGATTTAAATAGGCAACCTGATCATATAGAGGCGTGACATCGATGCCTCCCACATGCGGATCGAGCGCACCCATTAAGACCGGCACATTGGGCTGCACTTTTCTCACCGCACTATAGCAGAGGTCATAGAAACGCGCAAAGTTAGCTGGCGAGACATAGATGGTCTGCGCATTCTGCTTCATTTGTTCATTTCCACATTGGACTGCATCGGCACTAGCCTGTCCTATGTCAGTAAATTGCTGAGCATTAAATAGCTTTGAACCGGAAGACGCAGGCTGGCAAAGGATTACCAGAACATGAAGACCCTGCTTGTGATAGTTAGTCACGGCATCTTTAAGGGCAGACCCCGCAAGACCACCAGTTCCGCAACTGGGATAACCCAGGCGAACCCAGGAAATATTTTCAACGACTGTCGCGTTGCTTATCCCTAAGACTGAAGCCGGATTGACAGACGGCAAAATCGTTATAGATGTTGGGGTCGGGGAAACAATAGCTTCGGTAGGCGTAGAAGTTGGGGTCGGAGTCGAGCGATTGACCACAGTCGATGTGGACTTCTTAGGACTCATTGCAATGCCGTAGGCAAATACAGCGACAACAACACTAATCACTAGAATAATAGCAAAAAGAACCAGAACTCTTGTCTTTTGCCGATTAGACATATCAATTCTCTTCCTCCACGGAAAACACGACCATGCTCATCGGGCGAGAGGGACACACTAAGGCGCTTGCTTGCTTTATTTTCCAATACAAAATTCGCTAAAGATGCGCTCCAATAGATCCTCGCTGGCCGTTTCTCCTGTTACTTCACCCAGAGTCTCGTAGGCGACATCCAGGTCAATTGAGACAAAATCAAGTGGCAACCCCTGTTCCAGTGAAAGTCGGGCGGCTCGAAGATGGTCCGCAGCTACCTGCAATGCACTCTGATGACGAACATTAGTAATTAAAACCTCTCCTCCTACGAAGGAGCGTCCAGCAAGAATAAGGTTTGTCAGAGTGTCTTCTAAATCGATGAGACCACTTTCCGTAACTGTTGAGGTGGAAACGTATTGCGTTCCGGGCCAGAGCCGATGGACTGCCTCCAGTTCCAGATGCCGCTCTTGATCGGATTTATTTATGACTATCAATACCATCCGATGAGGCTCGCGACTGTCTTTAGTATGATCGCTACCCCCAAAACCCATTGATTGCAGTTCTATTGAAACCTGACGATCTTGTTCGGTTAATGGCACTGACCCATCGAAGACGAGCAGAACGACTTCTGCGCTCTCAGCCGCCGCACGGCTACGCTGTACGCCTATCTGCTCAACGGGATCATCGCTAGGAGTGATGCCTGCCGTATCAATCAAATAGAGCGGGATGCCGCGCAAATTGGCAATCTCTTCTACCGTATCGCGTGTTGTGCCCGCTATAGGCGTAACTATGGCACGCTCAGCACGTAACAGAGCATTGAGCAAACTCGATTTGCCGACATTTGGACGCCCAATAATCGCCGTGCGCAGTCCCTGCCTGTAGAGCCGTCCCTGTTCTGAACCTGCGAGCAAGGTGGCTACTTTTTCCTGAGCAAGGGCAATAAGTGGCTGTAATTCTTCTATACTGGGAGTTGGAATATCATCTTCGGGAAAATCGATGCTTGCTTCGATTCGCGCAATAACTCCCAGAATAGCACGACGAACACTTTGAATCTCGTTGGAGATACGGCCCTGAAGTTGATGCATGGCCAGACGATGGCTGGCCGCGGTCTGTGCGCTGATCAGATCCATGACGGACTCAGCCTGTACAAGATCCAGACGTCCGTTCAGGAAGGCGCGTAGGGTAAATTCGCCTGGATTGGCCAGCCTCGCCCCGGAGATCAGAAGTAAGTGCAACATACGCTGTAGGACCAATGGTCCACCGTGTCCCTGAATCTCTACAACATCCTCTCGTGTATAGGTGCGAGGGCCACGCATAAAGGCGACCAATACTTCATCCAGACTCTCCTGTGTAGCTGGATCAATGATCCGCCCGTATGTTAACAGATGTGAAGGCGGGAAGCCATTGGAAAATGCCTCCGGTGATCGAAACAAGGGCTGAACAAGCCCAAAAGCCTCTGCTCCACTTACTCGAATGATACCAATGCCACCCTGTCCCGGCGGTGTGGCAATAGCTGCTATTGTGTCGTTCTGCATACGCGAATTATAGCCTAGTCCACTCGACCTGACAAGAAGCTTTTGGAAACACTCCAGGCTTTTCTTTTAGTTCCCTTGAATACGTTCCGGGTGCGTATAGATGTTCATTGTACAATCGCGCAGGAAGCCGATTAATGTGATGCCCCCCTGGTCCGCCAGTTCGACTGCCAGACTCGAAGGTGCTGAGATTGCCGCCAGACAGGGAATACGAGCCTGAATACTTTTTTGCACAATCTCAAAAGATGTACGCCCACTAACCAGTACGATCGCACGCGAGTATGGAAGCGCATTCTGTAAGAATCCATGACCAATCAGTTTATCAACCGCATTGTGTCTGCCTATGTCCTCACGCAAAAGCAAAAGCTCACCCTGAGAATTAAAGAGGCCAGCAGCATGCAACCCACCTGTATGGGTGAAAACTGATTGAGCCTTCCTCAGATGGACAGGCATTTCATAGAACACCTCAACCGGGATAAAAAAATCGTCCGGTGCCAGTGGCTCACAGCTGCTCAGAGCGTCGGCTATCGTGTCCCGTCCACATAATCCACAGCTAGAAGAGACCGCGAAAGAGCGATGAAAGGCGGTCTCCGTCACTTGAGCCATCAAATCTTCTCTTAGAGTCACTTCAAGCACGTTTACCTGTGGTATACCTGCCGAGTCGCTGAGCACGCGTAACGACTGCACATCCTCCCGCGTACGGATCAATCCTTCAGAGAACAAAAAGCCCGCCGCCAGCGCCTCGTCATGTCCCGGAGTGCGCATAATCATAGCCAGAGGTCGTCCACCCAGGCGCAGCTCCAGTGGCTCTTCAACAGTTAAAAACTCTTCACATTGCTCCTGGTCTTTACCTCGCCAGCGCGTCACTTCAGTGTTCATAACACGTTCAGGATCGAGTGAGGAGCGCCAGAAGTTGAGAAGGGTCATTTATTTCTCCTAAAGTACTCTCGATTTTAGACAGCTGGCATACTACCAGTTGTACGAGCAGCGGTTGGCACGGAAGATTGCAAAGATTGACGTTTGAAGTAGTATTTACAAATGCCGGGCTTAATAGGATCAGGTGGCTCAATCGCGACCAACCCCCAGCCCTCCTGCTCTAACCATTGCCAGGCCTCGTATTCTTCATCGAAGTCTCGCACAAAATCCCCAACAATTGTAAAAACCATTGTACCAAACAGGGACAGATGGTCCCAGCGCACCATAATGGCAATTTCCTCAAATGGGCATTACCCATATCTGTATTGTAACTGATATCTTGCAAGAATCAACGTTTACTTACGAGGTTATTGCGCAAAAGGTTGGCTTGCTATTTGCAGACTCTTTCTAGTACTTCTCTCTATAGCTTGCAAAGCCACTCCTCCCTCTGTCGCTCAGGGTTTCTCAAAAGTCGCATTTCAGCCATTGCCAAATCACTCCTCAGGAAAAAAGAGAATGGGAGGCAGCGCAGTCGCGCTGCCTCCCATTCTCCAAAACGGGTGGGTGGGCGGGGAAAGAAAGTCTTTTGAGAAACCCTGCTCTGTCGTCGCGACAGAGCGAGAAAAGTTGACGCTTGTGCTAGGATATGCTAGATAAGTTCATAATATAAGTAAGGATGGGGTAAAAAATGAATCATTATGTCAATTCTGGCGACGAAGTATTACGTAAACGTGGCTATCGACTGACACCCCAGCGTTTTCTGATTATGAGCGTCATTCGGGAGGCTCAAGAACATTTGAGCGTCGAACAGATTGCGACGAAGGTACAGGAACGCAATCCCTATGTTAGCCTGTCCACCATCTATCGTACACTTGAACTGCTACGTGAACTCGGTCTGATACGTGAGAACCATCTACCTGGTGAGCCGCCCCATTACGAGATAGCTGATGGAGAAGCGCACCATCACCTCGTCTGCCGTCAATGTCGCACCATCATTCACCTGGACAAACAATTACTGGGCGCACTTCATGAGAAGCTCCAGAAAGAACACCTCTTTCATGGACTGACGCTCGATCTGGTGGCTACTGGTTATTGCGACAAATGCTGGCAGAAGATGCATGAAAGTTAGCTTGCCAATCAATAGTTATCCTCTTCGACACTGGCACCTAAAAGCTTGCGATAAATGTTGAGTAAATGTCGGGTATAGGCCTCCCAACTACTCTGAGCATCTGTAGCTGCAATATCTTTCTCCTGCAAGGTGTTAATGGTCTGCTGAGCTTTGATCATAGCCTCGGCAAGTGATTCACGACTGGCTGCAATGTAAGGCAAACTTGTCTGCAAAGGTAACATACCACTAAAACGCGGCAGGTCAGGCGCAACCACCAGGCGTTCATAGGAAAGTGCCAGGCTGGCAGTTTCCACAGAGCCAGCGGTACGCACAGCAAAATGCGGCATGACCAGCGCATTACAGGCCCCCATATAGAGAGGTATTTCGGCAGACCGAAACGGTTTTGAACGAAATACGACCCCAGAAGCACCTGCCGCTAATTTCAGCAGAGCAGGCGACTCTTCCTGATCTGCCGGATGACCAACAACTAATAACTGTACGTCTGGACAGCTATCCTGACTGCGCGTTCCCTCTCGTAATAAGTTAAATGCTTCTAACAGGAATACCAGTTCGCGCTCCGTATGCAAATGCGCCAGACAGAGATAGGCAAACCCGGCTTTGAGAGATAAGCCCAATGACAGACGAGCTTCGTTCCTTGGGAGCGCTGGACCATAGTACCCACGATAACCCGGCAACGGCAAACACTGGGCACGCCTCCGCAGACCACGTTCGCGATAGAGTAGACTAGGCTGACGGATTGAGCAGACAACGGCATGACTTGCGTGGAAAATAGTTCTTTCAAAGACCCGCCTCGCCCGGAAACGCGGACTACGTGTGCTCTGCCACCAACCACCACTGTCCGTCGAAACAATCCGTATTCCCCAACGATGAGCCAGCCAGAGACGGAAACGCAAACGCAAACGCTCGCGATACCTCAATTCCAATGTGCCAGGACGATAAAAATGAAGAATACCAACGGGCTGGTTTCGATATTTGCGGTGCTTCCAGAGCCAGATGAGCGGAATATCCACGCTCCCAATGATAGAGTGGACATCCTCTTCTTCAAGCGAACGTTTGAGAAAATCGAAAGTGTCATCGGCAATCCCGGACTCTTCTCCATGCACCAGGAAGAGCGCAGACGTCTCCATATCAGGAGAAACATGCTCCAGATTTGCCAGACACTGAATTACACGCCCCCAACTGTACGCTTGCTCCATAGAAGCAAGCAAGCGCTCAGAACTTGAGCGACTGACCAGAAGAACGAGCGGACTTTGTAAGCAAAAACAATGTGCGAAAGCGGCAAACTCACGCCCTATCTCACGCCAGATAGCTACTTTACTCTCATTGCGAGGGAATGGATCGCGGCGTATAACTTCCGAACGTCCCTGCCAGTAGGATCGATCGATAAAAAAGGCTCGTCGCAGGCGTGTAGAGGTTGCGCGATGCACGACCAGGGCCTTTGGCTCATACCAGAGAACGCAACCAGCCTGGTGCAGACGTTGGCAGAGTTCTACTACCTCGTTGTTCGCCGGCATGATGAATCTCTTGCTCAAAAAAGAGGAGCAATAATTGAGTGCACGCAATGCATCCATTTTAACCGAGAAAGCACAATTTGAAAAATGCTCATCATCTTTCAACTCTATGCGCTCAAGACTCGGCGAAAAGTAACCCAGCATCTCTAGTAATTCATCAACCAGCCAGTGTGGACGAAGGATATCCCATTGGATCGCGACCCGCATACCAACAGCATCCGCGCCGGTCTCCTCATACGCCTGCCAGAGATTCTCTAGCATCTCAGGCTCCACCAGGGTGTCATCATCCAGAAAAACCACTATTTCACCGCAGGCAGCCAGAAGACCCGCATTGCGGGCATAGGCCAGTCCATGTCTTGGTTCAGCGAAACATTGGACTCGCCAGGCCTCATCCGTATATTTTGGACCCGCCATCGTTGCCACATAGGAACGCACAGCATTTAACGTTCCATCTATTGAGCCGTTATCAACAATAATAACCTCAAAATCCTGATGGGAGAGCGTCTGACGACGCAAGCTGGTGAGCGTTGCAAGAACAAAGCTGCGACGATTATAGGTGCAGAGAATCACACTGAAACGCGGTCGAATAATCTGGCTGGCGCTCTCTTCCAGCAGAAGATCTCGTGTGACCGGTCTGGTATGTTGTCGAATCATCATGGGCACTCTTCTCTACATATAACTCACTACTCTTTACATAGCGTCCCCCAATGAAGGGAAGAATTTTACTGCTCTTTATAGCAGTCCTCAACAGGCAAAAGGATAAAGGGAAGCCTCAGAAGTCCTGGAACTATTTCCCGCTCTTGCTCTGATACTCCTTCAATCCATACTCTCTGTCCGAAAAACAGAGAATTTCTTCTCGTACCTTCGCTCGAAATTGCTCGCGAATGAGCACAGGCAACTCGCAAAAAGACGCTCAGATCGGGAACCATCGCCGGTTCTGGAACGACTTCATCACTCCACTGCATACACCAGAACTCATCATCCACCGCACACCTCTCATCTCTGAAATGATGCATACAATTGTTATCATTTCCGCTCACTTACTATACACTATACAAGGCATGTAAATTGAGATGTCTGTTTCCAATTCTTGCATCCAAGTCATTCAAACAGCGCCAGAAGCCTTATCAGACCATTTCTACATAACGTTCTCAGTAGACCCTAGAACATAATTCAGGCCCACATCTCCCTCAGGTTCAAAAAGTTGCATAGTTACAAATCGGTAAAATTCTCTCCATATAGGTTAAGAATTGAAAACATGGAATATCGTTCGATTCTTAACCATTCTTCTAGTAAATTTACCTGATCGTAACACTATTCTCAGATAAACCGCTGCGCAGAGTCTGTATCGTATTACTAGTGGCCCCACGCTGAATAATGCACAAGGGGCGAGATTACCCGTTATGGCTGTGTTTTTGTAAAGGTGGATGATTGTGGGGTTGGATGAAAATAGGACTCAGCATGCCGGGTTGGCATTTGATGTACATTCGTCGCTGATCTATATCGAGGCGGCCGAAGATTCGGAGCATACGCTTCTAACGGCAGCCAAACGCCTCTGTCGCCATGTACGCAGCGAAGATAGCGTTCTACTCCTGGAGAGAGTTTGCGTACTTCTCTTACCTGATACCCCTTTTTCAGGTGCCCAGGCGGTAGCTGGCCGCATCTCTCTGCTACTAACAGATGTGTCTTACGAACTACAGGTGTATCATGGAGCAACCGCACTCTTGATCCTACAGCGCCTGCGCGAAGGTGGGGCGGAGACCCCGAATTGTGAGAATAGGGACAGGGCAGCTACAGTGGTCCCCAGTGAACCGATTGAAATACAGACAGACAAAACCGAGAGCAAAAGGCTCTCGCCGGATAAGCTACCGTACCTGGCCTTTTTGACTAATTACCCTTCTCGCAGTCTGCTCCATCTCTTGCCTTATGAGCTGGCCTGTCGTTATCAATGTGTTCCCGTGGGAGCTGAACGCAATATGCTTACGCTGGCCACGCACCGTTTGCTCAACTATGACACGCTTACGCAATTGCGCTCAGCTACGCAACGAGGAATTTTTCAGGTACGCTGCGAAATGATGGTAATTAATGAAGTGCTGCACTACTGGCAACGTCTCCAGAGAATGCCCGAAGCTGAGCATTCCGCGGGAGAGCAAGAGAAGACATGTAGTGGTTCCAGATAGAAATTGGGAGTGTGTCTATGTCGCAAATTATTGTTATTGGCATCAGTGGGTTAGATGCAGACCTCTTGAGGGTCTACGGGCCTTCGTTGCCAAACTTGCGCCGCCTGATGCTGGAGTCACCTTTTTTAGAACTGAAATCAACAATCCCACCAGAGCCGATACCGGCCTGGACCAGTGTCTATACTGGCCTTAACCCGGCCAACCATGGCTTACTAGAGAAAATGGATTGTCTCGAAAGAGATATTCCCGATCCGCAGGCTGGTGAGGGAGAAATGTTCTGGGAGACCGCTGCCCGAGCTGGTAAACGTGTCTGTGTTCTCAATCCTCTGATAACTGGTCCAGTCTCTACGCTTGAGGGACTCTCTCTTTCGCCAACATACACCAGCAAAACCTGTTCAGAAGAACTGAGTAGTTCGACCGATCACTTCCCAGTTCTTCTGGACGATCCGCAAATTCCGCCGGGTAGCCAGCTTGCCTCTTTCTGTGATACGTTGCGAGAGCGCAGCGAACAGCAGGTAACGCTTGCATTGACACAACTCGCACGCGAACCCTGGGATCTGTTCTTTGTCCAGTTAGATGCACTCGATCATATTCAACATTTCCTCTGGCGCTATAGCGATCCCAGCGACCCCATGTATCCAGGTAAGAATGAGCATGCCAGTCGTATTCTGGACTTCTATCGTTTCTTCGATCAGGTAGTAGGACGCTTTCGCGAGGTTATACACAGCGATAGTTCACTGGTTATTGTCAGTAGCCATGGACATGAACGGCGCTGTATCTATCGTCTGCATATCAATGAGTGGCTCCGTACGCAAGATTTTCTGGCAGTCGAAGGCCAGATATACACTCAAAATCATCCCTCCGAGAGAAGCAACAGAGGTCTGCGAGCCATGCTTGCCTCTACAGGACTGGACTCTTTTATGGCACGTCTAAGGCAAGGATCTGCAAAAAAGGTCTCTAGCGAAAATAGCCCCGAACTCTTTTCACGACGAACGCTGGAAAAAGCGTTTCTGGACAGTTCACAGAAAACCCATAGTTATGGCCGCCACTTCGCCACCCGATCGAAGACAGCCCAGAACATTGATCCGCATAATACACTGGCTCACCTGGTTGAACTCGCCAATGCCAGTTCATATGGAGGTATTGCTCTGAACCGCGAACTGATCGAACGAGAAGGACAAGTGTATGAACAAGTGCGCGAGGCCATCCTGACAGGTCTTAAACAACTCTGCATCAATGAAAATCCAGTCGTTAGCTGGGCAAAAAAGCGCGAGCAATGCTACCAGGGAATCCATCTCGACCGCTATCCCGATATCCTTTTTGAACTGCGCAGCGACTTTGGAGTTGGTCGCAGCCTTCATGCTTCACTGGTCGCCTACGATTCTACTCATCGCCTCATCTCAGGCACACACAGTGCTCATGGGGTTTTCCTGCTTGAAAACTGGCCTGAGGATCTGGAAATCTATGAGGATCTCCAGGGACCCACTGTGATGGATGTGGCCCCTACTATTCTAAAACTGCTCGATATAGAGCCAGGTAAGCTGGATGGAATGCCGCTCGTCCGACCGCATGCCGTCCGGCAGTTGATCTAAGGCATAGTATGAAGCTATGAGTCATCCCTGATTTGCCAAAATGAGGGATGACTCATCCCTCATTTTGGCAAATCAGGGATGAGTCATAGCTTCATACTATGCCTTAGATCAACTGCCGGACGGCATGCGGTCGGACGAGCGGCATTCCATCCAGCTTACCTGGCTCTATATCGAGCAGTTTTAGAATAGTAGGGGCCACATCCATCACAGTGGGTCCCTGGAGATCCTCATAGATTACCAGATCCTCAGGCCAGTTTTCAAGCAGGAAAACCCCATGAGCACTGTGTGTGCCTGAGATGAGGCGATGAGTAGAATCGTAGGCGACCAGTGAAGCATGAAGGCTGCGACCAACTCCAAAGTCGCTGCGCAGTTCAAAAAGGATATCGGGATAGCGGTCGAGATGGATTCCCTGGTAGCATTGCTCGCG
>DAOTTL010000021.1:0-17559 GCA_034438135.1 Ktedonobacteraceae bacterium | reverse complement strand
GGCGCAGATCGCTATGGGCGACGATCAAGCGGAGGCGTTCGGCAGGATAGTGGGGGTCAAGGGGCAGGTAGGCCAGACCGGCCAGCAGGACGGCAGTAAGAGCGACAAGCATTTGTGGCTCTTTGCCTATGGAAAGACCTATCAGCGTTTCTGGGGGCAGGTGGAGGGTGTGCAGATAGCGTGCGACCATCTGGGCACGCTGGAAGAGGGCAGCGAAAGAGAGATGCACTCCTTCCTGTTCTAGCGCGATAGCATCCGGGCGCAAGTGGACCTGTGTGGTGAGCAAATCGACCAGCGTTGTCTCTTCCCTGGGCACGACTGGTCCCTGGCTTTCCTGCTGGACCTGCTCTCTCTCTGCCTGGGTAAGAGGCAATGCTTCCTCTTTTGAAACATGCTGCTGTTTGACAGCACGGAGAAGTAACTCCCGTTTTTGAGGAGAAAGATCAGACAAACGCTGCAATAGCTCATCAGACATCTTTTTCATCTCACTTTCTGTAATCATCTGGTACGTTTTTACTGTTTTATATGCGCATCGAGAAGTATCTGTTCGGCAAGATGTAAACAATCTGGTTCGAGATGCAAGAGGTAATTCGCAAAGGTAACAATAGTAGGAAAATCGAAGAGCACACGGATTGAAAGAGAGATAGGGAATAGTTCAGAACAGTTAGCAGTGATTTGCATTGCTAGCAAAGAATGTCCACCCAGAGAGAAAAAATCCTCGTAGAGGCCGATCTCAGCGCAATTCAGGGCCTCACACCATAAAGAAGCAACTACTATTTCCAGAGGTGTGAATGGTGGATGGTCATCCGGTGAACTGGTGGTTTCTGGCTGGTTCTCCTCAAGCATTGCCAGCATTCGTCTATCAATTTTACCATTAGGCGTCAGGGGAAGATCAGACAATTGGACGAGGCGTGCTGGAAGCATTGAGATAGGTAATTGTTGTGCGAGGAATGTTCTCAGTTCTTGAGAAGAAAGCTGACTCTCTGCTTTAAGCGTAAAATAGAGCATCAGTATCTTCTCATCTCCAGAATTGGCAGAGACACGACAGGCTAAAGCAGCGGCAGTTTCTACGGCTGGGTGCTGCCGTGCTACACTTTCAATTTCGCCCAATTCAATGCGAACACCACGGATTTTGATCTGATGATCGATGCGTCCAAGTAACTCTATATATCCATCTGAATGATAAAGGGCGAGATCGCCAGTACGATAGATCCGAGCACCAGGGAGGGAACTGAAAGGATCAGGCAGAAAGCGTTCCGCAGTCAGGTCTGGCTGGCGCCAGTAGCCACGAGCCAAGCCGATCCCCCCCAGGTAGAGTTCCCCAGCCTCGCCCAATGAGGTGAGATGGAGCGACTCATCAAAGATATAGGCCTTTTGATTTGCCATAGGAACTCCATAGGGAATACTCTTCCAGCCTGCATTGCGTAAACCCACAGGATAAATAATTGAATGAATTGAAGCTTCTGTCGCCCCTCCCAGGCTGATCACATTGATAGCAGGAAACAAGTATTTTAATCTTTCTGGAAGCGTGGGTGCGATCCAATCGCCGCCTAAAAGAGCAAGCCTTAACTTGACTGGCAGAGTATCAGGCTGAGTTGAAAGATGGGTAACATATCGTTCAAGCAATGCAGGAGCCGAGTGCCAAACTGTTACCTGATAAGTATTGATACATTCTGCCCAGTACTGAACCTCAGTTATCCGCTTTTGCTCTGGTAAAACTACAATTCCTCCAGCACATAACAACCCTATAAGCTCATAAACACTCATATCAAAGCTCAAAGATGAGAGACAGAGTATTCGATCTTCACAGGTGATCTGGAAGCGTTGATTCAAGTCGGCAATATTATTACTGACACCTCGATGAATGACCTGCACACCCTTCGGGGTGCCAGTAGAACCCGATGTGTAAATGACATAAGCAAGATTGGCTGGATGAGGGTGTGGTTTCTTCCTCTCCTTTGACTGGCTGTTAATCTGCTCGCGGCTGCCTTCAAAACAGACGACATGCGTCTCATTCGGAGGAAAAGAGGTGAAGAATTGCTCTTGAGTGAGCAAAACCGAAATATTTGCATCGTTGAGAATGAATGTGATCCGCTCATGGGGATAGGCCGGATCAAGTGGAACAAACGCACCACCAACTTTTAAAATAGCAAGCAAACCTATCACGATATCCAGTGAGCGCTGCAAGCAAGTACCAATGCTAGCCTCTGTAGACACCCCTAATGTTTGCAAATAATTTGCAAGCTGATTTGCAGAATTATCTAACTGTTCATATGTGAGCATCTCATCCTGATAGATAACAGCGACCCTGTCACTCTGCATTTTTACTTGTTGCTCAAACAGGTCGAGCAAAGTGGAATGATCAAGGTCAGGGCTGGTAGTCTCATTGATTGTGAGACGAAAATCATGTTTTTCTAGCTGAGAACTTGCGACAACTTCTTTCATACCAGCAGTTTTCCTCCAGGTACTTTTTTATAGTACCAGTAAAGCGGTTGAAGACAAACGGTGTTTATTTTAAAAGACGGATTTTTGGTACTGTAAGCGCGAATAATGCGGAACAGAGAATAAGTAGTCCACTCCCCAAGAAAACAGTAGCAGGTCCTGAATGATCGGCTAAAAGACCAATCGTAAGATAGGCGATGGGAGTAAGGAGCAAAGAGCCGAGTTCTGTGATACTGCTCACACGGCCTAGTTTGTCATTTGAAACTTTCTCTTGCTGAAGCGTTATCCAGATTATGGAGAAAATGGCCAGACCAAAGCCAAGTAACAACGAGGCACTAATTCCGAGATAAGGTGCCCATATCGGTTTAACTGGCAAACCAAACAAGCCGAGTCCAACTCCAGACAAAGCAACTGCTACAAGAGCAACAATCCCTCTCCGCGTAAACTTCAGTAATAATTTCTGTAGAATCGAGCTCCCAATAAGCGCTCCTACTGCATTACTTGAGCCGATCACTCCTAGAAGCCACACGCCGGACAGATACACATCGCTCACTAGTTTTGGTAAAGCAACAAAGAGCGTTCCTACCAGGCAGAGATTAATCATAGCAGCGATGAGTGTGAAAATCCAAAGCCAAGCCGAGCTTGCGACATAAACAAGCCCCTCTCGTACATCTTCCACCAAGCTGCTCAAGCGCTGTTTCAATCCCTGGGGCAGCTCTTCGAAGCCCTCCATCGGTGCGTCAGCAAAAAGGCTGGCTGGCACCGCCCAGAGGCAGGCGGCTGAAACAAGAAAGGTTACACCATCAAAAAGGAACACAGATGCGGGACTGAACAGCGTAATCAAAAAGGCTCCAATAATCGGCCCTAGCAAACCGTTGATCTGAAGAGAGATCATGGTCAACGTATTGGCCGAGGTCAGATCCTCACTTTGTACAAGTTGAGGAAACGTCGCTCGATAGGCCGGATTAAAAAATGCATCAACAATGCTAAAACAGATAATCAAGACCAGAAGTAAGTCAAAGGGATGCGCCACCATCAACAGACTTAGTGCTAATATCCCAACCAACCCTCCACGTAAGAGATCAGAACAGAGCATTACAGTACGTCTCGGCATTTTGTCTGCAACTACTCCCCCTAACAGGAGAAAGAGAATTTTTGGCATAACTTGCGCAACCATTACCCAACCGATAAAGGTTGCAGACTTTGTAAGAGAAAGCACTGTCCAGAGCAGGGCGATAACGAAAACAGAATCACCCAGACCCGAAATAGATTGTCCCGCCCAGACGAGAAAAAATCTTCGTGAGCGAAGTGCTCGTGCAAATGTAGGGAGCCTTGTGCTGATAGTATCAACTTTATGCATTCATATTGCCTCCATTTAATTCACATGTCTTCCTTCATTATACTCTTCAAATCGCTAATAGTTGATAAGCTGTCTACCACAATAGCGTTCAGGAGCATTTGCATTTGCTGTAGAAGGCGTTGAATTACTGTTTGGTGAAAGCACTCTTGCCGGTAGGTCACAAAAAGCTCGATCCTCTCGCCCAGAAAAATATCGAAACGTAGAGGATATTCCATCTTGGCAAAGAAGAGATTAACATCGTCGCTTTCGATCTGCGCATTATCAGGAGCCTGCTCGCTTTGCTTCAGACGTTCTTCCAGCCCACCAAAGTTTTGCATTGAGAGATAACTATCAAACATTGTTCGCTCTTGAGCAATACCTAACCAATCTTTGAGCTTCTGTATGGGAGTGTAATCGTACTCTGACTGGTTCGCCTGAAGATCCTGGAGCCTCTGGAGCCATGGTAAGACGAAATCATCTTCTGCAATCTGGATACGGCTGACCAGAACATTAACGGCAGGACCTACAACCGCTTCAACTCCTGCGAATGCGCCCTGTCGCCCTGTTACTACCGTACCAAAGGTGACATCGTTACTGTTGCTGTAGACACTGAGCATGATAGCCCAGACGCTATGAGTGAGCGTACTGATTGTCAGATGTTGCTGGCGAATATATTGTTGAGTTGCTTGCGCGATTGAGGCAGGTACTGTAAGAAACTCTGTAGTTAACCCCTCATGGTCAGGCTGATTTCCTGGTAAAATAGCCATTAATGAGGGTGGACGATGCCAATTTTGAAGCTGTGACAGCCAGAAGGTTTTCGCTGACTGGAGATCCTGTGCATGGACCCAGGAAATATAATTCTTATAGGATGGCGGGGAAGCCAGTTGCAACTCTTTCTCCTGACAGAACGCCTCGTAAAGACGAAAAAACTCACTTACCACAATGATAAAGGTCCACCCATCTACGGTCATGTAGGAAAAATTCCAGGCAATCCAATAACTGTTGGTATCAACACGAGCTACAAAATGATGCATATGACTTGGAAAGGTTACGTCATATCGTTCCTGATACGTTCTTTGCTTGTATTCTTGAAATAGTCTTTCTTGTTCTTCTACACTCAAATCACACCAATCCTCTTCCTTATAAACAAGATCAGCATGAGCATGGATCAGCCGTACCGGCTGGTCAAGCCCTTCCCACTGGATTGAAGAACGGAGTATCGCGTGACGATTCACAACTGTTTGCCAGGCCAAACAGTAAGCCTCTATGTTAAGGTTATGTAAGTGTAATTCTCTCTGCACTAAATAGAGACTTGGTTCTGGCACCAGCAATAAGCGGGCGAGCATGTGCTGTTGCAGTGGTGATAGGCCATAGATGTCTTCTATTTCTCCATAGCTCTCCTGTAATTGCTCTAACTGGTGCCTGGGGAGCATGGGTTTTTGTGGCTGGTCATTCTGGTGTTCTGGTGGTATATAAGAGGTAATTGTTGGCGCGAGATCAGCTATGGTCTGATACTGAAAGATCTGTCGTGGAGTAATCTGCAAACCCAGTTCGCGAGCTTTTGCTACCACTAAAATACTGCGAATAGAATCGCCGCCTATTTCAAAGAAATTACTCTTGATTCCTATTCCATGAATGCCAAGAAACTCTTCCCAAATTTTTACCAGCAGGCGTTCTATGTCTGTGCCAGGGGTTTGGCTATACTCATCGTGCTCAGGTAAAAAGGTAGGAACTGGAAGATGATTTCGATCAATTTTTCCGCTGGGATTCAGGGGCATTGTCTCCAACCACAAAAGCTGTGCAGGCACCATATAGCCTGGAAGACATTCTTGCAGATAGGTACGCAAGCTCACTAATAGCTTCTGCTTCATTTGTTCCTGAAGCGGATTATTGATGAGTGTTTTCCTTGTCCCTTCTCTGCTTTCACCGAACGATTGAGATGCATACAAGCCCAGGGTAATCGACGGATCCATATCCTGACGTACAAAAAGTATATCGTAGGTTTCCGCTGACGAGTGTTCCCGGTAACCAATTTCTACACGGTAGCCGCATTCCTCTCCAAGAACCCATAGTGCTTCTGGATCGACGCCTGTTGATATTCTACTGCACCGTTCTCGTATATTCTCAACAGTTATCTCCTGCTGGCAGTTATCTAATATGGCTTGATCGTAACTCAATCGCTGATTAGGAAGCGATTCAATGCCAAACACTTGCTTCTCTCCGCTGATCAAGAGTGATCTCAGAGCGTCGAGAGAGAGAGGGAAATGCTGATAGTCTATCCACGCTATCTCGGGAATAAGAGCGGGCCGCTCCTGTAGATGGATGACCACATCATAGCGAAATTTTATCATTTCATTTAAGATCTTTCCCCGTTTGAGCAAAACATCTACATGCGAGATTTGGGGAAACTGCTCACAGAGACGAAAGAAGAAGGCAGGGGCAATAACTAATTCGTCTTCCTGCTCTACGCGATACTGGACCAGTTGAGCAAGCCTGGTGCCGGTCATACTAACTGGTGCTTTACTTAGTTCGATAGAAGCATGGAGGATAGAGAGAAGTGGCAAGCTACGAATATCTCCCAGGAAAATCGTCCCCTGGTCACCCAAGATAGCTACAATTTTTGCCAATACATTGGTGAGATACTGGTGATCAGGAAAATACTGTAGCACCGAGTTAAGAATGACACAATCGAATGCATGACCATAAAAGAAATTACATTCATCCGCTCTCTGATACCACAAAGATACGTTCTCTTCATATCCGAGTGTTAGGAGTTGCTGACGAACGGCAGCCAGTGCCTCCGATGAAAAATCCGTTCCATCATAACTAAGACAAGAAGGAAGTAACCGCAATAAAAGCAGTCCGGTGCCACAGCCAATTTCTAAAATATGACGCGGGTGAAATGCAAGAATACGCTCTGTTGTCTGTTCTACCCATTCTCGCATCTCTTCATTTGACAATGGCTCGTTGGTATAACTACTATTCCAACTCTGAATCTGGAAAGCCACCTCTTGCTCAACTTCGGTGTTTTTATAGGCATCATCAAAAATCTGGGACCAGGATTGAAGTTGAGTAGTGCTATCACCTTCATTTTTAGCTAAATGGGCTGTGACGTATGCAATAAGACGCTGCTCGCCAGGCCGATCTTTACGCAAGAGTACAGCGACGTGCTCAACTCCTGGGAAATGTTGGATGAGTGCTTCTATCTCACCCAATTCGATGCGGTAACCACGCAACTTGACCTGATAGTCTTTACGCCCAAGAAACTCGATCGCTCCATCTTCACGGTAGCGTGCGAGATCTCCTGTGCGATAGCATCGCTCCCCTGCCTTCCAGGGATCGGGTATAAAGCGTTCGGCTGTGATATCCGCTCGTTCCCAGTATCCTCGCGCAACACCAACACCGCAGATCAGAGCTTCCCCAGGTACACCGATAGGAGCAATCTGACCATAGCGATCAGTTATGGCAATCTGTGTATTAGAAATCGCTTTGCCAATGGGAACACTATTGCCTTGCTCAAATGCCTGACAGAACCAATAAGTAGAGTCAACAGTCGCTTCGGTCGCGCCATAGAGGTTCAGTAACCGCGCATCCAAAAGAGTAAAGAAGCGCTCTACATGCTCTTTAGCCAATGTCTCACCACTACAAATGACACAGCGTAGACTCTGGCAGGTATCTTTCACATCATCACGGAGGAATACTTGCAATAGTGAGGGCACAAAATGTAATAACGTGATCCCCTGCTCCGCAATCGTATTGTGCAGATAATCTACATCCTTATGCCCTTCCGGTTCTGCCATAACAATCACAGCCCCCGCCAGTAACGGCCAGAAAAATTCCCATACAGAGACATCGAAACTCGAAGACGTTTTTTGCAAAATCCGATCTTCAGGGCGTAATTGTAGCGTTTCTTGCATCCAGTGAAGCCGATTATAGAGTCCCCGATGAGCGAGCATTGCCCCTTTCGGCCTGCCCGTTGAGCCTGAAGTGTAGATAACGTAAGCCAGACGATCCTCATGCCATTCAGTACACAATGGTTGTTGACCACATACTTCGTCCTGACCTATAGATATTTCTTTGGCAGATTTGGCCAGCGCAGAGCCCGCCAGCCAGGAACAACTCTGGCCTTGTTTACTCAAGAGCCAGTTGATATTGGCGTCTTCAGCCATCCATTGCAGACGCTTCTCCGGGTACCCCGGATCAAGAGGTACATAGGCGCCTCCTGCAAAAAGGATACCTAAGAGCCCTGTCAGGAGTTCTATAGATCTCTCGATAGAGATGCCTACCAGGCTTTCCTCACCCACTCCAAGATCGCACAAATGTTTTGCCAGATTTTGGGCACGTCTCATCAATTCATAATAGGTTAATTGCTCTTCTGCACTGACAACTGCAATAGTATCCGGGTGCAAGTCTGCTTGCTCCCGTATTTCCTGGAGGAGTGAGCAATTGCTCTCATAGACCACATCTGTCTGCTGCCATATATTTAAAAGCGTCTCTTCTTCCGGCGTAAGGAGATTAATTTCTCCTGGCTTGACTTCTGGATTGTGAGCAATTGCTGTTAACACGCGTTCGATATGGCCAGCAAGGCGCTGGATGCGCTCGCGGTGGAAAAGGCTCGTATTATATTCGATTGCTCCTTTAATCTGGCCTGATTCGTCCTGGATAAAGAAGAGCGTCAGGTCAAACTTTGAGGTACCACGCTCCATCATTATCCACTCTACTTCTAAGCCCTGGAGCTGCATTGCTTGTTGTGGCGTGTTCTGAAGTGCCATCGCAACCTGGAAGAGAGGGTTGCGACTAGGGTCACGCTCAGGCTGTAGGTTTTCTACTAACTTTTCAAAGGGAAGATCCTGGTGCGAGTATGCGTTAAGTGTTGTTTCGCGAACGTCATGCAACAGGCTACGAAACGATAATTGCCCATCAACTTGTGTGCGCAAAACCAGCGTATTGATAAAAAAGCCGAGGAGAGGCTCAAGCTCCGGTTGAGATCGATTCGCAATGAGGGTGCCAACTGCAATATCTTCCTGTCCACTATAGTGTGCCAATAAGATTTGAAAAGCTGTCAACAAGGTCATAAACAAAGTGGTGCTTTCTGCCAGACTGAGCTTCTGCAAATCCAGACTCAGTTGTTGAGAAAGTTCGAAAAAGACAACCGAACCCTGAAAATTGGCAACTGAGGGACGAGAAAAGTCTGTAGGCAGCTCAAGCACAGGCATATTAGCTAATTGTGTACGCCAATAAGCAAGATGACCAGCCATTTTTCCCGCTTCATACTGCTCTCGCTGCCAGCGTGCGTAGTCCGAGTACTGGATCGACAACGCTGGCAGGGGAGACGTTTGCCGCCGGGTATAAGCTTGATATAAAGTGGTGATCTCGTGGTTAAGAATGCTTTCTGACCAGCCATCAAAGATAATGTGATGCACATTAAAAAGGAAAACATGCTCTTTCGCACCCAGACGCCAGAGCTTTGCTCGCCATAAAGAACCTCCAGCCAGATTGAAATTATGGTTGATTTCTTCTTGCCACAACCGCTCAATCGTTGCCGCCTGCTCTTTCTGCGTAAGAGTTGATACATCTACAACTGGTAAGTCAATGCCCATTTCTGGCAGGATGTGTTGTTCGGGGAATTGTTCCTTCTGAACAATTCTTGTACGTAAGACTGTATGTCTGTGAACAATTTCTGCAATACAACGCTCAAGGATATCGACCTGAAGCGTTCCTCGAAACTTCATAGCCAGAGGAATATGGTAGGCATTACTTTCTGGGGCTGCCTGTTCAAGAAACCAGAGCCGCTGCTGACCAAAGGAGAGTGGGATATGCTGATGCTCATAGTGCAGAATTTTTGGACTTTCTTGTACTGGTTTGTGCGTAAGTTTCTTTAACATTGCTTGTTTACTCGGAGAAAGTTGTGCTCGACGAGCGGCTATATCTTTATTCGTGGACATTATTTTTCGCTCCTTCCAGGTCTTCATCAAATTCTTCAAGTAAGTCAAGCAATTTTTCCTCTAGCACTTGCGCCAAACTTTGCGCCGTTGGTGCCTGAAAAATAGTTTGTAGAGGAAGATCCATATCGAAAGTTGTTCGCAGGCGTGCCATAACCTGAGTCGCATTCAGAGAGTTTCCCCCCACTTCAAAGAAATTCTCAGTAATGTCAATGTGCTCTTTGCCTAGAACATACCGAAAAATGTGAAGAATAGTTTGTTCTAATTCCGTTTGGACACTCCTCGCTTGCCCTTCTTCTTCCTTTTCGCTGGTCAGCGTTGAGAAATTTTGGACAGGAAGCGTTTGTTCTGGTTGCTGGCTAGCCGCCCAGTATTTCTGGCGCTCGAATGGATACGTTGGAAGTTGCAGGCGATGGCGTAACTCTCCATGATAAAAATGCGGCCAATCGATTTCTACTCCTGCCATCCACAAGTTACCAAGAGTGTCGAGAAATGCCTCTTGTTCTGAAGCAGAATGATAAAGGGAGGGCAATGTACCAAAGGATAATTGCTCACCTCCCTGGGCGAGAAGCAAAGATCGCAACGCCTGACCCGGTCCTGTTTCCAGGAAGACACGGGAAGCCTCTTCCAGCAGTACATCCAGGCCATCGGCAAGACGAACAGTCTGGCACAGGTGTTGTATCCAGTAGTGAGGATCACATGCTTCTTTCTCCGTGATCCATGTTCCGGTTACGTTAGATATATAAGGAATTTGAGGAACACGCAGATGTACCTGCTGGAAGACATCTGTGAAAGCAGGCACGATAGCTTTCATCAGAGGTGTATGAAAAGCATGACTGACCCCGACATCCATCGTAACAATGTCCTGGTCTTTACACTGTTGCTGCAATGCCTCAATAGCTGCGACGGTTCCCCCAAGTATGCACTGTTGAGGACCATTGCTTGCAGCTAGAAACACTTCTTTACCCAGCAGTGATTGGACACTTTTTTCGTTCAGTGTAACAGCAATTAGACGGCTCGCTGGCAAGGTTTGAAGCAATTGGGCACGTTTGGTAACCAGCGTGAGTGCATCTTCCAGTGAAAGGACGCCTCCCAGGCAGGCCGCAACATATTCGCCTAAACTATAACCAAGCATGGCTTCTGGAGATCCTATTAGATGTTGCCACGTTCGGGCGAGAGCATATTCAATGGCGAATAATGCTGGTTGTTCAAGACAGTTTACACTTGTCTGTTCTTCTTTTTGTCTTCGTCCAAATCTGGCTGCTATTTTTGTTTCCTCGCTCTTTTTATAGAGAACCTGCCGTATATCCTGATGCAAAAGAGGAATAAGATAGTCAGCGCATATATCCAGGTGGTGCCGAAAAACAGGCTCGTTTGTGTAAAGTTGCTCAGTCATGCCAGGAGAAAGATCGCCCAATCCGGGAAAAAGGAAGCATACTTTTTGATGTTTCTCTTTTCTGCGTCGATATTGCATCCCGTCCTTCATCTTTTGTTGCGCATCTTGTAGTCCTGAGCAGACGAGAAATGCACGTTGCTCATGACGTGCTCGACCAATCTGCAATGTATAAGCAAGATCGCCGAAAGAGAGATGAGGATCTTTGAGAAGTGCTTGTCTGGATTGCTCGATAACCACTTGCAGGGCTGTGGTTGTTTTTGCAGACCAGAGAAGTAGATTCTGCTGCCGAAAGGATGGTTCACTGACTACTACTGGAGCTTCTTCGACAATGAGATGGGCATTGGTCCCCCCTAAGCCAAACGAACTCACGCCTGCTCTTCTGGGCAGGTGATCACACCGCCAGAGTTGCTGTGTTGTATTTATAAAGAAAGGGCTGTCTTCAAGGTGATGGTGAGAATGTGGGCGATGAAAATTGATCTGAGGAGGGATGCTTTTGTGTTTGAGCATGAGTATTGTTTTGATTAAGCCCGCTACTCCTGCTGCTGCATCAAGATGACCAATGTTGGCTTTAATGGAGCCGAGCGCATGGCGCTTTTCAGGTAAAGAACCAAAAATCGCTTTGAGTGCTGCAATTTCAACCGTATCTCCAAGCAATGTTCCCGTGCCATGCGCCTCAATGTAGCTAATACTTTCTGGGTCTACTCCAGCAGTTGTAAGGGCATCAGTAATGACTTGTTTTTGACCTTCAACGCCGGGGGCAGTATATCCCACTCTCAATCCTCCGTCGTTATTGATTGCTGAGCCACGAATAATGGCCTGAATGGTATCTCCATCTTGGATAGCATCTTGATACCTCTTTAAAAGTACAATGCCTACACCATCGCCTCCAACAATTCCTTGTGCCTCTTCATCAAAAGCGCGACAGTGCCCATCAAGTGAAGAAATACCGCCCTCATAGTAGAAATAACCAACTTTTCTGCGACTGTCTAACGAAACGCCGCCTGCAAGTGCAAGATCACATTCACCACTTAGCAGGCTCTGGCAGGCCAGATGTACAGCGACTAATGAAGTCGAACAGGCTGTTTGCACGACAACACCTGGTCCACGTAAATTAAGGCGATACGAGATATTACTAGCGAGGAAATCTTTGTCATTGCCAATTTGCACGAGTAGTGCATCATAGGGATTATGGGTTGAAAATAGGGTATGCAGAAGATAACTACTCATGCTAGACCCTCCATAAATTCCGATGCGTTCTTTTGCTCGTTCTACATCATAGCCTGCCTGCTCCAAAACTTCATATGCACATTCTAAAAACAGACGTTGTTGTGGATCTGCTGTCTCAGCTTCACGCGGGTTATAGCCGAAAAATGATGCATCGAAGAGCTCAATGTCATCAACGTAACCGCGTGCTCCAATATAGTGTTCATCATCGATGATAGACTGATCCACTCCGGCCTGACGAAGTTCCTCATTGCTAAAAAAGGTAATTGTTTCTTTCCCGGCACAGAGATTTTGCCATAACTCTTCTATTGTTCTCGCGCCTGGAAAACGACCTGTTAAACCAATGATCGCAATGGCGCATTCAAGTGCTGAGTCGCTCATTCTGTTTCTTTCTTGCTCTGTTGTTCTTGCTTTTTTACTCTTTTATCACGCAAATTTGCCAATCTCGATCTTCCTTTTTGTATCTGTTCTTCTTGCACGTCATTCTTATGGTGATCCGAGATAAGCTCGGTGAGATACTGAGCCAGCAATTCTATAGTGGGATATTCCAAAAGTTTGACTATAGGGATATTCTGCTGAAAAACTTTACAGAGACGTGTATGAATGCGCAGCATTAACAGGGAGTGTCCTCCTAGATCAAAGAAATTCTCATAGATGTCCAGATTACTGATGTGCAGAATCTCCTCCCAAATTGTCGCTACCTGCGCTATAACCTTTGATCCGGCCTGGACGCGGGTTTGCTTCACGTTGTTGTCTGGTTCAGGGGGTGGTAACGCCTGAAGATCCAGCTTGCCATGCTGTTTTAGAGGAAACATCGTCATTTCCACAAAGATATTGGGCAGCATATATTCAGGAAGTTTCTCGCGTAACCATGCTTGTATGCCTGTACTATCCAGTGTGCCTGCCTGTTTCATAAGGATATAGGAGACGAGTCGCTGGTCTCCTGGTTGATCCTCTCTGAGCAACACAAGCGCATCACGCAGAGCTGGATGCTGGCGTAGGGTGTTTTCGATCTCTCCTAACTCTATACGATGGCCTCGTAGTTTCACCTGTTGATCAATACGTGCTAAAAATTCTAACTCACCGTCGGCTCGATAACGGACAAGATCTCCAGTTTTGTAAAGTCGCTCGCCTTCTTGCATGCTGAAGGGATCAGGCACAAATCGATCTGCTGTCAGATCTGGGCGTCTGCAATAACCTCTTGCAACACCAAGGCCACCAATACAAAGTTCACCAGGAATACCGATGGGAACACGCTGCATCCGCTGATCTAAAACATAAAAAGTGGTATTCCCGATTGGTTTTCCGATCGGAATGGGATTGTGTTCCCCTTTTTTTAGATAGTGACTACTGGCAAAGGTAGTGCATTCCGTGGGGCCGTAGATGTTGCTCAACTGTATCTCAGGCAATGACTCGATGCATCGATTAGTATGCGCATAGGATATTGCCTCTCCGCCAATAAGAAGTTCCTGAACTCCGGCCAGGGCTTCTGGTGCCTCATCTGTAATCAGATTGAAGAGACTAGTGGTGAGAAAAAGGCTAGTGATCCCTTGCTCGATGACAAGACGATGTAGAACCTGGGGGGAGAACACTCTCTCTCGATGGATGACTCCACGCAACCCGCGCAAAAGTACGCTCCATATCTCGAAAGTTGCTGCATCAAACGTAACAGCAGAATGATGGAGTAGCGTTCTGCTCTGGTTTAAAGTCATATAATCCGTTCCAAATAAGAGCCGGATAATGTTACGCTGTTGAATTTCAACGCCTTTAGGCTGGCCTGTTGACCCTGACGTATACATAATGTAAGCAAGGCTATTGAGCGTTTCAAATGCACAAAATTCACTTACCTCTTTTTCGGCCAGGACTCCTTCAAGCAAAACTATTTTCTCGTTCCGGAGCAGCCAGTCAGGAGCTTCATCTTGCCTACAAAGGATTGTGTGAATATTAGCATCCTCTATCATCCATTCCAGTCGCTCTCTCGGATAGGAGAGGTCAAGTGGAACATAAGCTCCTCCCGCTTGTAAAATGCCTACCAGACTTATAATCATCTCAAGAGAGCGTTGGTAGCCAACCCCAACACAGCTTTCAAGTTTTACCCCAGAAGTTTGCAGAGCCTGCGCAACGGCACTGGCTCGATCGAACAAGGTCTGATAGCTTATCTGATGATCCTCTTCAACAAAAGCGACTGCGTCTCCACGTTCACTGACCTGCGCTCGTACAAGTTCTGAAATACTGAGGTGATCAGGGATCTCCCTTCCAGTTTGATTCCAAATGTGAAGGAATTTTTCTTCCTCAGGGGTAATTAATTCAACATCATCAATTCTTTTATCCATAAATGCACACATATCTACTAATATATAATTTATATGCGCTAAAATACGTTCTATCGTTCCAAGCTTATAAAGATCGGTATTATATTCTATAGCACCTGTCACTTCTTTGCCATCCTCATTGGCAAAGAAAAGGGTTAAATCAAATCTACTAACGCCAGGATCGAATTCAACAGCTTCAATGAAGAGATCTTCCAACTGCAACGATTTTGAGGAAGCATTTTGTAGAGAAAACATGACTTGAAAGAGAGGATTGCGACTCAGATCGCGCTCTGGATGGAGTTCGCGCACCAAGCGCTCAAACGGAATATCCTGATGGGCATAGGCCTGCATCGCCGTGTGTTTGACCTGCCGAAGCACCTCCCGATAACTGCTGCTTCGATCTATCCTACTCCGTAGCACCAGGGTATTCATAAAACATCCCACCACGCTCTCCAACTCCGGCAACGGCCTGTAGGCCACTGGCGTTCCTACTACCAGATCCTCCTGACCAGTATAGTGCATCAGCACCACCTCAAATGCCGCCAATAAACCCATAAAGAGCGTAGCTCCCTCCTCTTTCACGACCTGCTCTAGTCTCTGAGAGAGCTGTCGTGAGAGCGCGAACGGTCTCACCGCCCCTTGAAAGCTCATCTGTGCTGGACGCGGAGCATCTGTGGGCAAATGCAAGGCTTCTAGCCCTGCCAATTGCTCTCGCCAATACCCCAGACCTTCCTCCATCTCTCCACTGGCCTCACGCTCCCGTTGCCAGAGAGCGTAATCTCCATAACCAATCCCCTGCTCTTCTGGCTCTTCCCATTGCCCCTGGTAGCGTTGCCACAGTTCTTCCCAGACGATGGCCTCGCTGCGGGCGTCCCACATGGCATGATGCCCACTAAGCCATACCTCTTGTTCCTGCTCCTGCTCTTGCAGAACGGTCATGCGCCACAACGCAGCCTGCGCCAGCCAGCTTCCCCTCTGCTCCTCTTGCCAGAGTACGCTGCGAGCCTGCGTTCGCACGCCTTCTGACAACCCACGCAAATCAATCACTGGATAGTCCACCTCCTTCTCCCCCTCAATCTCCTGCTCCCAGCCCTCTGCTCCCTGGACAATCCGCGTGCGTAACCCCTCGTGCCGCCGCTGCAAGCCACGCACACTCTCGCGCAACCGTGCATGTTCAAGCCTGCCACTGAGATGCCAACGTGAGCTGACCTGATAGATCCCCTTTCCTCCCTCCCAGGCTTCCATAAACCACATCCGTTCCTGCTCATAGGAGACTGGCACCACCTCCTCCGCCTGACGCCTGCGGATCCGGCGCCCTTCCTGCACCCCCCTGTGCAGTGATGCCAGGCCACGAATGGTTGGGGTGGCAAGAAAATCACCGACGGTCAAGGTGAGTCCTAGTTCTTCCTGTAACCGTCCGACAACCCTGACCGCCAACAACGAGTGGCCCCCTCGCTCAAAAAAATTCTCTTCTGGTCCGATGGCCTCCCCTCCCAACACAGCCTCCCAGATCTCTTTGATCGCTTCTTCACCCGCTCGCCACACATAGCCCTGCTCACCCCGCTCCCCAACGCGCAAGGCCAACTCCCTTCGATCAATTTTGCCATTTGGTGTCAACGGCCAGGCGTCAATAGCCAACCACTCACTGGGAAGCATATACGCGGGCAACTGCTGCTGAGCCCAGGCACGCAACGCCTCTTCCTCCCAGTGCGTTCCCTTGATCCAGGCTCGCAGTTGTGAGCCATCCGCCTTTAACACGACCACCACCTGCTCTACCGCAGGAGCGCTCCTGAGGACAGCCTCAATGTCTTCCAGCTCAATGCGATAGCCACGCAATTTGATCTGGTGATCGTGTCGACCCAGAAAAAGAAGAGCCCCGGAGTCATCGCGACGCGCCCGATCCCCCGTTCGATAGAGACGAGAGCCTGGGGCCCCATAGGGATTCGGCAGAAAGGCCTGCGCGGTGAGGTCGGGCTGGTGCCAGTAGCCACGGGCCAGACCACTGCCACTCAGGAAAAGTTCCCCTTCCAGGCCTGGGGGAAGCAAGGCGAGATGCGCGTCAAGAAGATAGCAGGCAGTATTGAAGATAGGCGATCCAATAGGCAGCGCGTTCGTGGGAACCGGAGAGGAAGTGCGCAGCCAGTGCGAGGCTTCAATGGAGAACTCGGTGGGACCATACGCATTGAAGAGGGAGATCGTCAGGGGAATGCTCACCGCCAGCGTTGCTGGCGCTGTCTCGCCAGCGACAATGAGTCGGGTCAGAGAGGAAGGAAGCCGGAGATCCTGGGCGACGCTGGCAGGTAAGGTCGCCGTCGTGATAGCCTGACGCTCTAGCCCGGCAGCAAAGGTTTCACCCATCTCCGTGCCTTCGCGTAAGCACAATCGTGCGCCAGAACCCCAGGACATAAGGATGTCATAGATGGAAGCATCAAAATTCCAGGAGGCGAATTGGAGAACCCGATCCTCAGGAGTGATGCCCATGCGTGCACGTTGATCGCGGGCAAGGTTCACCAGTCCACGATGGGTGACGGCAACGCCTTTGGGGAAACCACTGGACCCGGACGTATAGATGACATAGGCCAGGAAGTCGGGGAGCACCTGAGGCAGATGAGGCAAGGACGAGGACGAGGGCGGCAGAGGCTCTGCAAGGTCAAGGGAGGGCAAGAGATCGGGAACCCAGGCAGGTCGAGGACTGTGGGAAAGCAAAAGCAGGCGCAGATCGCTATGGGCGACGATCAAGCGGAGGCGTTCGGCAGGATAGTGGGGGTCAAGGGGCAGGTAGGCCAGACCGGCCAGCAGGACGGCAGTAAGAGCGACAAGCATTTGTGGCTCTTTGCCTATGGAAAGACCTATCAGCGTTTCTGGGGGCAGGTGGAGGGTGTGCAGATAGCGTGCGACCATCTG
>DAOTTL010000020.1:0-9021 GCA_034438135.1 Ktedonobacteraceae bacterium | reverse complement strand
GCAACAGAGTCCCAGGAGAACAAGCTGGACGGTGGCAGCGCGAACGCGCTACCACCGTCCAGCCACAAAGGGTGGGTGGGAAGAGAAACGACTTTGGCGAAACCCTGGCAACGACAGAACCAAATATTGACTTTCAACCTTCCCCCAGCTATACTTTACTTGAGATCACTCATCTCTCACATGTCTGATGAGTATTTTTTTTGCACGCTCACCTATTTTAGCGAGCAACGTTGCTCAAGATAACTCTCTTTATGACATTTATCACCCTTGGCGAATGGCCTGCCCGACGCGCTCAACTGACACCAGAGAAGGTTGGTCTGATTGACGGTGCAACCGGGAACCACTTCACTTACCACACGCTGAACCTTCGAGCGCGGGCGCTCGCGGCCTATCTGGCGGAATACTATGCGATCAAGCAAGGCGATCGTGTGGTCGTTCTGGCTCTTAACGCGCCGGAGTATCTGGACGCCTTCTTCGCCTGTGCTATCCTGGGAGCCATTCTGGTCCCGCTTAACTGGCGCTTAACAGCTCACGAGTTGTCCACTCTGCTGAAAGACTCTCAACCTGTGCTCCTTCTGCACGACATCACTCACGCCACACTCGCCAGGGAGATCACACAGACTATCTCTGAGGTACAACATGATTTTCCGCTACTTCCCTTCACGGACTTTCCCGGTGCAGACGCCTCTCTGGCCTCGCAGGCGAGACCGTTTCAGAGTCACGATGGCGAGGAGATCGCGCTTATGCTGTACACATCGGGTACGACGGGTCTGCCCAAAGGGGCGATGCTCTCACATCGCATGATTACCTGGAATGCCATCAATACCCAGATCAGTTGGGGACTGCGTGAGACTGATAGCACACCCACCTTTGCGCCTTTATTTCACGCAGGAGGTCTGAACGTCCTGACCACTCCGCTCTACCATCTTGGAGGGACCGTCGTTCTACTACCAGACTCCGATCCACAAACGATCCTTGATACGATTGAAGAGAAACACTGTACAATCCTTTTTGCCGTACCTACGGTCTTTGAACGTATTAGAGCGCACTCTTCCTTTGCAACACACAATCTCACATCGCTGCGCTTCTGCGTAACAGGCGGCTCCTCCTGTCCACTGCCACTTATCCGGGACTATGCCGCGCACGGTCTGGAGTTTCGCCAGGGCTATGGTCTAACCGAGGCCGGCGTGAACTGCTTCAGCCTTGCGCCTGAGGACGCATTGCGTAAAATTGGTTCGGTTGGCCGACCAGTCTTTCACTCACGCGCCCGCATCGTCGATAACGAAGGGCAAGAGGTAAAACCAGGAGATATCGGCGAACTGGTTTTGTCCGGTCCACATATCTGCTCTGGCTACTGGCAACAGCCGACAGCTACCCACGAGGCAAACCACGATGGCTGGTGGCATACAGGCGATCTTGTACGCAGCGACTCCGAGGGCTACTACTTTATCGTTGGGAGGAAAAAAGATATGTTCATCTCGGGCGGAGAAAACATCTATCCCGCCGAGATCGAAACGCTCATCGAGACTCACCCGGATGTACTTGAGGTCGCCATTATCCCTCAACCGGACCCCACATGGGGCGAGGTTGGTCTGGCAGTTGTCGTCCCTCGTATAGCGAATGTTCTGACCGCCGAAGATATTCTCAATTATTGCGGTGACAAACTCGCCCGCTATAAGCTTCCCAAAGCAGTCCTGTTCGCCACTGCACTCCCCCGCAACGTAATGGGAAAAGTCATCAAAACGGAACTGATCACACGCTATGTTGACCTGAACGAAGAAAAAACTTGAGTTCTGGCTAACAGCAGTGCACGCATATGCTTTTTATGCAGCACTTTCTATCATATCACAGCAAGTGAGCAAGTCGTTTATAACTCTTCAGCAGAACAAATCGGGAGATACCAGGTCCCCGGTCGAAGCGCAGGATGATGGCAACAACAGCACTCATCTCTGCGCAACAATCTTCTCCCTTTCCAAAAGCGACCGCAGATGGAATGAGAGAGGTGCATACTGGAGAGGTAGCTCTATTTTCTAGCCAATCAGGAGTATAGCACAGTTTTCAAAAATATATGCGAATGTATTCAATCAGAACACACGTTCTACTATTAGTAGAAGCCTTTCAACCGAAAGAAGCCAGCAGAGCTACTTGAGACTTTAAGGCGATTAGAGCACAAAAAAAAGAACCTGGACGAAAGTTCTAGACTCTTGCAAAGCTCTTTGTAGGTCTATTCATCGGGCGTGTTTTTCCTGTTTTGCATCCATTTCTCAAACTCAGCCTCATCAATCCGATATTCTCGACCCAGCTTATAAGCAGGAAGTGGGTCTTTCTTTCGTGAGATATATGAGCGTACTGTCTCCACTCCCACACGCAAGATGGCGGCGACTTCCTCAACGGTCAAATAGTTCTGCTGTGTCATAGTTTAGACCTCTGCTTTTATTGACATTATAATCCAAACCCTGATTAGCTGTCTATACCTTTGCCATTCTTAGGTATTTCCATGTATACTTTACTTAGCTTCTGATTTATCCTCTTAAGTGAGACATCTGATGCTAATCTGGGACACTTCCTGGCGTGTTTGGTCCCTCGCATGAGAAGTGTCCCTCGATTTAAAACCGTTCACACGGCTTCAGAGGTAGTAACGCATCTGAAGCTGCCATTCGTCAAGGAAAGGAACCGCTATGGAGCAGTTAACTCTCGCGTATCCAATTGACACGGCACATCCGCAACACAGCGTCCCCATGTACTTCATCCATGCGCTTGAGCATCCGTTTTGCCTACTTCCTGGGTGCTGGTGCCAAGCCAACAAGGGCACCATTACGCTCCTTCTTAATGCACTCGAAGCAGGTGTATTGACCCTGAGCGATGCTACTACCTTTGCTGATGACATAGCACCGTAAGGAGTGAGCGAGACATGCAAGCAAAACCTGTCCCTGTGGGAACAGGGGCTATCCTCGCTACCAGTGAAGAGTTTGTGCATGGCTATCAGGCCGGACATCTGGCCTACATGGCAGCAAAGACCACCCACCCACACCTCTACACTGATGAGGAGGTAGCAAAAGTGTGCTTTGAAAAGCTCGAAGAGATCACGCTGAGTGACTCGTCCAGCATCGGATTTGTGGTTGGCTGGCTCCATACACTTGCCAGCAATGGCACTCCAGGCATGGCAACGCCGCTGCCTGACCCTCTTGAGGAACACACCAGAGAGGAAGGGGGTATCTAAGATGCAGTATCAACGACGAACAGGCCACCAACAACCTCCACAGGTAAGACAAAAACGGGTGGTCACTCCTTTGAGAGAGGCAGAGCCAGAGACCGTTTCACCACACGCACTCGGATATGCTGACAGGTTCCACGATGAAGAGCATCCACAGGTGATGACAGTTGATGTCCGCTCGCCTTTGCCAGTGCAGCAGAGGAGACCTGCCTATGCCCCTGATGAACTGGAAGCAGATGCACGGATTGCCACGATCCAACGACGATATAATGGGACACTGATGCCTGACGGGGTGCTGGTGCGTCGTGGGAACGACCAGGTGTACATCCACAAAGGAGCACCACCCATTCAGCGAGCAAGCCGAGGGCAGGCGCACCTTGCTTCCCCCGGGAGCACACACGAACGCCCTGTCGTTGGGCCGAACCACCACCACCGGACAATTCGGTTGCATTGGCTGGTGTTTGTCGGGCTTGCGCCGCTGGTCATGATCCTCGGGTACGTTGCGCTCAATGCCTTTGCCTCCTGGTGGCAGGTTCACACCGACGATACGACCTATGGCAGACCTCGCACCTTTCAAGTGGATGCGGTGGTGGGACATGGGGACTCAGCGGCACATCCCTCTCATTTTCTCGCGCTGAACCTGAACCGCCATCTTGTGATTGTGGAAATTCCTGGGGGAAACATCGCGAAGTCGGTCATCTATGGGGCAGGTGTTCTGGTAGGAGATGGGCAAGATGTCACCCCTGTCACCCTCTCGTTTGCTGATGTCAACGGAGACAACAAGCCTGATATGCTTGTGCATGTCCTGGACCAGACCCTTGTCTTTCTCAATACTGGCATGAAATTTGTTCCACCATCCAATCTCGTAACCGGGGGGAGCAATCCCCCCACTCTGGGAGGTGTAAACTGATGCAAGCGCACATCAGAACGATTCATGTCTACCTTGAAGAGGTCGAGGAAGAAGAGACAGTGAGAGAGGCTGATCCTGAGCCGGAGGACGCAGAACCCACCCGATACACAATCCCTGGTGTTGTGTGTCTCCTCTTCCTCTGTCTCCTCTGTATCGGGGTTCCGCTCGGTGCTGTCCTGCTTCCCTCGTCATATGTCAGTCCCTACGATACGACGGTTGCTCAAAACCTGACCCTTACACTGGCCCTCCACCCAACGGGCAACCAGCTCCAACTAACAGCACTCAACCCGATTAGAAAAACCGAGCAAGTAACTGTAAGCGCAACAGGCACGTTCTACCAGAGTGCAACACAAGCAGAGGGGCTTCTCACCTTTTATAATGGCCTGTTCGCTCCACAAACGGTATCAGCCGGAACAACCCTGACGGGCAAAGATGGCATCCCTGTGACGACTTCACACGCGGCGATTATTCCTGCTGCAACACCAACCACCCCGCCAACTTACGGAACGGTGTCAGTACCCGCGTCTAGCACGATCTCCGGGACGCCTGGCAACATTGCTGCGAATGCTATTGATACTGCCTGTTGCGGTTCCTCCATTCTTGTCCAGAATCTCTACGCCTTTAATGCCAAAGAGGTGCCAGTCCTGACAACAACCGACCTGAGTACCGGAACGCACGCCCTGATCAGTCAGGTCAATGCGATCGCCACTGACCGGATGCAAGCCGAAATCAACCCGGGGTATATCGTGCTCCCACTCACCTGTTCGCAAACCCTGACCGCAAACCATCACCCAGGAGAGTACATAGCAACGGCAATCTTGACCCTCAAGGAACGCTGTACCCCTCTGGCGTATGCTGCTGCGGATGTTGTCAGAAGAAGCCAGACTGTTTTTCCTGTCCCTCATGGCTCTCATCTCGTGTCATTGACGGTACTGGTGCTGACCAGCCAGACGACACCAACCGGAGGAAGACTGAGAGTCCACGCCATCGCCTATCTCAAACAAGACAGGCCAACGGGGCATATGTACCATTTTGCAGGCAATAACACGCAAGGAGAAAGAGAGGAAACAAGGTGCAATTGACTGAGCACCATGTGATCAGCAAATGCGATCCCCTCTACGATATCATTGATGCCGCTGCTTTTGCATCCAAGAACCTGTACCATAACGAAGAAAGGACACCACCCGCTGATGAGTGAACAACCCGCAAACTATGAACTTTCCTCCATATCATCGCAACCACTCGCCTGGATGCCACGGCTCCCGCAACTTGTGCGCCTGGGACGCTATAGCGCCGTCCAGGACCTGGACACACCAGACAAAGGGAATCCACCAGGCATGGTGCTGTTGGATGGGAGTATCCCGCCCAACGAGGTCGCACATCTCGATCCCGATGAGACGTATCGTTTGTTGCAAACGCTCCACTCCTGGTTTCCTCCAGTGGCAGAGACGCCAGAACAGGCACAGGAGTAAGGATCGATCCTTCCCCCTCCCTCCCCTCTTTGTTCCTCTGACCCAAGAGAGAAAAGAGAGGGGAGGGAGGGGGAGAGGGGGAACACCACAAACAGGAAAGGAACCTCTCCATTTATGAGCACGACAACGATCCAGTGGTGTCAGCGCACACTATCCGATGGGATGGTGATCCCTGGCTATACATTTAATCCCTGGTGGGGGTGCCTGAAAGTCAGTGAAGAATGTCTACATTGCTACGCTGAAGGCATCGCCCATCACTATGGTCATCATGTCTGGGGACCGGCCCAGACGACCTCGCGCCGCTTCTTCGGGGAGCGACACTGGCAAGAACCACTTCTCTGGAACAAACTGGCGACAAAGCAGGGCCATCGGCGCAACGTTTTTTGTGCCAGTATGGCGGACGTGTTTGAGGAACATCCTGCTGTTGAGGGTGAACGCGCTCGACTGTGGACGCTGATTGAGCACACCCCAATGCTCAACTGGTTGCTACTCACGAAGCGGCCTGAACAGATCCTTTCTATGGTTCCCTGGCAACAATATGACATCTGGCCAGATAATGTGTGGATTGGGACCTCGGTCGGGACGCAAAAGCGAGCACAAGAACGCATCCCGCTCTTGCTGCATGTTCCTGCGGTGATCCGCTTTCTCTCGTGTGAACCCCTGCTTGGTCCACTTGACCTCACGGCCTGGCTTCCCTCTCTTCAGTGGGTCATCTGTGGGGGCGAAAGTGGCCTGTGTACGCGTCCTCTTGACCTCGATTGGGCGCGTTCCTTACGCGATCAGTGCCAGTCTGCCGGTGTCCCTTTCTTCTTCAAGCAGGTCGGCGGACGCTACCATTCCTCTGGGGGCAGTTTACTGGACCAGCAGGCCTATACTGCCATGCCGATAGCGCAGGTTCGCCCGTGAGTACCTGTAGAGCATCATGGTTTACCCTGGTGGAATGGGACATAAAAACTCATCCGAAGAGGAAAATGGGTATGAGAGAAGGGGAGAGATATGCTACTCTCTAGAAAGATCAGACTTGAGGTACGCCAGCAGGACGCCGCCACTCTGGAATGGATGCAAGGCAAGTCCAGAGGCTTGTACAACTGGTGGATCATGAAGCTTCGAGATGGAGAGAAGTGGCCAGGGTGGCAGGAGGCGAAAAAGACGCTGCAAGAGAGCAAGCAGTACGATCCCGAGCTACGATGGGTCTATGGCAAGCTTTTGCAGGAGGTCTACTTTCGCCTGGACGGGGCCATGCAGGCATTCTTTCGTCGGGTCAAGCAAGGCGAAAAGCCAGGGTTTCCCAGAGTGCGACCGCGCCATTGTTTCTTTACGCTCGTCTATCCAGCCATGTACATCCAGATTGAGGGCCGATCCATCAGGCTTCCAACCGGGGGGAAGGGGAAGCACAAACACCTCCCCGATGTCATTGCGAAGCTCACAGAAGAAGCACCCGCTGGTTACAAAGAGGTCGCCATTTCCAGGGACGGTCAGGGGCACTACTACGCCTCCTTTGTCCACAATGTCGAGGAAACTCCCCATGAGCACGATGGAGTGCTCGCCATTGATCTTGGGATGAAGACGCTGGCAACCTGCGTGAGCAACAAGGGCCGTTGCTATCACATTGGCGGGTTTAAGGGCGGAAGGTGGTACAATATACAACTAGACACCATCCGCTCAAAGCGAGATCGCTGCAAGAAAGGGTCACACCGTTACCGTCACTTGAGTCAAGTCTATAAGCGCGTTTCCCGGCAGAAGCGCAACAAACAGCAAGACTGCCTGCACAAGGCGAGTCATCTGATCGCCCACACACTGGTTGAAAGAACCGTGGTGGTGGGAGATCTTTCCCAACAGCAAATGGTCATGCGTGAGCACAACGAGCGCAACAAGCACCTCAATCGAGCCGTCTTCAACGAGTGGGGCTTGTACACCTTTGTTCAGATGCTCAGGTACAAATGCCAGTTGTACGGGAAAGACCTCCAGTTTGTAGACGAACGCAACACCTCCAAAGCCTGTAGTGGCTGTGGCACCCTGAAAGCCATGCCGCTCTGGAAAAGGACCTATCATTGCGCGGAATGTGGACGCATCATGGATCGAGACGACAACAGCGCCGTGAATATCTTGATGAGGTTCCTTGCCCGGCTTGGGCCACACACGGACGATTCCGTGCTGTGTGCGGAGGTTTTCACCGCAATCGACAATGGATTCAAGACATTTGACTCCATTTAGAAAGGCAGGTTTCTTTACTTATGAGTTCAGTAGAATTGCTGCCAGGAATTACCCAGAGATCCGCCCAGACCGAACGCCTCAAAATGGCCTATCTGGTCGCTGGCGAGGGCGCATTACCAATCGTCTTAGTTCACGGAAACTGCTCGTCATCCCACTTTTTTCAGTATCTCATGCTCGCACTGACCACCCGGGGAGGCTATACCGTCTATGCACCCGATATGCGCGGCTACGGCGATACTGAAACGCTCCTCACTGACGCCACACGCGGGGTGCGCGATTACTCCGATGATCTCGCCTCACTGGTTCAAACGCTCAACTTGCCCGCTTTCCACCTGCTTGGCTGGTCACTTGGAGGCAACATTGTCATGCAGTATGCCATCGATTATCCTGAACTGCTGCGTACAGTGACGCTTCAGTCAACTGGCTCCCCCTTTGGCTTCGGTGGTACACGAGATAACGTGGGCACAGCTAGCTGGCCGGACTTTGCGGGAAGTGGTGGAGGCACCATTAACCCGGATTTTGCCCAGAGAATCCAGCAAGATGATCGCGGCAACGAGGCCTTTTCACCGCGTACAATCATGAATACCTTCTATTTTAAACCTCCCTTCCGAGTCTCACCAGAACACGAAGAGATGCTCGTCTCCTCCCTTCTGACCACCAGCACGGCAAGCGGCAACTACGACACCGATATGGTTCCATCCACAAACTGGCCGATGGTCGCACCGGGTACCCGCGGCGTCAACAATGCCCTTTCGCCAAAATACCTCAATCAGAGCGACCTGCTGGACATTCACCAGAAACCACCCCTGCTCTGGCTCCACGGAGCCGACGATCAGATCGTCTCTGATACCTCTTTCTTCGATTTCGGTTATCTGGGACAAATCGGTGCTATCCCCGGCTGGCCTGGAGTAGAAGTCTATCCACCTCAGCCAATGAAAAGCCAGGTGAGAGCACTGCTGGAAGGGTATCGCGAGCGCGGAGGCGAAGTACAGGAGACTATGCTTGAGAACTGCGGCCATTCCCCTCATATTGAGAAGCCAGAGGAGATGCTTCAGGCCTTTAATGCATTCATCAATGCTCACTAAATAGCCAGATATGAGTCATCTTCATCTTCCTGCCGCTTGTGGCGGCTGCGCCGCCACAAGAACAAAAGAAATAGATGGGTTTGTGAGCAGCAGAGCTGCTCACAAACCCATCTATTTCTCTCTCCT
>DAOTTL010000019.1:0-10816 GCA_034438135.1 Ktedonobacteraceae bacterium | reverse complement strand
AAGCCGTCTTGGGAATAGAGAATCTATATCAGCTATAGATCCTGAAGAAGAAAATTATGATCCATCTACTATCTATAGTAACCCTCATATGCTTTTTCTTTATTTAAAAGATGAAGTTTTCAAAAAAGAACCACAAGCATTCTCTTTTCTACAAAACACCTCCTTGTTACAAAAATTGACCGCGCAGGAATGTAACGGCCTTCTCAATATCTACAATGCGGAGGAGTACCTGACCAGTATAGAAAAAAGAGGACTGTTTATTACGCGAGTGAACAATCAGGAAGCTCAACCTACCTATATGCTCCATCCAGTGATTCGCCGCTTGTTTTATAACGAACACTGTCGGAATCAGAGCACCCATATTGCATCATTACATCAAACAGCTGCTGAACTCTTTTTCTCCAAAAATAATTATGAGCAAGCTATTATCCATGCTCAGGCTGCTCAAGACTATACGCTCGTGAGCAAAATCATTCGCAAAGCCATTCTTCCAGGACAGCCAGAACAGGTGGCGCAGGAGGTGATTGCCCAATGGATTGATGCTCTGCCTTCCTCTGTGCTCGATCAACAACCGCACCTGTTACTCATACAAGCAAATATATGTCTTGCAGATTACCAATATAAATCGGCCACGGTTTTTCTTGAAAAGGCATATCAGCTCGTGACACAACAATATACACCTTTTAACCATTTTTCTTCTTCTACACTTCTGACAGAAGTTATCATCGTCAAATGTGCAATCCTTTTTCAGGAAGGCAACTATACAGAAACGCAGAGGCTATGTAAAGAGACATTAAAACACCTTTCCGCCGATGAGAAAGAGCTGCGTATTCTTATTTATACGCGCCTTGCACTATGCAGCATCTTGTTAGGCGATTATACTACCGGGATTTCTCAATTTCATTTTGCCCTCCACTTAAGCGAGTACCATATCGCCACCTTGCAGATTGCCTACATTCACAGTTGTCTCGCTAACAGCTACAGTCTACTCGGTAATCATGCGCTTACCGAACATCATCGAAATCATGCCATTACTCTCTACGAAACGCTCAATCATAGCCATGGGAAAATAAATAATCTTATCTGGTCAGCTATTCTTAAACGGAACACAGGACGGCTGGATGAGGCTGAGACCATGCTTCAAGACATTATCACGATGGCAAAACAGGAGCAATTCTCCAACGGAGAGGCATACTCTCTTTTCAATTTAGGAGCGAATGCTCTTGATAAGAATTGCCCACTACAAGCTCTTACAGCACTTGAGGATAGTTTAAAGCTCGCTCATAGAAATGGGGATGTGCGCTTAGCAAATCAATGTCTCTGTGAGCTAGTAATGGTTTATCTCGTTATGGAAGAGGTAGATCTGGCATCTCTCTTTCTTGCGCAAACAGTTATTATCTCAACAGAAAACACAAGCTATGAAAAGCTAGAGTATGACCTGGTGTACGGCACTCTTCTTCTCTACCAGAAGAACTTCGCTACAGCTCTCACCTGTTTTGAAGTGCTCGAATCTATGGTCCAAAAAACAAGCTTAAAACGAGTTCACATCGAATGTCTGATACGTCTTGCAGTCTGCCAGTGGAATTTGGGATTGACACATGAGATGGAAATAACCATGGAGAAAGTTGTTCAGATTGTGCTTCAGGGCTATTTTGAACATATTCCGCTGATCGAGTTTCAACGTTTCCCTGAAATGTGGCAAGTGGTGCAACGCTTGCCTGACAAAGCCTGCTTGAAAGCCTGGAAGAGTACTTCATCTGAGATCAATGAAGAAAGCCCAATCCAGTTTCAAGACGCAATCCCGGATAAGAGTTCGCCAGGCGTAAAACTTCGTATTCAGGCTTTCGGCGAACCCCTGGTTATTATCAACGATGTTCCTATTACGCACTGGCGTCTGGCCCGTTCAATGGAGATCTTTTTCTTCCTCTTAGATCACAACCGTCCCATCCACAAGGAGCAACTCATTGAGGCTCTCTGGCCCCAGGATGAGGAATACATCGATCAGACGTTCCGCTCGGCCATTCACTATCTACGCAAAATAATTGGAAAATCTTGCATTACGTCTCAAAACAGTATCTATAAACTCCATCTCGACACATTCTACGGAGATGACGTCTGGTATGATGTCGTTCTATTTCAACAATACCATAAAAAAGCAATACAGGCGTTAAAATCAAATAAGCATAGAGAAGCGAAGAATTATTTACAGGCTATGATTGATCTTTATGGAGGCGACTATGCACAATCATTTTATAGCAATTGGAGTTCTTTGCGCCGTGATGAACTTCGCCAGATGTATATAGATGCATGTCGTGAGCTCGCACTTATAGCCTGGCAATACGAAGATATTGAGAGCAGTATCTCTCACTGGCAGAACCTTCTGGCTATTGATCAGTGCTCTGAAGAAGCACACAATGGACTGATGCGTTGTTATATCCATCAGGGCAAACGGGATATGGCAGTGCGGCAATTTCAGCGATGCACTCAAATCTTGGAACGAGAACTCTCTATCCCTCCTGGAATTGCCTTGCAAAAACTCTATCGTTTGTGTTGCAAGCAATGAGAAGGAAACCAGACGAGAGGATATTGTCAACTTGTTCGTAGGAATAGAAATAAGGGATGCCCGCTGAGGTTTAATAACCTGCTTCTACAAGTGGGAGCCTGATATAATGGCATGTGGACCGCTTTTTGTGCGTGCCGGTGAGCCAGAGGCAGGTCTGTACGTTGGATTTACCGCCGACCCTTCCAGTGTGGCTGATACCTTTCTTTGGTCGTAGTCCTGGTGAAAATCTTCTCTACCCTTCTCCTGATGACATTGATACCTGAGCCGGCAAATGCTGTTGATGTATCTGTTCCAACAAGGGCACATATTCGGTTTCCATACTAAACACCTGGTCTAAGATCTCGATGTCATCCTCTTCCCAGGAAAGGATCGGAGGCAGCACGGTCGCGCTGCCTCCGATCCTTTCCAAAGGGTGGGTGAGGGAAGAAACGACTTTTGCAACGCCCTGAGGATGGGCAGGAATATGCTTGTACCAGAGGCCAAAAAGGTGTTAAAATGAAGGATGATCCTTTCACGAAACCCCTATCCGAGTGATGTGAGCGACGACGAATGGGCTTTTGTCGCCCCGTATCTGCTATTGTTGCCCGAAGATACCGGGCAACGAACCTACCGCTTGCGCGAAGTCTTCAATGGCTGGCTTTGGATCGCACGAGCAGGTGTCCCCTGTCGCTTAATGCCCAATGGTCTGCCGCCCTCGTCTGTCGTGTACCAACAAACGCAATGTCAGTTCGCTGCTGGCTGTTTTGCCGCTCTGGTTAACGATCTCCGACTGCTGCTACGCAAAGCCAAAGGACGCAACCGTCAACCAGAGCGGCCATCTTTGATCGTCGCATCCTGCAATCGGCGCCAGAAAGTGGCAGTCGTGCTAGCTACGATGGAGCCAGACGACGCAAAAGCAGCAACATCCATGTGTCAGTCGATTTCCAGTCCTTGAGTACTTCTCGAAATCGAGTCACTAACAGCCTCTACTGTTGAGATCTCCATAAATTTGGGTGAGGATCAAATAAACAACTGGCGAAGAGACGCTTCAGGCAGGAAAGCGCAAGCAGGGATCAACCAGATACAAACACTTGAGCCAGGTTTACGAAGGCGTTTAGAAAGGTATAAACAGACCTATGGTCAAGAAAGCCGCACTGGCTATTCCCAATCACCTCCTACGCCAGGCACGCTTGGAGCGAGGATGGACTCAGCAGGTAGTTGCTGAGCGCATTGGCGCTCCCAATCACATGATGTTTACGCGCTGGGAGCGTGGCAAAGCCTTTCCTAGCCTCTACTACGTGGAGCGGTTGTGCCGGCTCTTCGGACACAAAGCAAGCGATCTTGGCTTACTCCGAGAGCCCTTGCCTCCACTTGCCGCGCCAGCCATGCGGTCTTCTGCAAGTATCTCATCGCAGTTGGACAAGTCCAATGAACAGACCATGACAAATGTCTCTCACGCACTATTCCCGCTCTCTCATTTGCCCTTGATTGGTCGAGAACCTGATATGTTTATGCTGAAAAAGTGCTATCAGGCTGCTCGGCAGAGGCAGATGCAGGTCGTGCTCCTCCTGGGAGAAGCTGGCATTGGCAAAACACGCTTCGCTTCAGCTTTCTTGCAATGGGCAGCTTCGCAGGGAGCGACACTCCTCTCAGGACGGGCCTTCGAGATGGGGGGACGTCTCCCATATCAACCCCTTGTACATGTTCTGAGTCATCACATCGAACAGGAAGAAGCTCCTGAAAGCTTGCTGAGCGTCACCTGGTTAAGCGAACTCTCACGCAGCATGGGCCAGTGACTTCTTCACAGCAACTGAACTTGCCGGAGTTCTGGCTTCAACATCTCTCTGCTTTGATCTGTCGGTTTTCGAACTCTTCGTTCCTTTATGTTGCGGAGGACAGGTCGTACTTGTACCTGACTTATTGGATCTCCCGAGCCTCTCTGCGGCGCATAATGTGACATTGATCAATACCGTTCCCTCTGTAATGGATGGCTTCCTTCACCTGGGGACTATTCCTGACTCGGTGCTCACGATCAATCTAGCTGGCGAACAACTCCAAAATACGCTTGTTCAACGCCTTTATCGGCAAAAAGCTAGCCTGCGCATCGTCAACCTCTACGGTCCATCAGAGGACACAACTTACTCTACCGTGGCACTTATAGAAAAGGGGCTTGAAGGTCGCCCTCCCATCGGGCATCCTATTGCCAATACTCAAGCCTATGTGTTAGATGATTTGCTCCAACCCGTGCCGCCTGGGATCGCAGGTGAACTCTACATTGGTGGGGCTGGAGTGGCCCGTGGGTATCTTCATCGTCCCGAACTCACGGCTACACGCTTCATCCCCGATCCCTTTGCAGAGAAGCCGGGACTGCGTCTCTATCGAACTGGTGATCGGGTACGCTATCGCACGGATGACACCCTGGAGTTTTTAGGACGTCTCGATCAGCAAGTAAAAATACGTGGCTTCCGCATTGAACCTGGCGAAATTGAACTGATTCTGGAGCGTCATCCTGCGGTCCGGCAAGCGGTGGTACTCGTGCGCGAAGATGTAGCAGGCAACCCAAGACTGGTGACTTACGTGGTGCCAGAGCACATAACGGAAGAGGATCATCCATCGATTGCGCTACTCCGGGCCTATATTCAGCAAAGCTTACCAGCATACATGACACCAAACATCTTTCTGTTCCTTACTGCCCCGCCGTTAACCTCCAATGGCAAACTGGATCGAAAAGCCTTAATGGCATGGCCGCTGTCAGAACTGGAGCACCCACAATTACGCGCATCCTATGTAGCCCCACGCACCACAATCGAGGAGGCGATGAGCAAGATCTGGGCGGAGGTGCTTGGCATTGAGCAAGTAGGAATAGACGATAATTTTTTTGAACTGGGAGGGCATTCGTTACTTGCAACACAAGTAATATCACGCATACAAGAAAGCCTGTATGCAGACATTCCCTTACGTGCCCTCTTTGAGCGCCCGACAATCAGTGACATTGCACTGCTCGTTGCAGAGAAAAATGATTTACCCGAGCATGACACGCTCCCTGCTTTTGACTCTGTTAGTCCCGAAGAAGCGTCATCGCTCATAGAACATCTTTCAGTGCTTTCTGATGAAGAAATAGCTACCTTGTTTAGAAGAATGGCTTAAAAAAGACCTGGCATCGAGCGTGGCTACTATACCTCTTTAGAAGGATGATCATAATAGTTTAGAAGGATGATCATAATAGGAGAAAGTAATGACGGATCTATCTGACGTGGCATTTTCTTCCCAGGAGAAACGTGTGCTCCTTGAGCAGCTTTTGCTCAGGAAAATGCAGCGTCCAAGTATGCTCCCCCCATCTTTTGCTCAAAAGCGGCTATGGTTTCTTGCTCAATTAGAACCCGACAACCCTTTCTATACTATGAGTGGGGCGCTGCGACTCCAGGGGACGCTGCACGAAGATGCGCTTGAGCTGAGTCTCAACAATCTGGTGGCACGCCATGAGACACTACGGACTCATTTCGCTCTGCACAACGGCCAGCCCGTACAGGTCATCATTCCCAGTCTGCTTCTGCCGCTTAAGAGGATAGATGCAGCTGTCTGGCCTATCGACGAACGTGAGGCCAGGCTCCAGCAACTTCTCGACCAGGAAGAGCAACACCCCTTTACCTTGCAGCAGGGTCCTCTGGTGCGTGCCACGTTGCTACGGTTGGACGCCCAGGAACATGTACTGGTTATCACACTGCATCACATCATCTCGGATGGCTGGTCTTTGGGTACCCTTATCCGCGAACTGGCCGCTTTCTATCAAGCAGCGGTCAATCAGCAATCAGCAACGCTCCCTGCATTACCAATGCAGTACGCTGACTATGCACTCAGGCAATGAGACTGGTTGCAAGGGGAGGTGCGACAGGCACAAAGGTCCTATTGGCAGCAGCAGTTGCAAGAAGCTCCTCCCTTGTTAGAATTGCCCACAGATTATCCACGCCCTGAAAGCTCTGCTTTGCAGGGCGCTCTCTACTCTTTCACTCTTCCCTATTCTTTGACCCAACAGCTACGAATGTTGAGCCAACGGACGGGCAGCACACTATTCATGGTCTTGCTGACAGCCTTTCAGGTCCAGTTGTGCCGTTACAGTGGACAGCAAGACATCATAGTAGGCACTCCGATCGCAGGTCGGACACAGCCTGAGACAGAGGGGATCGTCGGTTTTTTCGTGAATACACTCGTGCTACGGACCACGTTGTCTGGCGACCCCAGTTTTGCAAAAGCGTTACAGCGTGTCCGCGATGTCTGTCTGGGAGCATATGCCCAGCAAGATTTACCCTTTGAGCAAGTGGTAGAACTGATGCAGCGACAACGCGACCTCAGCTACAATCCACTCTTCCAGGTAATGTTTTCCTTCCAACATGGATACATGCAACCAATAGCACTTCCTGATCTCCAATTGTCTCCTCTGGAACATGGACGAAGGACGGCAAAGTTCGATTTGACGCTGGACCTGGAAGAGACGCCAGAAGGAATAAGGGGAAGGTGGCATGCTGTCTGGATGGTGAGAAGGTGACACAACAAAGCAGCAAAAATGAGAGGATTTCGCATAGAGATAGGTGAAATCGAATATTCTCTAAAAAGACATCCCGATATAAGTGACGGCGCGGCCATACTATATCAAACACCTCACGGAGGAAAACAAATGCTAGCATTTGTAGTGGCTCACGTTGAGCATGCACTTGATGGGAATGAGATACGAGCGTTTCTCACAGAGCATTTGCCATACTATATGATACCAGCCAACATTATCCAGCTTTCAGCCTTGCCAATGAACCAGAATGGGAAGATTGACCGTAGAGCGCTCACGAATTCAGCAGCTACGTGGATATCCAAAGTGATGCAAGAAGGATATGTGGCACCCGCTACACCAACTGAAGTAGCCCTGGCGGAATTCTGGTCACAGCTTCTGAATGTTAAGTATATCGGAGCTTTCGATAACTTTTTTGCGCTAGGTGGTCATTCTCTCCTCGGGACGCAAGTGCTGGCATACATTGCTCATACATGGCATGTTGATCTCCCTTTGCATCTCCTTTTTGAAAAAGGAACTATTCATGAGCTGGCAGAGGCGATAGAGCAAGCCAGGACGGAAGATGCAGCGTCGCAACAAACCATCATCTCGGTCTCCAGAGATGCCTATCGAGTGAAGCGCTCTACACTTAGTAAGCAGAAGCAGAGGTGAAATGAAATCAGCGTCTGCTCATCGCTTCCCGCATCGGCTCCTTCCTGTCTGGCCTCCTACTCTGAATCCCAGTTGACAGCGTGCTTCTTGTAGACGTCTGGTGCGCTGCGCGTAGGAATGGCACCGCGCAGGGAGCCGTTTTGCCACCGGGATCCAGATTGGACAAGAGTCCTGAAGAAAGGCCTATTCCTCCTGATAGTACTCCAGGCCGAGGTGCGTGATCTGCTCTTCGCCCATCATCCAGCGCAGGGTGTTCTTGAGCTTCGTCTGCTGGATGAAGAAGTCGTGCTCCGGGTACACCGTGGCAGCGTGCTGGGGACTCTTGAAGTAGAAGGACAACCATTCCTGGATGCCCTTCATGCCGGCTCGCTTGGCGAGGTCAAGAAAAAGAGCGAGGTCAAGAACAAGGGGCGCGGCAAGAATCGAATCGCGGCAGAGGAAGTCGATCTTTACCTGCATTGGGTAGCCGAGCCAGCCAAAGATGTCGATGTTATCCCATCCCTCTTTGTTGTCGCCGCGGGGTGGGTAGTAGTTGATCCGCACCTTGTGATAGGCGTCTCTATAGAGTTCGGGATAGAGCTGGGGCTGGAGAATGTGCTCAAGGACGCCGAGCTTCGACTCCTCCTTGGTCTTGAAGCTCTCCGGGTCGTCGAGCACCTCGCCGTCGCGGTTGCCGAGGATGTTCGTCGAGTACCAGCCGCTGAGGCCGAGCATGCGTGCCTTCAACATCGGCGCGAGCACCGTCTTGATCAGGGTCTGGCCGGTCTTGAAGTCCTTGCCGCAGATCGGAACGTCCTGGTCGATCGCGAGCTGAACCAGCGCCGGGATGTCAGCAGTCAGGTTGGGCGCACCGTTGGCGAAGGGGATCCCTTCCATCAGGGCGGCATAGGCATAGAGCATCGATGGGGCGATCGTTTCGTCATTGGTGTCGAGCGCCGCCTCGAAGCTTTCGAGGGTGAGGTGGCCTGGCCCCTCCTCCATATAGATCTCGGTCGAGGCGCACCAAACCATGACCAGGCGGTCGCAATGGTTTGCAGACTTGAAGTTGCGAATGTCTGCGCGAATCTGCTCGGTCATCTCCATCTTCGTGCCGTGCTTGACGTTGGACCCGTTGAGGCGCTTGACGTAGTACTGGTCGAAGGCAGCCGGCATTGGGTTGATGGATTGAAGGAAGTCGGCGATAGGCTCGATGTGTTCATGGCGGTCGAGGACGCCGCACTTCACCGCTGCTTCGTAGGCGTTGTCGGGGAAGGGGTCCCAGGCACCGAAGACGATGTCGTCGAGGTTTGCGAGCGGGACGAACTCGCGGATGAGGGGCGAGCGGTTTTCCGTTCGCTTGCCAAGGCGGATGGTGCCCATCTGGGTGAGCGAGCCTACGGGCTGGCCGCTACCGCGACGGGCGTGCTCGACGCCGCTGATGAACGTCGATGCGACGGCACCAAGGCCGACGAGAAGGATGCCGAGGCGGCCCTCTGCCGGCTGGATCGGGTTGGGTTTGAGTTCGACGAAGTCTTTTGCTTCCAAGATTACACCTCTCTGGCGGCCGAGTGACATGAGTGGCATTTGCCATTGCGCAGGCACCCGTCCTGTCCTCGCCCAGTGTTCGATCGTGCTCTGCCTCTTGCCGAGCAAGGCGGCAAGAGCGCTCTGACCGCCGAAGCGCCTGATTATCCGCTCGGCGGCATTCAAATTTTCTTCCATAGTGGATAGTATAACGAAAAATTCGTTATTATACAAGTCGCGGCAGAAAGGGTCACAGGGCTTTTGCGAAGCCCTGGAAAGGGTCAGGTGGTAAATAAGATGACAAGTAAACAGGTTTTGAGGTGACAAGCGAATAATCAGCGTCAAGAGTAGCAGCACAACCATTCACTAGATCCGATGGGATTTACACTCAAGGCCAGATCAATGCGCGAAGTCCTCAAGCCAGTTGAACATCCGCTCTTCAGTGAGCAGTCGGCCCAATGGTTGGCAGTGGTAATTCGCCCCTTCTTCGGCAGTAAAGGCGATCAGGTCTGCCCGGCCAGGAACAAGGTTCGCGAGTTGCCGAGATTGGTGCGGTAAGAACTGCTCGTCTTCCGGGTCGGTCATCAGGATCGGAGTGGTAATCAATGCGGCTGTGTCTAGATCGATCCGGCTCTTTCTCCTACTTATGCACTCCTGATCCGTCCTGTTTTCATGGTAAAATTGGGAGAGAAAGCCCATTTGAAGATTGAACGAGAACAGTAAAGAGGATGTTATGGACAAAGCAACATTGCTCAAGACACTTACAGAGACGCGAGTCGCCTGGGAGGTGTTGCTGGCCCAGATCGATGAGGAGCAGATGCAGAAGCCAGGTGCTGCTGGTAAATGGTCGATGAAAGACGTCATTGCCCATGTCGCATCGGGCGAGAGTGATATAGTTCCGGTTCTGCGCACACACGACCTTGCTGGCTCCGACCTCTTGAACCTTTCCGACGATGAGCGCAACGAGATCACGTACCAGCAGAATAAGGACCAACCCTTAAATGACATTGTCAACCAGGAGCGGCAAGCATACACAACTCTACTGGAAGTGGTTCAGCAGCTTAGCGACGAAGAGCTCAATGACCCTCACTGCTTCAAGAACATGCCTCAGGAGTGGAGACCCTGGCAAATGATAGCTGGTGACTCTTTCAAGCATTACGAGGACCATATGCCTTCTCTGCGTGATTGGCTGGCGAAGACCAAAGAGGAAACGCGCAAAACGTGAACCTCTACCGGACGACGGGGGTCGCGAGTCTGCTGCTGCTAGTCACCCGTCTCGGATGGAGCACCTGACTTATTCCCAAACTCTCTCTGATAATAGCTTGACAATGACCGCTTTCTCTGTTATTGTTTTATTCAACGGACGTTGGATGAATGTAATTATGATGAAAATAAATGGTGGGTAGTATGCCGGAAGAGAAGGATAGGATGACGAACCGCGATATCAAAGCTCAGGAGCGGCGGCAACAGATTCTCGCGGTGGCGAAGCAGTTGTTTGCCGAGGGCGGATATCATGCCACTTCCATGCGATCGCTTAACAAAGCGCTGGGTGTGGCCGAGGC
>DAOTTL010000018.1:0-9771 GCA_034438135.1 Ktedonobacteraceae bacterium | reverse complement strand
CAGCGTCGAGACTTTCACCACAAGGAAGCACGCAAGCTCGTTACGATCTACCAGACAATAGTCTTTGAAAAGCTTCAACCGGCCAATATGAGCAAACGTCCACGTCCAAAGCAGGACGAGGAAACAGGCACCTGTCTCCCAAATGGGGCTAGTGCGAAGGCCGGATTAAATAAGTCAATACTCGATGCTGGTTGGGGGCAGTTTCAACAGATCTGCGAGAGCAAGGCAGCATGCGCCGGTTCTCGTGTTCTATTTGTTTCTTCCAAATATACCAGTCAGCTATGTAGCAGTTGCGGCGCATCTGTCCAGAAAGCATTAGAGGAGCGGTGGCATCAATGCTCCTGCGGCTGTTCTCTGGATCGAGATCATAATGCCGCAATTAACATTCTCAAACGTGGCCTACAAGCACTCTGAAAAAAGAAACCTGCGCTCGGACAGAGCGCTCAGAGGACGCGCCTCTGAGAAGCTCCAGGCTTAAGTCTTGGGGAGTTGTCACATCCATAATACTGATGCACATCTCTCACTGGCAGAAGGGGATCTAGAAGGCAGTTCACGTAACGGATTAGAGGCATTGCGCATCTCGCGTGAGAATAATTCGCAAAAGGGAGCAAGTCAGGTGCGTGAGCTGTTTACGCTGCTTAAGATACGCGATGAGAACAATCCATATGTCTGTAATCTGGGCGTTGAATTAGGAGAGTTCTAGGCTCTATTGGCGGCGCAGCCGATAGAGTTTCAGGAGAGAAAGGATGAGTTTGCCAGCAGCGAAGCTACTGGCAAACTCATCCTTTCTCTCCTGAAACTCTAGGGGAGGAGGTCTGTCAATGGCTAGATAGAGATTTTTGAGAAACCTCCGTGGAAACGGAAAAAAGGCTAGACAACTCCTCTCAGATCTGGCATAATCTACAGCAACAAAAGAAAAAAAGAAAAAAGCCCTGAAGGGGAAAAGTACACAGGACTGAAGCTTAGAGAGAGAGAAGGTCATCGGCTGCAAACCTGCTCGCCTACATCCTGTTGAAGTTCACCCCTGAGCTGGCCGTTGAACAGTTCGTAAGAGACGAGCTGAAGTAGACTGCCCCGGATCGTCCCCGTTAAAGGATAAGAGAAGAGAAATAGCTCAGGTTGCCTGAAAAATGGAACAGGAACCTGAACAGCCGCACCTCACCTGCTTGCTGGTCAGTTGCGGATTGATAAACAAGGGTGGTACCGCGAAGTCTGCTGGCAACTTCGTCCCTGACGACGATTGTGTCAGCTTTTTTGATTCTTACAGCCCCATTGCTCATGTGACGACGAAGACGCGTATTGGTCAGTCAAACGTCACTTAACGGGGACGAAAAACAGGATTGCAGAGGGCTGCCGCCCTTTACGGGAGTCCAGGGCTGTGCCCCAACTCTCGCCCTGAAGGGAACCGGGTGCGTCAAACGAAGTTTGATAGAGCAGTATGTAGTGAGCAGTGTAAGGATGCAAAAATTGTTCTGATGATCAATGGTTTGCATGAGAGAAATGTGCCAGCAGTGAAGCAGATGAGAGGTGACATAACTATGAGTAATATGATCCAGCAGGATCTTCTCCAACAGCTTGAGCAGCTTCAGCAGGAGGCGTTAGCCTCTCTGGCCAGCGCCAGCACGACGGACGAGACTCGTGCCTGGCACAGTGAATATCTGAGCCGTAAGGGTCGTCTGACCAGCATTCTGCGCGACCTGAGCGCCTTGAGTGCTGAGGAGCGTCCACTGGTGGGGAAGGTCGCCAATGAGGTAAAAGCTCTTCTCGCCGCGTCCCTGGAGGAGCGTCAGGCCGCGCTTACCCTGGCTGAACTGGAGCGGGCACGGAGTCAGGAGAGCATTGACGTGACGTTGCCAGGTCGTCCTCAGACCGTGGGCAAGATCCATCCGACCACGCGTGTTTTACGCGAGATCTATACCATTTTTGGCTCCATGGGTTTCCAGATTTATGACAGCCCTGAGGTCGAAACCGATGAGTATAATTTCCAATTTCTCAATATACCACCGGGTCATCCCGCACGCGACATGTGGGACACATTTTATACAACAACGCCAGATCTCCTACTGCGTACCCATACCAGTCCTGGTCAGATCCACGCTATGCGCCAGTACGCACCCGAAACCATTCGCGTGATCCTGCCAGGCAAGGTCTATCGCTACGAACCTGTGTCAGCCCGTTCAGAGTCGATGTTCTATCAGGTAGAGGGATTGGCTGTAGGCAAAGGCATTACGTTCAGTGATCTGAAGGGGGTCATCACAAACTTTGTGAGCCAGCTCTACGGCGAAGGACGAGCAATGCGTTTTCGTAAGAGCTACTTTCCATTCACCGAACCAGGCGTAGAAGTGGATATCTCGTGTATTCTGTGTAGCGGCAAAGGATGCAGTATCTGCAAATATACTGGCTGGCTGGAGATTATGGGGGCCGGTGTGGTTCATCCTCTTGTGCTCCAGTACGGTGGCTACGATCCCGCCGCGTATAGTGGCTTTGCCTTTGGGATGGGACCTGAGCGGATCGCACTTTTAAAGTATAGCATTGACGATATCCGCTACTTTTACAGTAATGATGTGCGTTTTCTCGACCGTATTGGGTAGGGAGAAAGGGACATAGCCCTGGACCCCCACCCGTCAAGGGCATGACCCCTTGCATCCCTACTTTTCCTGTGGCCTGGTAAAGTCGCCCTCCCCAAGAGGAAGGAGAGAGGGATGAGTTTACAAGCCGCGAAGCGGTTTGTAAACTCATCCCTCTCTCCTGAAGATGTGGCGGCACCGCCATCAGGAAAGAGCGTTTGCTTATTTTGCAAAATGAGGGATAACTCGTAGAGAAGTTTTCATGATTGTGTTTGTTTCAAGGCTTTCAATCCTGAAACAAACACAATCATGAAGAAAAAGCATTTCTGCTTGCTATATATGGAGAAAAGAGTATGCTAGTACCCCTTTTATGGTTAAAAGAATATGTTGACCTCAATTTGTCGCTGGACAAGCTGGCGGATCGCCTTTCGATGGCGGGTTTGGAGGTCGAAGAGATTAAACGAACAGGCGATTGGTGGGACCCCACGACGATTCTGGTTGGTCAGGTCCTTGCGGTGAAGCAACATCCCAACGCCGATCGTCTGACCCTGGTTGATGTGAACTATGGAGATGGTGTTGAGCAGGTAGTAACGGGTGCCCCGAATCTTTTTCAGTATAAGGATGCGGCAGAATTACCCGTACTCAAAGTGGCCTTTGCCCGCAATGGAGCAGTTCTGTTTGACGCCCATAGCGAGGAGCGTCCACTGCCGAAAAAAAAGCTCAAAGGTTCAAAGATTCGCGGCATCGCCTCTAACGGTATGGTCTGTTCGGAGCTTGAACTCGGTTTGAGCGAAGAGCACGAGGGCGTTCTCATTCTGTCCGAGGATGCTCCTGTGGGACGACCTTTAAAAGAGTATCTTGGCAACGAGGTACTGGAACTCGGTCTGACGCCCGATATGGCTCGCTGTCTGAGCATCATCGGCGTGGCTCGTGAGGTAGCTGCTCTAACGGGCGTGCCTCTGCGTCTGCCTCCTGATGAGACTGTTGACACTGACGCTCACGAGGCATCCAATCTTTTCAACGTCGAGATTGTCAACCCTGAACTGTGCAATCGCTATCTGGGCTTGATTATTAAGGATGTTCAGATTGGTCCATCGCCCAAATGGATGCAGGATCGTCTGACCCTGGCCGGTATGCGTCCGATCAATAACGTAGTTGATATCACCAACTACGTGTTGCTCGAATGGGGACAGCCGCTCCACGCCTTCGACTACGATCAACTCCAGCGACGAGCCATCGAGTCGGGTCAGGAAAAGCCCACTATTACCGTGCGTACAGCCGAGACTGGCGAGAAAATGACCACTCTGGACGGCGTGGTGCGCGAACTGGACCCCTCGATGCTGATGATCACTGATACGTTGGGATCTATCGCGGTCGCTGGCGTCATGGGCGGTTCAGCGACCGAAGTGAGCGAGCAGACCCGCACAGTTCTGCTGGAGTCCGCGACTTTCGACAATATTAGCAACCGTCGCACCGCTCAGAAGCTCAAGCTCGCCAGTGAGGCCAGTCATCGCTTCTCACGCGGTATCCCGGCGACCCTGAATGCTGTGGCTGGCTATCGTGCCGCCGCTCTTATGCACGCGCACGCGTGTGGTACGCTGGTTCCAGGCCACGTGGACAACTACCCTGTTCCACAGGTCGAACGCATCGTCTACACAACTACCAGCGACGTTCGCCGCTTGCTCGGCATGGAGGTCAGTCTGGAAACGATTGCAACGAGTTTGCGACGTCTGGATATCCGCAGTGAGGTGCTCGCTGAGTTACCGCTTACACGAGCTGAACCGGGTCTCTCTGTCCTGGGCTTGAGTATCAAAGCGGACGAGCCGGTACTGCGCTGTACCGCTCCCTGGCATCGGCTGGACATTCAAGTACCGGCGGATCTCAGCGAAGAGGTTGCCCGTATGATCGGATACGAACAGATCGCCACTACCATGATGGACGATATGCTTCCGCCCGCGCATGTCAACGACACCCTGAGAACAGAGGAGCAGATCCGCGATATCCTGGTCGGCTGCGGTCTGATGGAAACGATCAACTATGCCCTGACGACGCCAGAAAATCATGACAGGCTGGCGCGTACTGCGATTGGTACCGCTGAACAGCACAGTCAGTTCATCACTCTGGTCAATCCATTGAACGTAGCGCGACGAGTCATGCGCCGTTCATTGCTGGTCAGTGCTCTGGAGAATGCGGTCTACAACTATCGCTACACTCAACGGCTGGCAAACTTCGAGATTGGTCGTGTGTATCTGCCGGAGAAAGGGAGCGACAGACTTCCTCTGGAGGAGCGCCGTCTGAGCATTCTTATGACGGGGGCGCGTCGTCCTTCCAGCGTCCATCCTGATCCGACCGGGGCCGAGGTCTTTGATTTCTTTGATGTGAAAGGGATTCTGGAGACGCTTTTTGCGCGTCTGGGTCTGGCAAGGAAGGATATTGAATTTACTGTGCAGACTAATCTTCCCTCGTTCGCCTCAGCCTGTGCCGAGATCCGCTTGCATGGGGCAGTGCAGGGCGTCCTTGGGGAGATTCATCCCCTGGTACTCTCCGCCTTTGACCTTCCAACTTCAGCGCGTATCTATGTGGCCGATCTGGCTATCAATCCGCTGATCCGGCCAGCCTGGCGTTTAAGTCCAATGAAGCCCATCAGCAACTATCAGCCAGTGGTAGAGGACCTGGCCTTTGTCGTGAAAGAGGAGGTTCCAACCGCAGATATTCAGAACGCGATTCGTCAGGGAGGGGGGGCATTGTTGAGCAGCGTCGAACTCTTCGACATCTACCGTGGTCAGCCTATTCCAGCGGGTCACAAATCCATGGCTTACCAGCTTACCTATGAGAGTTTGGAGGGGAACCTGGCCGAGTCTCGTGTCCAGGAATTGCGCTCTCGCATTATTCGTCGGGTACTCAGCAGCGTCGGCGGCTCACTGCGCGAATAGCTAATAGAGAAAAGAAAAGGCGTGACTCTGGACGCACGCCCAGAGTCACGCCCTTTCTTCTCTCTTCTCTTCTCTTCTCTTCTTTTCTTGAAAACGTATGGACGGTGGCGTATAGTAGTGAGACTTGTACAATAGCAGACATGTGCTTAGTTATAAGGGATAGTAATGGAACATCAGGATCATGTTAACCTCGTTCGCAATGGCATAGGCAAGCCTGGGGGAGTGTGGGCCGATTTTGGTTCAGGTTCAGGGGCATTTACACTTGCTCTGGCTGACTTGCTCGGTTCTTCCGCCCACATCTACTCGATAGATCAAGATCCCCAGACGCTGCGGGAACAGTCCAGAACTATGCATACACGTTTTCCCGCTGTTACGGTTGAGTATCTGACCGCTGACTTTACCCAAAAGCTGACTTTACCGCCGCTAGATGGCATTCTTATGGCCAATTCACTGCATTTTGTACGGAATAAAGGGCCAGTTTTAGACTTTATGCACTCCTATCTTCGTCCTCAGGGTCGTTTCATCCTGGTTGAATATAATGCCGACCGTGGCAACTGGTGGGTACCCTATTCCCTTTCTTATCAAAAGTGGGAGGAACTCTCCTGCCAGCATGGCTTCAACCAGACCCGTTTACTGGCAACGGTTCCAAGTCGATTCCTCGGAGAAATCTATTCTGCTTTGAGTCTCATAGAGTAGCGCCTCTCTCTTCATCATTCTCAAAAAAAGTCTTGTGCCGGTGGTTGTACAAATTTAACATCCGCATGGTACAAATTTATCTTATACAAACTTTCACCGCATCAGAAGACTGGTATAAGACAAGTAGAAAGACCCCGGTACATCCCTCACCTCCACCATCTACCCAGGCCACGCAAGGCCTCTTTTCTGCCATAAGAACCCCGTGAAATTGGGAGAAAGTCCCCCGTTTACAAGCGAACAGTCCTCGCAAAGAAAGATGGAAGAAATACAGGAATGCGACGGACACCCACAGAATTTGCGATGTAGCTATCCTCTGCATGCGTTGGAAGTCGCAAAGGAGATGATGAGAAGAGCGTCAATCTATACTTCCCCCAGTGAGACGAGAATACGCCACAGCAGAGGAGATTGATTATGAACAGCTTATTACAAGAACGAGAGAAAGTTGAAGAGTTTATAATGGCGCAAACAATGTCGCAGACGAGGAGAAAAGGAGGGGCGCGACCGAAACAGAGTACCGAAGTGCCAGAGCAGGCCGAGGGCTGGGAAAAAGGGCTGGACATGTTTGATGGGCTGGCTCCGCTGGTAGGCGAACCGTCCGAGCGCATAACAAGCAAGAGGCGAGAGGAACGCATCGATTTAGAGGCAGAGCGTCTTCGGGCCAACGATCCATCACGTCTGTACCGGGACGAGGTTGGGCATGCCGACCTGTTAACCGCTGAAGAAGTGAATCGTTTAGCTCAGTGCATAGAAAAGGGGCGACTCGCGGCCAAGCGCCCCAACCATCCTGGTCATAAGGAACTGGTTCAAGCTGGTGAGAATGCCAAAAACCGTCTGATCGAGGCTAATCTACGTCTGGTCATTCACGTGGCGAGGCGCTACAAAGGCTTTGAAATAGACCTGATGGATTTGATCCAAGAGGGTAACTTGGGGCTGATTCATGCTGTTGATAAGTATGATTATCATAAGGGCTATAAGTTTAGTACCTATGCCATCTGGTGGATTCGCCAGGCTATCACGCGGGCACTGACCGAGCAAGCCCAGATGATTCGAGTTCCCCTCTATAAGATGGAAAAGATCAAACGCCTTACCAGAACTCGCCAGGAGTTGGAGCAGGGTCTGGAAAAAGAGCCGTCTCTGGAAGCTCTGGCCGAGCAGATGGAAGTGAGTGTGGACCAGGTTATTGATCTCTTAAGCATGATTCAGGCTCAAGATCCACTTAGCCTGGATATTAGACGGCGCGTTGGTGAGGATGAAGTTCCACTGAGCGATTTATTGGAAGACGATCAGGTGAATTCGCCTGAGCGGATTGTCATTGCACAGACATTGGAGGTGCTGATCCGGGAACTATTGACAAATTTGACTGTCCGTGAGCGCTCGGTTATCCGTTTGCGCTATGGGCTGGATGATGGACACGAATATACATTAAACGAGGTGGGCCGGAAACTTGGATTGAGCCATGAAGCCGTACGGCAAATCGAGTATCGTGCACTGAGAAAGCTCGATCCATTGAGTCGCAACAGAAAGTTGGAAGAATTTCTAGCATGAGCCATTTTGACGATGGGGATGAGAGGATTTCGAGGTAGTAATCCTCCAGCAAGGTGGTCGATGTCAGCCATACATCGACCACCTTTTCCACAGACGATAGTGTAAAAGAGACAGAAAAGCATCCTTTTAAACAAGAGCGCATGGTGTGTTGTGCGGGGCGGGGCGTCCGCCCCACATAACACACCATGCGCTCTTGTTATGTAGTGTCTTCAGAGGTCGGGATGGACCTTTCGCTGGTCCCATAGCCCATTTATGTTCGCCAGTTACCTCCTAAAGGGAAAAGGAGTCGTATTCCATAATGCAAAAGAGTAACAGGCATATAAATTTTCACATCTCCTTCCTGTTTGTGCCACCTGTGGCGGCATCGAACAGTAGAGGATCTGGTGCGAGAATAGCTCGCGCCTCAGCCAGGGAAGCGTCCTTAGCATAAGGCCTTTCTACTGATTTGTTGTATAGACACGACCAGAAGGATCTTTCTGAAAAAGTATGTTACAGCAGTTTACACTTTTACTACTTTCGCCACCCCTGAGTATACTTATGGTGGTCGTTGGTGGGGTGAGCGCTTTTGCTCTTACTTACCTGTTTACGTTCGGTGTTATCGCCCTGACCCATAAAATGGGCTGGTTAGAGAAGCCTGTTGCAGGCAAAATTCATAAAGTTGCAGTTCCGCGTATTGGTGGCCTGGGCATCTATATGGCCTTTCTTGTGGCCTCTCTGGTGCTCTATGCTCCTTTTTTAGATGGACCTCATGTGACCCGCGAGGTTATTTTTGGTCATTCTTATCCCAAAGAACTGGTTATCTATGTGCTGTTCCTGATTGCCTCTACCCTGATCGTTACGGTCCATGTCTATGACGATATTCGCGGATTGAAGCCTCTTCCAAAGCTTATCGCGCAAACCGTGGCGGTGCTCATTCTCATGGGACCAGGCTTGCACAGTTTTCATGGTGTGCTCTTCTTTGGCTTTCATAATCCCTTACCACAGGCGGCGAATGCCTTTAATCCCTCTCTCCCATGGTACGAGGAACCCGAGCTTACGCTCATTATTCACCAGCCTGTTGTTTCGCTGTTAGCTCTGCCAGCCGTGCTCTTCACATGGTTCTGGATGACGGGCATGATGAATGCGATTAATTTTATTGATGGACTTGATGGACTGGCTGCCGGGATTGTCGCTATTGCTGGCCTCTTTATTGCAATTATCAGTTGGAGGCTCGGTCAGTATACTGTCGCACTCTTTGCTGCCATCTTTACGGGCGCTGTGGCAGGCTTCCTTCCTCACAACTGGAATCCTGCACGTATCTGGATGGGTGATAGCGGTTCGCAGTTTTTAGGGCTTGGTCTGGCTGTTCTGGCTGTCATCGGCGGTGCGAAATTTGCTCTCTTACTGCTGATTCTGGGCATCCCTATTCTCGATATTGCCTGGGTTATGTTTAATCGTATCAGACGCGGTCAGCATCCCATGCAGCGCGATATTCTGCCCCTACAGGCTCGTAGGACTCATCTGCACTATCGTTTGCTCTTCGGTGGCCTCACTCCTCGTCAGGTGTGTCTGGTGCTGTATAGTACGGCCATTTTCCTGGGGTTGGCTGCTTTTATCTTGCCCTCAATCTATAAGTTCATTGGGATAGCTATGGTTGTTGCTCTGATGGCTTTATTGCTCTGGTGGAGCACTCATCTCCAGATCAGACGTGAGAAGCAGCAAGGTGAGGTAGTTTAACGCTGATGTTTCAGCGGCTTCACAACGCCACCTCCCTTTTCCTGAGAAGATTTTGTTGGCGAAAGCTCTTGCTCATCGAACCCACCCCCTTACACGTAGAGGTTGCTTGCCGATCTGCTGCGTCGGCCTGGCAGGCCACCCCACCCCATGTAAAAAAGAGCAACTGGTGTGGAGTGTGGCGCGAATGCGCCACACTCCACACCAGTTGCTCTTTTTGTCCTCTGTCGCCAGAGGCGACAGAGGACAAAGCGAGAAGAAACCTATACGTGTAAGGAACCCACCCCATCCCCAAGAAAAAAACGAGGCATTGCGGG
>DAOTTL010000017.1:0-3115 GCA_034438135.1 Ktedonobacteraceae bacterium | reverse complement strand
GCCTCCTACTGGTTCGGCCACGACTTCGTCGATGATCCTTGTCGCCAGTATTTCACGGGCGCTGATATGCATGGCCTCCGCTGCCTGAGGCGCAAAGCTGCTGTCCCGCCAGAGGATGGAAGCAGCAGCCTCGGGTGATGCTACAGTATAGATACTATACTCTAGCATCAATAGACGATTGGCTACTCCGATGCCAAGTGCTCCTCCACTCCCACCCTCTCCGATAACTACCGCTATGATTGGGACTGGCAGACGTGCCATCAGAACGAGGTTTGAGGCGATAGCTTTGGCCTGACCTCGTTCCTCGTCGGCCAGGGAAGGGAAAGCTCCTGGCGTATCGATGAGGCTGATGATAGGAAATTTGAATTTGCCAGCCATTTGCATCAGACGATAGGCTTTGCGATAACCTTCGGGATGTGGCATGCCGAAGTTGCACTTTTGCTGATCCTTGATCCCATGCCCCTTTTGATGACCAAGGACCATAACCGTTCGATTGTTAAAAGTTGCCAGACCGCCAATGAGTGCCGGATCGTCGCCGAAAGTACGATCACCGTGCAGTTCCAGGAAGTCGTCGAATAGCAGATTGATGTAATCATTGGCACGTGGACGATCTTTGTGACGAACAACTTGAACCGTTTGCCATATGCTCAAGTTTGCATAGATTTCCTGGGTCCGAGTCTGTAGCTCCTCGATGGCGGCCTGGATACGTTCCGGGTTCTCAAGTGTCCCACCTTCCTGGCGCATGATACGTATCGTTTCCGCCAGCTTGATCAGAGGTTGCTCAAACTCCAGGTCATATTCTCTTAACTCCATCGTTAACCTCCGTTATTTTTTGTCCATGATTTTGATGCCTGAAGGCATCCATGCACACGGACTAAGCCGCGCCAGAGGCTCTGGTGCCCTCCGACTCGTTATTCCATATCTGGAGCACGTTCTGGCACGGTGGGATCTGATCATAGAAATGTAGCAGTTGCGTAAGGGTCTGACGTAGTTTGTGACGCGGAACGATTACGTCGATCATGCCATGTTTTAGCAGAGACTCCGCGCTGACTGCTCCCTTTGGCAGCGCTTCATGAAGAAGTTGCTCAATGACGCGAGGCCCGGCAAAACAGACCAGAGCACCCGGTTCTGCCAGGATGATGTCGCCTGACATGGCAAAGCTCGCGGTAACCCCTCCTGCGGTCGGGTCTGTCAAAAGACTGATGTAGGGCAGCCCGGCCTCGCTCAGTCTGGCAAGAGCAGCAGAGGTTTTAGCCATTTGCATCAGTGAGTAGAGTCCCTCTTGCATACGAGCACCGCCGGACGCGGATGCGACCAGGACAGGCATACGTTGTTCGGTAGCGAACTCGATCATACGGGTGATCTTTTCTCCCACCACGGTGCCCATACTGCCGCCGATAAACTGGAAATCCATAATACCCAGAGCTAACGGCCTATCTTCTATGGTGGCTTGACCCGTGATGACAGCATCGTTAACGCCTGATTTTTGGCGCTCCTGTACAAGCTTTTCCGCGTATACCTGTGATTGGCTGATGAAGTGTAGCGGGTCTGGCGACATCAGGTCAGCGTCCATTTCGCTGAAACTCCCTGGATCAATCAGGAGGGCAAGTCTCTCATGGGCTGTAAGCCTGAAATGATAGTGACAGAATGGACAAACTTTGAGGTTTCTCCGATAATCACGTGCAAAAATGATTTCTTTGCATTCCGGGCATTTCACTGCAAGATCCATTGGGACTGGACGCGGTTGTTTTGTCTCATTAAAAGACGTTACTCCTCTGAGTTCCTCCGATGGTTGCTTCATGAGTTTCTTGCGCTCCTCTGTCAGACAAATACATGTAACTCGATACTAAGCGGCCTGTGAGTGCTCTCGCCGGGAGGTAGTACGCGACGATTCAACGTATGCCTCTACTTTCTCTGGAGTGTCGAGTGCGATTGCGGTGACACCTGGCTCGATCAGGCGTACCAGTTTTGTGAGTACCTGACCTGAACCCAGTTCGATGAACTGATCACAACCCTCGGCAATAAGTGTTTTGATGCATGAGACCCACTGAACCGGACTGGTGATCTGTTCGATGAGTTCTTGTCGAACCTGTTGACCCTGGGTTAGAAGGTCTCCCGAGACGTTAGCAGCCAGGGGAATAAGCGGGTTATTCCAGTACAGCCCACCCGTCAGGTCATCTATGGCTTCCCGCACCGTTTCCATCAACGGCGAGTGGAAGGCTCCCTGGACCGGAAGACGAATCACTGTCCCTCCGCTTCTCACGCGGAAGACCTCTATGAGCCTTTTTACACCTCTCTCTGTCCCTGAAACGACCAGTTGCTCCGGGGCATTCCAGTTTGTCACTAAGAGCATGTCTCGCTGCGAAATTGCGCGACAGAGGGCATCCAGGGTTGCTTTGGGAAGACCAAAGACCGCTGCCATCGCTCCTGGTCGCTCGTTTTGAATCTGTTTCATCAAACGTCCACGAGTGCAAACCAGGGAAAGCCCTTCCTGGAAAGAAATTACGCCAGCCGCTACTGCTGCTGTATACTCTCCCAGACTATGCCCTGCGACAAGATCTGGCTGGAGACCGAGTTGGCTGGCATAATCGGTAAGAGCTAACGAGTAGGCAAAGAGGGCTGGCTGGGCAATGTGGGTCTGGTTAAGTGACTCCGCTGGACCTTCCAGGCAGAGCTGACTCACTGGCTCGCCAGATATGCGGTCACTCTGGAGCAGATATTTTTCAAAAAGAGCTGGCTGGGCCTGAGCTAACTCTTTCCCCATGCCTGGTTTCTGCGACCCCTGACCTGGATATAAAAAACCGATCTTTCCCATGCGCGGATGTCCTTTCATCTCCGTATCCTTTTGCTAAGGATTGCTGAGCATTACTTGTAATAGCATTACTTGTAATGGAATTGTGCCTGTCAGCCTTACCCGCAACTTACACGCAACGTAAAAAGATGGCTATCTCTCAGAAAGCTGCCTTGCTGGCGGCGCAGCCTCCAGCAAGGCAGGGAGATATGAGTCATCCCTCATTTTTGTAAAATGAGCAAACGCTCTTGCTGGCGGCTGCGCTGCCAGCATTTCAGGAAGATATGGATGAGTTTGCACGCAGCTTCGCTGCGTACAAACTCA
>DAOTTL010000016.1:0-9255 GCA_034438135.1 Ktedonobacteraceae bacterium | reverse complement strand
GCAGGACAAAAGGCTTTCGGCCTGCATAGCAGGCCGCCCCCTCATATAAGTCACCCCTAACTTTCCTGCAGCTTGCAAAGCCACCCCGCCCCCAAGAAAAGCGGAGAATAGCTGAGTTTGGAAGCAACTTTGCTGCTTCCAAACTCAGCTAATCTCCCCTTAAAATCTGGCGGCTGCGCCGCCAGAAAGAGGGTTTGCTCATTTTGGCAAAATGAGGGATGACTCATACCCCCTCACAGCTAGAGGCTTTTTCTCGCTCCTCCCTCTGTCACCTGCGGCGGCAGGAAGAAAAAGAGCTCGGCAACAGAGTCCCAGGAGAACAAGATGGACGGTGGCAGCGCGACCGCGCTGCCACCGTCCATCCACAAAGGGTGGGAGGGTGAGGAGAGAAGCGACTTTTGCAAAACACTGAAAAACCTCAAACATAACTCTTGACAGTGCCTTTGTTTATTCGGTATACTTATGGACAAGCATACTAACAACTGAATATTAGCAGAAGATAGACAAATATCTGCTCTCATCAAGATGGGTGGAGGGAAACGGCCCGATGAAACCCGACAACCCTTCCGCGACGGCGCGGGCAAGGGTGCCAAATCCGGCGAAATTGCCTTATGCAGTTTTCGCGAGATGAGGGGCAACAGCAATGCTGCTCAACCCCTGAATCGCAGGGGTTTTTTTGTTACCAAAAATCGCTCACAATCATTGAGCAGACATTTTACAGTGTTCGCTCAAGATAACACGCAAGACGTTGCAGAGGACGAGTAAACACAAAGGACGGCTACAGAGAGTTGGAGAGGCTGAGATGCCAGCGCCGCACTCGTGTTGAATATGACCTCGAAGTCGCAGGCTGAACGCCCATCCGGGTCTGTAGGTCAATGCCGGTTAGCCCCGTTACCAGCTTGAATGCGAATGTGTTCATTATTCATTCGCACTCGTGAAGGCCAGTGTCGCAAGACATCGGCAAATCAGGGTGGTACCGCGAAGTTCTTTTTTACCCCTCGCCCCTGTTGTGGGAGAGGTTTTTTTTGTTCTCATTTCTATATGGCATAGACGGCAAGAAAGGAAATAGCAATGGTGATATGCATAAAGGACGAGGGCGTGACTTTTACGCAACTCACCTCTGCCCATTCTGTGTACACAGCTTCTACCTGGACTTTTGACTCTTTATCTCTCCAACTTGGCGGAACCTTCGGTCCGGTAACGCTTGCCTATGAAACCTGGGGAAGGCTCAATAGTAGTGGAGACAACGCTATCCTGCTCACACATGCTCTCACTGGCAACGCACACGCCCATGATGTGAACAGACCGAACGACCCCAAGGCTGCATGGTGGAATCCACTGGTTGGACCAGGCCGAGCTATTGATACCGATCGCTATTTTGTGATCTGCTCTAATATCCTGGGTGGCTGCTATGGGAGTACCGGACCTTCCTCACTCGATCCCAAGACTGGTCTCCCTTACGGCCTCAACTTTCCTGTGATTACCATTCGCGATATGGTCAATGCTCAGCAGCGCCTGGTTACCTATCTGGGTGTCCAACGCCTGGCAATGGTTGTGGGCGGCTCTGTAGGGGGTCAGCAGGCCCTCGAATGGGCGGTAACCTATCCTGAAATGGTTGAAAAGGTCATTGTGATAGCCACAACCGACGCTCAGAGTGCTCAGGCGCTGGCTTTTAGTGAGGTTGGAAGACAGGCGATTATGGCCGACCCTCGCTGGCTCGATGGAGCGTATGTACCCGGCCAGGGACCCGAAACTGGCCTGGCGATTGCTCGGATGCTAGCAATGATTACCTATCAGAGCGAAGAGTTTATGGAGACGCGCTTTGCGCGTCGGCCAGTTCAGCGCCAGGAGATCACTGCTCCCAGCGGACATGCCGCTTTTGGCACACGCTTCGACGTTGAAAATTACCTCTACTACCAGGGTAATGCGCTGGCTCGACGCTTCGATGCTAATAGTTACCTCTATATCAGCAGGGCGATGGACCTGTACGATGTACGTGCTGACTTTGCCTCACTCGGCATAGCTCTCAGCCGGATTCGTGGTCGCGCCCTCTTTATAGGTATCCGTTCAGATTTTCTTTTTCCAGCTTCGCGTGTACGCCAGCTAGCCAATGAGGCCCAAAATGCTGGGGTTAACGCGACGTATATAGAACTGGATTCACCTTTCGGGCATGATGCCTTTTTGAAGGAATGGAGTCCAATGACTAATGCACTTAACTCAATGAAGGAGTAAAACCAACCATGGCATTGAACAATAATCGGCAATACGGCTTTGAAACCCTTTCCCTCCATGCAGGACAGGAAACTGCCGATAGCGCCACCAATGCACGAGCAGTGCCTATCTATCAGACCAGCTCTTATGTTTTTGATAGTACTGAGCATGCAGCAGATCTCTTCGCCCTGAAACAGTTTGGCAATATCTATACACGTATTATGAATCCAACTCAGGATGCGTTTGAGCGGCGTATAGCAGCCCTTGAGGGTGGCGTCGGAGCACTGGCAACCGCCTCTGGTCAGGCGGCTGAAACCTTCGCTCTCTTAAATATCGCAGGCACAGGCGACGAAGTTGTCTCTTCGACCAGTCTCTACGGCGGCACTTATAATCTCTTTCACTATACACTCCCCAAGCTGGGTATAACGGTCCGCTTTGTCGATAGCCGCGAACCTGAGAATTTTCGCGCGGCCATCAATGATAAGACCAAAGCGGTCTATGCCGAGACTCTTGGCAATCCTCGCCTGGATACGCTGGACATTCAGGCCGTGGCTGATATCGCCCATGAGCATGGCATACCGCTGATCGTTGACAATACGCTACCTTCTCCTTATCTCATCCAGCCATTCAAGCATGGAGCGGATATCATCGTACACTCGGCCACAAAGTTCATTGGCGGCCACGGTACTTCGATCGGTGGAGTTATTGTCGATAGCGGAAAATTCGATTGGGCCGCAAGTGGACGCTTCCCCGGCCTGGTTGAACCTGATCCCTCCTATCATGGCGTACGTTATGTCGAGGCGGTAGGACCTCTGGCCTATATTATCAAAGCACGTGTGCAACTGCTGCGTGACCTGGGAGCCGCCACGACGCCCTTCAATTCCTGGCTCTTCTTACAGGGTCTGGAGACCCTTCCACTGCGCATGGAACGTCATAGTCAGAACGCGCTCCGGGTCGCACAATTCCTGGAAGGACATCCAGCAGTTGATTGGGTCAGCTATCCCGGCCTGGAGAGTCATCCACAGTATCAACTGGCACGCAAGTACTTCTCACATGGCTATAGCGCGATTCTAGGCTTTGGCATCAAAGGCGGACTCGAAGCCGGGAAGAGTCTGATCCACCACGTAGAACTCTTCTCGCATCTGGCCAATGTGGGCGATGCTAAATCACTGATCATCCATCCCGCAAGTACAACACATTCTCAGTTGACTACTGAAGAACAGTTTGAAACCGGTGTTACTCCCGATTTCATTCGCCTATCTATTGGCCTGGAGACGGTCGAAGATCTTATCGACGACCTTGATCAGGCTTTGAAAGCGGCAACTGGACTTTAAGCTCCCACCAGTTTACTAATCAAGAGGAGGCTGGCACCTGTGCAGCCTCCTTGAACCCTTTAGACGTTTCACTTTATCTTTCACCAGTGGAGAGTTTACATCTAATGGAACGCAGCGTTAGTATCCTCAAATTCGGAGGCACCTCAGTTGGTAACGGCGACAGGATTCGCCAGGTAGCAGCCATTGTAACGCGTCAAGTTCAGCAGGTAGAGGAAAATTTTCCCGCTGTGGTCGTTTCCGCCATGGCGGGCATTACCGATACACTCCTGCGCATTGCACGCCTGACTACAACCAACGAGATTGAGGCAAGCACGCGTGAAGTGGATTTACTCAAAGAAAAACATCGCGCGGCAGCAGCTCTTGTAGCCCGCGATCCCCTCGCACTCATAGAACTACTGGAGACGCTGGAAACCACGTTTACACAGATTGCTCAAGACGTTGAACTCCTGCGCAACGTGCGCGAACAGGTGTCAGCCGTTCCACTGCGCACTGCTGCGATAGCTGCATGGGGTGAACGCCTCTCAGTACTACTGGTTACGGCAGCCCTCCGTGATCTCGGTCTTTCAGCTATGGCAATCCGCGCAGAGGTCATCGTAATCGAGTCTCCGCTCAATCAGACCGAGTTTACGCCTGGAACTGTAATTGGGGCTGAACCACGTACCGAACTGACCCGTATCAATGCCGCTCGTCTGGTAAAACCCTTGCTCGAACAGGGTATAGTACCAGTCATGGCTGGCTTTATTGGACGAACCGAAGATGGGATTGTGGCCACTCTTGGCCGAAATGGCTCGGACTATTCAGCCGCCGTTATCGGAGCCGCCGTTGACTGTACAATGCTTGAAATCTATACCGATGTCGATGGCATTTTGACCGCCGACCCACGCCTGGTACCTAATGCACGCCTTCTGCATACCCTCTCTTATGTCGAGGCCGCGCAGCTTTCCTGGTTTGGGGCCAAAGTGCTCCATCCACGCACGCTCATCCCGCTGGCTGCCCGCAAGATTGCAGTGCGTGTACGCAATACGTTTAACCCGCAGAATCGTGGGACGCTGATTGAACCAATCAGTACCAGATCAAGTGCAGCTACCGCCATTACGGTACGCCATCAACTGGCGCTGATCACCGTAGAGAGTCGTCACCTCTTCGGAGCACCTGAAAACGTGGGACAGATCTTTGAACTGGCCGCCCGTGCAGGCATTACGCCAGTCGCTATCTGCTCTTCCTCAGGTCATCACCTGGCCTTTATGATTGAGGAAAAAATGGCTGATCTGGTAGTCAAACTGCTCCAGCATGATCTGGAAAACTGGGAGGTTACCAGTCGCAAGGGGCTGGCAGCCTGTGCCTGTATTGGCTCCGGCTTTATTGCCACTCCAATGAGTCCAGCCAGGGCCTCAACAGCGCTGGCCCGCGAACATATTCCCGTGATTACTCAGGGTTCCTCAGATGGAGGCATCATTTTCATCATCAAAGATAGCGATAGTGAACGTGCACTGCGTGCACTGCACCGCGACCTGATTGCGCCTGTCATACCGCTGGTGCGCCACAATTATATGCCTGAAAAACGGCTAGAGGTGCTGTAGTCAAGTGAGGGGACGATATATGTCAGAACAGGAACGTCTACCAGTTGCGGTTCTTGGTGCTACAGGCATGGTTGGACAGCGCTTCATCGAACTTTTGCAGGGACATCCCTGGTTTGAGTTGGTCGGATTGGCCGCGTCAGATCAGCATCAGGGACGACCCTATGGTCAGGTTGCACGCTGGCGCTTGCAGGGTAATATGCCATCCTCAGTTGCCTCCCTGCCTGTTGTAGCATGCCATCCCGCTCAACTCCCTGACGTGAAAATTGTCTTCTCGGCCTTGCCAGCGGAGATAGCGGGAGAAATCGAGGCCGAGTTTGCTCAGGTCGGGATAGCTGTCTTCAGCAATGCGAAAAACTATCGCATGTTTCCTGATGTTCCGCTGGTAGTACCTGAGGTAAATCCTGAGCACATCAATGCTATCGCTCAGCAGCGCAAAACTCACCATTGGCCAGGCTTTATCGTTACAAATGCAAATTGTTGCGCGACTCCGTTGGTGATGGCTCTGAAACCTCTTCAGGAGGCTTTTGGACTGCGCAAGGTGCTTGTGACGACAATGCAGGCGATTTCAGGGGCCGGTTATCCAGGGGTTCCCTCGTACGATATTCTGGACAATGTTATCCCTTATATCGGCGGGGAGGAGGAGAAGTTGGAGAGCGAGACTCAGAAGATGCTGGGAAACTGGCAGGAAGAGACTGGCTTTACGAATGCCCCGACGGTTGTCAGCGCACACTGTAACCGCGTGGCAACCCGTGAGGGACATCTGGAGTGTGCCAGTGTAGAATTTGAGCGCGAGGTTTCGCTCCCCGAGGTACTGACCGCCTGGGAACAATTTGTAGGCGAGCCGCAACGTCTGAAGCTCCACAGTGCCCCAACACAGGCCCTGATCTACCGCACTGAACAGGATCGACCTCAGACGCTGCTCGACCGAGACGCTGGTGGAGGTATGACTGTCACCCTGGGTCGTCTACGCTCCTGTCCAATCCTGCACTATAAATTTGTGCTGCTCGGCCACAATACTATCCGTGGAGCGGCTGGTGGCTCCGTACTCAACGCGGAACTCTGCGTCAGCCGTGGATATATTAAACGATGAAATACCTCTCTTCTTCCTTTGGAGTGGGATAATTTCCTTACATGTAGAGGTTTTTTCTCGCTTTTCCTTCTGTCGCCTCTGGCGACAGAGTACAACAAGAGCAACCGGTGTGTTGTGGCGCGAATGCGCCACAACACACCGGTTGCTCTTGTTTAAATGGGGTGGGGTGGCCTGGCAGGCCACCCCATTTAAACAAGAGTAGCTGGCGAGGAGAATGCATCTATTCCTTAAAGAAAGAATCAAGCAGCTTTTTTGTGTTTAGTGGGACTTGTTTGTTTAGTGGGACTTGTTTTGTGAGTGGGAGTGGTGATAGCAATCTGTAGAGATCCATCATTATCACTCAATCCGCGATCACTGTCATTGATACGCAAGAAAATATTACCGCTATCAGTTGCCCTAAAATCTTTCTCATCTCCAACAAAAAAGGGTTGAGTACTTCCAATCTTACCGATAAGCGCCTGAGTTGAGTCACCAGGAAGAGGTTCCCCACAAGAACAGTACAGCCAGTCGGGAGCATTGACAGGTTGACCATCGGCATCCGTTGACTCCACGATGCCCCTGGTACTTGTCCAGGTTCCAGAACGGTACTCAATGGTAACCTCATCTCCTGCGTGGACGTTTAATTTAGTATCTTGCCATCCCTGACTCGCGAACACAGTTCTGATAGTGGTTGAGCAATTCGAACACTGAGATGACAATGCTAGCAGATTGACCTGGCCAATAGTGTGTAATCCCCATAATGAGATCAGAGCCACAAGCGCCCAGGCCATAAGGACCTTACCCTCTGAGAAAAACGGTCTGAAGCCAGATGATCGTAAGGTATTGAACAACAATCTCAGCGTTATTAACAGAGCCAGGGCTATGATGACCATTAATGAACTCCCCGCCGGTAAAAATGGCCAGATAGCTATCACCGTTTTTTCTACCAGTGGAGACCAGCGAGTCCCAAAAAAGAAATATGCGAAAAAAGGAATCCAGATAAACAGATATGGTATTCTAGATTTGGACATTGCTCCACTCCTTCTCTACGCTAATCTACCGTTAAACTAGAACGCTTCCTGGCAGATACGCTTCAGACCAGGACCTGCTGGCCTTGAATAGAGAACAGTCAACATATCAGTTGTTCAGGTCTGCTCAGGGCATAAAGAAAGTTCCAGAGAAATTTACCCTAGCGCAGTATAGAGAGGCGTACATAGAAGAATATCCTGAGCGCCTCGCATCATCTGTTGGATCTCACCTTGCTCGCGTTCATCTATATGATTGTCCATGATGAACAGCGAAAGCTGCTGTTTCGACGGAGGGGGAAGCGTCTTGAGAACAAGAGCAGTAAATTCAATCATTTGTTCGGGAAAAGGTGTTACGAGATCCATCATCTTCATTTGATAAAAAAACTTTCCCTGTACAAATGCCAGCGCACCCAGATAATCATCGGGACTGCGGTCACTGATGCCATCTGACCACTGTATCTTGCTCTGTTTCGCTGCAAACTCAATAGCTCCGAACATGCCAGGAAGATCAGAGCCGCTGGCACTTTCTATCTGAAGCGGATACTCTACAGGTCGTCGGTTGCTGCTGGTTAAATGTTGAGCGCTTCCAGCCAGCAACAAGATACCAGCTGGCGTAGGAGCAAAAAAGAAACAGACTCGCTTCAGGTCGCCGCTACGTCCCCAGCTAACAACGCCCCAGCGCATGGGGCACACACCTGAAATATAGTCGTTAACGTGAAAAGCGCCAGAATTATCTATCGGCTTGATTTTTCGCTTCTTTCGCAGAACTGACAGAACATCGTTCAAGGAAGTCAACCTGTTTTGAGAAGAAGGTATTTCTTTCTCTGGACGCATTATCTGCAACATGCGGTATTCGACCTTTGTATCAGAAATATAGAGATAGTGTTTCATTTCTGGTAGTTCAGACTCATCAGGCAAAACCGCTTTGTCTATGGGTGCAGTTTCTTGTACACGCAGGCCAGGTGTCTGAAACGGCACTCCCCTTTGACTTTCCAGGTAGATACGGATACCATCTACAATATTCCTGAAAGCCTGATCTCGTTGCGCCCAGAGAGTCACTGGCTTATTGTTAGGGAGAGAATTGAGGCGACTGAGAGTTGAGCTGTTCCAATTAACTGGCGAGAGAAGAATAGGGATCACATGTACATATCTCTCTTTATCTCCGAGAAGAATATGCTCTATCTTTTTTAGCCAGGGATATTCTGAGGCGACAAAGGCCGCGCTAATCAATAACAGAATAATATCAGCCTTTTTCAGATGTGCCTCGATCTCATTCTCCCGATCTCTCCCTGGAATACTATCGGACACTGACCAGGTCGAGATATGAAATTCGTCCAGGAGAGACTTCAGGTGTCTGGTTAATTGTAGAAACAAACGCCGGTCTGCGGATTCATAGCAGTAGAAAAGCTCCAAATACGCCATAGATACAATTATCCTCCATATCTTAACCCGGTTACATATGATGTTAGCTGAGCGTCCAAGGTTCTGGCGTATCAATAGCGACGTCTCCTTGGAGGTTCCCAGTTAAAACGTACACCGCAAGTATTACCACCTCTCTGGCGAGACCATTTATTGTACTTACATGTTCTGCATGTTTCATTTGGATTCAAAGGTCCCCCAGGATCTTCGGGTGAGTTGAGCGTTCTCCGAACACCAGGCAGGTATATATTCAACAAGTTCTTCTTGTAAGGGACCGTTTTTCCGTTAGAGAGCTTTCCAAAGAGAACGATGCCATAAGATACATCTGAGCCTTCAGATTTTGCAATCAGATAGGAATAAGCGGCCATCCTTACATTATCAAGTTTCCCAGTCTCCTCGTCAGACGTTGCTTTAAAGCGATTAAAGACAGGGATGCGTTCTTTCACTCTTACCAATATGCGCCAGGGATTACCTGTCAAACCTAATTCTCGACTTTCATAATGCTGGCCTCGATTGGGCTTTCGCAAAGAAAATTTAGCATTGATCAGGCTCCATACGTTTACCTTTTGTGATTTCTCACTGTTTTTATCTGGTAGAGTGGAAGCTTTTTTAGC
>DAOTTL010000015.1:0-6633 GCA_034438135.1 Ktedonobacteraceae bacterium | reverse complement strand
TGACTGGCTCAAATCGCTCACGAATCGGAGTAGTTTGCTCTACATCCTGCTTGGGAACTTCTCGCTGTACGATTTCTGCCACCTGAACGGACAAGTAGCCCGGCGCGTGCGCGAAGAGCAATTTGCTCGGTATCACATGGACAGCCAAGCAGATGCGGAGGAATGGACCTCCGCGTTAAAGGTGCTGTTTGAGCAGGTCCCACTCCAGGTTGATATTCCAGAGATGCTGACTCATTGGAAGTGGTTCGGTGAATGGAGTATCGGCTGCATTGGCATTCTGAGCGATTGGGTGGTAGAAACGGCTGTCATGCTCTGCCGTGCTGGAGAGACCTCGCTCACCCTTGAGGCACTAGCAAAGCATGCCTTAAAACCAGCACAGCGCCTCAAATTGGAAACGGAAGCACGCACAGGCGAATTCAAAATTGAAGAGGTAAAGAAAGAAAGCGAACAAGAGCTTCAACGCATCTTAGGCAGGCCCTCGCCACAACCTCACAGCTCGCCACAACCTCCCCCGTTGTCCAATGGCTCCCCAATACTTCCAGTGCCATTGAAGGCCCGCATTGAACGGGCACCTCACCGCGACCTGGTGGGTGAGCAGGTACTTACCGGAATGACCGTAAAATGCTCATAGCTTGGTAGTATCGAAGTAACACGACGCCAATTTCAAGAAACCGGCATGACGTGTGTTGAATGCCCGACCTGAGGCGCACGTCGTACCCTCAAATCTCCCAAAGATCAGCCTCATTTTCCATCGCATCCGAGGCGCTTCAGCCCGCCGCCAAAAGGGGGAACGGCGCTGGATAGTGGTCGAAGAGTGACGATTTCCTATGTAGCTAATGCTGAGAACAAGAAAGAGGAAGCATGTGAAGAAGAATCAAAGAAGCAATTCAGGTTGCACAGCCTCCAGATGGGATGATCACAAAGATTATCGCCATTGATGGTCCAGGTGGTGCTGGCAAAAGCTCGTTTGCCGAGCAGTTGTCACAAAAATTAGGCAATGCGTCAATTCTTCACACTGATGATTTTGCCAGTTGGGAGAATCCGCTCAACTGGTGGGCTCGTTTGCTTGAGCAAGTACTTGAACCACTCTCTCACAATGAAAGAGCACGGTACCAACGGTATGATTGGGGCACAAAATGTCTGGCAGAGTGGCACGAAATACAGCCAGCTACGTACCAGATACTTGAGGGAGTAGCTTCATCAAGAGAAGCTTTTCGACCATACCTGGCACTCTCCATCTGGATTGAAACGCCTCGTGAAGAGCGGCTACGGCGCGGTCTTGAACGTGATGGCGAAACCGCTCGTCCACAATGGGGGGAATGGATGGCACGCGAAGATGAGTATATTGAGCGTGAACACCCACAACAAAAGGCTCACTTAGTTATCAACGGCACAGAAGCTTATGACGTGTCGGTATTTTTTAATGGCTAGTACAGTGAGGGGCAAATCTCTCCAGGATTAAGAGCTGATCCGAAAACCTGGGCTTCGAGAGCGCAAAAGGAGCCTTTCTGCTCGACGCGCAGTCTGGTTCAGCAAGCCTTAGCAGGTGCCACCTGAGGAAGGCGCTTCTCGATAACACACCAGGAGGCACATCTTCATCGGCAGGCAAGAGAGACCACCTCGTAGCATCATGGGCAAAGATGGGCAGTGAATATTGGCTAACCCTCTTGCCAACTGCCAGGCTGATTCTTACACTGTTCTTGAGAAGCGCGAGGAAGTTCGAGCCGCGCTGGTTTTCCGCGTATTGGTGTAGGAGAATGCCATATGCTCATTGTGAACGACGAACACTGTTTGCGGGCAGGAATTAAGAGTCTCTCGAAACGCTGCTCATACTGCTCGAAACCGCTGAAAGAGTACCCCCTTGATCATGAACGATGAAGTAGGGTTCCACGTCTTTCATGCCGCCTGCGCCGCTGCACTTGCTATTGATATTCAAGTAGACCTCTGCACGTTCTTCAATCCGCCTGCTCCCTATCCTTCATTGTTTGTGCTCACGCCCCCGTAAGAGGCCGGGCAGTGCGAGTGGAAGGAGTAAGGTTCCATGCAGATGTCAACGGATATACGCACAATTAAGGCAGCGATCTGGTGCCAGGCGTTCCGAGAAATGCTAGTGTCAGTTGCCCAATCGGGCAGGTGATGGGCATTCGCCGAAGGAAGGGGCAGCTTCTTGCGCTCATACGGGGCTGGGGGCGGTGGTATCTAGTGGAGCATGTCCTCATTGTTGCTGGCCCATCAGAGCGACGAGCCATGTATGCTTGACGCCTTTTTGACCAAGCGATATGATATCAGCAATCACTGATATCATATCCTGCTGATGTGAAAGGGAAAACATGGCGACAACACCGGTTTCTCACTCGTACTGCCTCAAGGCCAAATTGTTTCGCGGGTTTGCAGATCTCTCTCGCTTGACGCTGCTCGAAGCTCTCAACATCGGGCCGCTGACGGTAACAGCACTGGTCGAGCAAACAGGTCTTACTCAGTCCAATGTTTCCAATCACCTGGCTTGCTTACGTGATTGTGGACTGGTTGTCGCATCAACCCAAGGGCGTTACACCCTCTATCGGCTCAGTGATGCACGCGTGACCACGCTGCTCAGTCTTGCCGAAGCCTTGCTGGCCGAGACTGCGCAGGGTGTAGATGCCTGCCCTCGGTACGAACAGAAAGAGGAGTGTTGGTAATGGCACGAGGACTTCCCATGCTGGGCGCGACCGATGGTGCGCCCTCCATTCCCACCCGTCAAAGCCAGGTACGTCTGGGAGTCTGGATTGAACTGGTGACGATCCTGTGGATGACCATTGAGGCCACCGTTGCGATCTCCATAGGTTTTACCACCCGGAGTGTCTCGCTCCAAGGCTTTGGTCTGGATAGCATTGTCGAACTCGTTGCTGGTGGTATCCTGCTCTGGAGATTGCTCGTCGATCAACAAGGCGGATCAGTCGCTCGCATCGAGAAAGCTGAACGGCGGGCCTCCTGGGTCACGGCCATCGGCCTGTTTGCCCTGGCTGTCTACATTGTTGGTGAGAGCGCATTCTCATTCGTCACGAGAACAAAGCCAGAGTCTTCCTGGTGGGGCGTTGGTTTGGCTGTGGCCGCTGCCGTCGTGATGCCGTTGTTGTGGCAAGGAAAGCTCCGGGTGGCCAAACGCATTGGAAGCGCGGCTCTCAAAGCCGATGCTGCCTGTAGCGTGACCTGCGCGTATATGTCCCTCACACTCCTGGCCGGTTTGACTCTCAACCGGATTTTTGGCTGGTGGTGGGCCGATCCGTTAGCAGCTCTTGCTCTGGTCTACTTTCTCGTTCAGGAGGGGCGCGAAGCTCTGCACGAAGCTCGCACGGGCGAAGCCTGTAGCTGTGGCGAAGACGATTGTGATGAGTGAAGTGAAAGGTGAAGCTTCCTCACATCGCTAGATGTGATGAGCTAGCCAGTTGCTCCAAACTCAGGGAGCATGAGTTGCTCTGCTAGAACCACGATTTTGCTCGGCTTTGGGCGTGTAACTGCCTCTGGCCTGTGTAGCGCCAAAAGCCACTCTGTGTCTGAGAGCCTCCAGAGATCGAGCTGGGGACTGCGAAAATGGGTCTCGATGCGGCGAGCGTTCTTGACCTCGGTGATCTGCTGCTGTTCTGTGTCCATACGGATCGCGTACAGGGACAGTGTGGTTGCCTGGTGCTCCACTTTCAGCGTCTTCTCATAGACCCACACCGACACCTCTTCTCCAGCAGGCAATCCGTTCTCGCCAAAGAACTTCCAGTGCTTAAACCTGACATACCCATGTTTGTCGATCTGGCGGGTAAATCGGGTTGCGTACAAGGCCCGCGACAGCACCTCTTCGGGGATCATGCGGCCAACCTCCCGCGCATGACTTCCAGGGGCTGTGTCGCTCGTCCTGGCGCTCCCGATGGGCGTAATGTGACTCGGCATTGTAGTTCGTCTACCAGGCCTGGTGGATCTCTGGCCAGGTGCGTGCGTTGGAAAACGAGTGGTCGGCGAGCCTCCCCTGGATCGAAAACAAGGTTTCTGCAAAATCCTGCCAGGGCTGGCCGGGATTGATGCGCTCTTTGCGGATTCCGAGCATGTCATACAGTTGGAGAGCCACGCCCGAATAGAACTGACCCCCTCCGTCTGTGACCAAAGCCTCCGGTGCTCCATAGCGCCGGATGGCTTCTGTGAGAACCGACAAATAGTCCCACTGCGTTTGCGTTGCGGAAATGGCAGAGGCTAAAACAGCGCGGCTAAAATTCTCAAACACCGTAATTACATAAACGGGGCGTGGGTCCTGTAGCAGATGTTCTTCGATGTAGCGAATATCGCAGCTCCAATACTCGTGACGACGAGAGGCCCAAAACGGCATTTCGAGCTTGGTGCGGGGCTGACGCCACAGCGTCAGCCCCGCACCAAGCCATAGCGTTGCCGGTTCGCGGCCATGATCCGGCCACAGGTCGCCGGGCTGATTTCGATACCGAGTCGCTGGAGAGCCGCATGCATTCGCCACTCTCCGAGCAAGGGATTTTCCTGGAGCTTGCGGACTTCATTACGAACCTTGAGCGTCACTTTGCGCGGTCCCTTCCTGGCTCTGGACTTTTCTTCCAGACCCGCTACCCCTTCCTCCGTCCACCGCTCAAGCGTGGCGTAGACGGTCTTGCGGTTCACTTCGAGGTACTCTGCAATTGAGGTAATCGACCATCCCTCACTATGCAACCGGATTATGGCCAGTTTGCGCTCTGCTGGATCGGCCATCTGGTGCTGGGGTGGGTAACGGCGGGCCTGGAAAGGTGGAGGAGAGCCAGAAGTCGCGATGTGTTTCACGCTGTGATGGGAGGGCTTTCGGCCAAAGCGAATAAAGCAAATGTCAGCGATCTCTCGCCAGATCATGTGCGACATTTCACGATGGAGATCGACGATGAGCTGGCGGATCTCTTCGGGCAGGCTTCGGGAAGTTTCTGTTTGCTCACGCGGTTTCTGGTCGGCAAACAAGCTCTGCATCCCATATTTTTCAAACTCATCCGCTTTACGAGACAAAGTGCGCTGGGCAGCGCCAATTTCCTTTGCTCGCTCCCCTGGTGTTTGGCCAAATAAAATGATGGGGCGAATTTGTTCGTAGAGTTCCTGCTCTTCCCAGAGCGTCCACTGTTTGACACTCGCCCACTCATCCGTTCGCTCTCGGCTCTCTCGTTTCGGTCCAGGCACCTTCCCCCCAGCCTTCTGATACAACGATGCTCACTTCAAGCGTACCCAATAGCCCGAACGTTTACAAGGATTTGGGGCCAGGTTAGCCAATATTCACTGCCCATCTTTGCCCATGATGTTGGCTCTTCCGCAACTCATCAACTTTGCGGAAGAGCCATTATGTTACGAGGTGGTCTCGGCAAGAGCCAGGCAGTTTGACAACTCGTTGCTTCTTCCGAGTAGAGGAGTAAGAAACTCACGGAGAGAAAAAGACGCTGATGTGTCTCCATAGGCCGATCGAGGAGAAAGGTAGCCTGCCGGACAGGCCGCCAGTCCTCACGCCTGTTTTTTTATTTTCCACATGAAGACTTCAAAATTGCATGCATCTTTTTTCATTTTTACGACTATGGAATGTTCTATCGCTGTTGTATTTCCACGCATTTTATGCTATATCTAGTTCCAGAGAAACAAGTTGACACAGCCAGGGGAGCAAGCGCTCCACTCGCTGTAAGACGAAGAGGAAGGCCCTTGCACCCTCTGTCTCCGCCCGTCGCTGTGTCCCAAAGGGCACGCCGGGAGACGAAAGGGCAACCCAGGTCATGCACTCACCTGCTTGCTGTTCGCTGAGCGATTGCTCGCACAGAGAGAGAATTGGTGCCAGTTTCCCTATCATCATTCGCCAGAAAAAAGGCGGGAAGGAGGATATATCTACTGATGCGCTAAGGTGCTCAGGGATGTGTTTGCCTGTCTCGCCCTTTTTTGTGCGAGCAGACAGAAAGGACACAGACCATGGTTACCATCCGCGACATCATCTTTTTCCTGATAGGTGTGTTTTGCACGCTCGGTGTGGTGGCTCTTCTTGCGTTCGTCGGCAGTACTTCGCGTTCGCGCCGAACACGGAAAAAAGTGCCATTTGACCAGTACTCTCTGGAAAGTGCACGCACTACGCCAGCAGAGAAAGAGCGCTTTCGTCGCTTGATGCTACGAAAGCGTCGAGGCAAAAGACTCTCGCGCAATGACGAGCAGTTTTTAGAGTCCTACCGTTATGATCGTCAGATGGAGGGCGCTTTCTTCTACTAAGCGTCCAGCATCCATGGAAGCATCCATCATATTTCCCGCTCAGAAGAAGCGAGAGAAAGGAGAAACAACTGCTGATGCGCTAAGGCGTTCAGGGGAGGTTTTGCCCTTTGTCTCGCTTCTTTTCGCGAGATCACAAGGAGAACCACCACCATGAGCCAATACCGCCGCAATCAACAGCAGCAGAACAACCACTATCAGCAGCAGAACCGCTCCCAGCAACACGATCCCAATCGCTCTGAAAAGCAACAGCTAGAGCGGGAACTCCGTCAACTTCAACACCAGTTGACGACGCTGGATGGCCAGATCGATGGCCTTTTCTTCCAGGGAAGGCAGCTTGAGGCGGACCTTCGTCAGCATCAGCACGCTATTCCAGCGGCTGTGGCGACCGAG
>DAOTTL010000014.1:0-12338 GCA_034438135.1 Ktedonobacteraceae bacterium | reverse complement strand
TTCTCAGAAGAAGTGAGCCTGGTTGGCGGGGCATGCGCCCTGCCAACCAGACTCACTTCTTCTTTCTTTGGGGGGAGGAGGGGCTTTGCAAGCCCCAGCAAAGGTAGAGGGCACCTGAGTCGTTACGAGGGATAACTCAACTCATAATTATCTCTTTTGAAAAGGTAGCGGTGCAGATGACAGGAAATTGGGGGAATTGACTAACTGACCCGCGATCGATTATACTTAGTCATACAACAACATACGATCAATACTCAGGAAGAGTAGATTTTCTATAAGCTGATAGAGAAAGAGAGTCGCTGGCTGGAAACTCTCCACGGCGGTAGATATCGAAAGTCACCTGAAAACGATGCAGAAGAAAGCCGCGTACATAGTACAGAGCGAGTAGATCCAGCACGGGTTAGCCCGTTATAGCGAGGCCTTGATAAGCGCAACAAATCGATCGAAAAGAACTAAAACATGATCGACCTGTTGAACCGTCGAGGTAATGAGTGCGTCGGACGGTCTATGTCTGACGAACTGAGGTGGTACCGCGAAAAGTTCGATCCTTTCGTCCTCATGGGGATGGAAGGTTTTTTTATTGTCCGAGTCATGTTCCCTGAGAAATCGAACGAAAGAGAAAAGCGGACAGCGCTGGAGTTCGTCTGAAAGAGGCCTCAGCGCATTTGAAAGGAATGATGGACATGAGTCTATCGAAACGTTACGAGCCAGGAATAATTGAACCATCTCTGCGTGACTTCTGGCAACATGAGGGGGTCTATCATTTTCAGAGTGATGATCAAAGGCCCATCTATGCCATAGATACACCGCCACCCACTGTCTCGGGCAACCTTCATCTGGGACATATCTATTCCTACAGTCATGCAGACTTCATAGCCCGTTTCTGGAGGATGAGTGGCTATAATGTCTTCTATCCTATGGGCTACGACGATAACGGACTCCCAACCGAACGTCTCGTGGAGAAACGCCTGGGTATAACAGCTTCTCAAGTGGGACGTACTGCTTTTATCGAAAAATGCCTGACTGTCAGTGAGGAGACAGAGAAGGACTATCAAAACCTCTGGCAGCGGTTAGGATTGTCAATTGATTGGCGCTATAGCTATCGCACTATTGACGAACACTCGCGCCAGATAGCACAGTGGTCATTTCTCGATCTCTATACAAAGAAGCTAGCCTATCGCCGCAAGGCCCCAACCATCTGGTGTCCCGAATGCCATACAGCAATTGCACAGGCTGAACTCAACGATCTGGACCGGGTGAGCGAGCTTATCACCCTGGCCTTTGCGCTGGCGAGTGGAGAGTCTCTACCGATCGCCACGACGCGTCCAGAACTCCTGCCCGCCTGCGTTGCTGTGTTTGTACACCCGGAAGACCAGCGCTATACCAGACTGATTGGCTCGTCAGTACAGGTACCTATGCTCGATCTAACCGTTCCGCTACTAGCTGATCCTAAAGCCGATCCAACCAAAGGTACGGGCGCGGTAATGTGCTGTACCTTCGGAGATGTCACTGATGTGGAATGGTGGTACACTCACAAACTGCCACTGAAGATGATCCTGGAGCGCGACGGACGCTTAAACGACAAGGCAGGTCAGTTCGCAGGTCTCTCCACAAAGGAGGCACGCCAGAGGATTATCGCGGAGCTTGAAGAGCGCAATCTGATTCTGAGACGCGAACCCATAGAGCAGACGGTGCGAGTACATGAGCGCTGTGATACACCTGTAGAGCATCTTATCGCACAGCAGTGGTTCATTCGCGTGCTTGACTTCAAAAAACAACTATTGGAAGCAGGCGAGCAAATTACCTGGCAGCCAGATCACATGCAGATACGTTATCGAGAGTGGGTAGAGCATCTAGGCTGGGACTGGTGTATCTCGCGGCAACGCTACTTTGGTGTACCCTTTCCGCTCTGGTACTGCCGTGATTGTGGAGCGGTGAATGTAGCAGATGAGACACAACTACCGGTAGATCCAACGATACATAGCCCTATGAAGAGTTGCGAGTGTGGCGGTAGCGACTTCGTCGCGGAAGAGGACGTAATGGATACGTGGGCCACCTCTTCTATGTCGCCGCAGATCGTAGGACGCATCTTCGCAGATCGCGAACTCTATGAGCGGGTCTATCCCTTTGATCTGCGTACTCAGGCTCACGAAATCATTCGCACCTGGGCCTTCTACACCATTGTAAAGTCAATGCATCACTTCGGCAAAGTGCCATGGCGAAACGTAGCCATCTCCGGCTGGGGTCTGGCTGCGGCAGGTGGTGAAAAGATCAGTAAAAGTCGTGGCGGAGGACCCATAGCGCCTTTGAGCATGATCGAGAGTACCTCTGCTGATGCAGTACGCTACTGGGCTGCCAGTACCGGTTTTGGCAAAGATGCTATTATCAGTGCTGACAAGATCAGTAACGGTGGCAAACTTCTCACAAAACTTTGGAACGTCGCCCGTTTTAGCGAACGTTTTCTCAGCGACTATTGGCCAGACAAAACGACCGCAAGCTTCACACCCACCGATCACTGGCTACTGGCACGTCTGGCTAAACTGATCCAACGGGTCACAGACCATTTCAAGAGCTATGAATATGCCACAGCTAAAAGTGAGATCGAGAGTGCTTTCTGGCATGATCTGGCGGACAATTACCTGGAACTCTGTAAAGAGCGGCTCTACGGCGCAGAGGGTTCCGCACGCGAAGGAGCACGCTACACCCTTTACTATGGATTGCTTACGATATTGAAGCTCTTTGCACCCTTTTTACCTTACGTGACCGAAGCTATCTATCAAGGACTGTTTAGAGAACAGGAGGGAACGATCTCGATTCATCGAGCGAACTGGCCAGAGATACAACCTGAATGGATCAGCGAGCAGGCTGAGTATGATGGAGCAATGCTCATCGAAATAGCTACAGAGGTGAGACGTTACAAAAGCGCAGCCAGCATCTCATTGGGAGCGCCCATAGACGAGTTGAAGCTCTATACGAAGGACGAGCGACAGGTCAGGATGCTTGAGGAGGCCAGGCTGGACATTTTAAGTGTAACGCGTGCCCGGAGCTTGCGCATTGCAGCCGGGCACGTGCCAGATGAAAATGTTGATCAGGAGAAAGAGATCACTCTCGAACTCTAATGGCGGCTAGATTTTCCTTTTTTCTTTGAGGAGGTCAATTTTTTCGGCTCAGTAATGAGAGATTCATTCTGCATATCTACAGCCAGAGTAAGTGACTCACGATAGGCATTGATGCCAGGAAAATCGGGATTAAACTCTTCTAATTTGTCCAGAACGATTTTCGCCCGCTTTACATCGCCGGTAGTTAGATAAGCAGTATAAAGGATAAAAAAGAGAGTAACGTCCGTGGGATTGGCTTCAATGGCATCCTCAAGAACTTGCATAGCCTGAGCTTGCTGACCATTCTCTTTATACATCTCACTGAGTAGAGAATAGCCCTCAGTATCGTGGGGATCCAGCTCGATTGCATGTCTATAGTTACTCTCAGCCTTGTCAAAGTCTTTCATGGCCTGATAAACAGCCGCGATAGTCAGCCATGCCTCGGCAGAGGTAGGCAGAAGGTCCGTCGCGCGTTGAGCGTGCATCAACGCCTCTGGTAAATGGTCCAATTCCAGAGCAAGGTCACTCAAATTCATCATGACCGCGAGTTGCTCAATCGAGGTTTTTGCCAGGTTTTGCGCCTGAAAGAGCTGGAGTTCAGCTTCATCAAACTCCTTTTTATCGAACAGGAGGGCGGCGAGAGAGATATGTCCGATGAAACTGCTTTCGAGACTGATCGATTGACGAAGGGCCTCCTCACCCAGTTCTAGATAGCGGCTTTGCCGTGCATCTTTTATCTCGTCGAGATAGTCACCATTCATTTCATCAGTGTAAGAGCTCATAATTTTCTCGTAGGTGGAAGCCATACTCAGGAGAACGTTGGCCCGCTCTTCGGGGAAGAGATCCAGGACAGCCTGGAGGTAGATAAGAGCATGTTCAAAATCCTCGCGCAGGCTTAAGCGATAGACAACTCCTTGATAGAGCTCAAAATCGAAAGTCTCTTTTTTGAAGAGCACATCGATATAAGGGAGCGTGCGATCCACAAGCTGGAGCATAGAGATGAGCAACTCTTCATCCTCAGGAGCAGTATCTGGACGACTCTGGAGGACTTCCATCAGCGGTTTATCCATTTCCTGCAAGGTGTTCCGTAATTCCTGGACCGATAGCGTTTGGATAGCAGTACCTTCATCAGTCATATCCTGAATGAGCCAGGTGTCGTTTTCACGGACAAACGTGTAACTTGACCAGAACCAATGGCGGTTCGTCTCCTGATAAATAGCTGTGGCAACAGGCAGTTCGGGCAAAGGATTTTCCTCGGTGTGCTCTATTTCAATCGACCAGGAGGCATCAACGATAAGCTGAGAAGTTTTTTGGAAGGGTCGCAACAGCACAATACTGCTTTTTGGAGTCTCACGTTCAAAGAGGAAGCCTGGTCTTAATACGTTTGGATGACAGATTGCTTCCCAGCGTTCACGTTTAGCCACCCAGTCATTTATAGAGAGACCCTCGCGCAACGGACTTTTACTGGCAAGATATTGGTAGGCAGAGTGATAGTCGGTCTCCACCCAATTCTCGATAAATCCGACGACGATCTCAATTGGAGTTGCATCGCTCAGATCAAGAGCTTCATCCTCATCATCTTCATAAACTTCGTTCTCATCCTCAAGGAGCAAGGCATCGACCTGAAAGCGATTCTTGAGATAATCACGGTGCGGGCTGCTCCCATTCTGCTTGTTGACTGCCAGGGCCTGGTGAACGAGGCGGGATCCCTCAGCCAGTGAGCAACTTTTAGAATCTGGCATAGATGTGAGCAATCGTTCAGAAAGCGTTGCAAAGCTGTTCTTCGTTTCAGCCCTTATAAAGAAGTCCTTCAGCCCGCCATAGAAGAAATCAAGCAGGAAACCAACTACCAGCACTTCAGTGGAAGAACCTTCCTGCTCCCAAAGGAGGAGGAGTTGGACCTCACCTGCATCCATAGTATCGGTCATCTGACCCTTCCAAAAGCTAATCGCGTTAGAGAAATCTGTTAACACCCTCGTAGAAGGCTCTAAAATGATAGGTGGCTCCGTGGGAGGTAACCAGGTTGGATATATTCTGCGCTCTTCAAGCCGCAGCAGTGAGCGTCTGGCCTCTTTGCGTGAGTTCTTTAATGCACCTGAAGTATAGAGTGCGGATAGTACATTAGCCGCATCGACATGATTTTCTCCTGAAAGCTCTTTGATCAGGATAAGCTGAGCACCTTCTGACAGCGCATTGATCTCAGTCAAAGTGGTTTGGAGGTCGTCCCCGGCAGAGAACTTTGCGGCGATCTGGTGATAGAGTTCAAAGACACGATGCGCCTGCATCTGATCTTCCTCTGAAACGTTTATCTGGGCGTTTTTTTTCCTGGTCATCTCTACTACCTTTTTCTATTTATTTATTTATTATGAGTGTCGAGCTACTATTCTGTGGATATATTTCCGCCCCATTCTTTCTTTTACCAGCGAGAAGAATAAAAACAACCGGGAGATGTTCACTCTAAGCCTCTATTGTACCATGTATCGCTGTGGACAGAGATTTGGGTTCAGTTGGAGTATTTGAAAAAGGGGCCATATGCATCTATTTCTCCGAGCAAGAAGAAAGAGTGGCGACAAGGTCATCTACACCTGTGCCGCCACTCTTTGCTTGTCGTATGCTTTGTTTACAAGGGAGACCAATAATCGGCAGCTTCCTCGGCGTTCTGCTCTGCCATAGAAGAAGATGAGCTAACAGCAATATCATCAGGAGTTCTAACCACGCGATGGCTAATGGTTGGTTCAGGGAGAGGAGTTCTCCCATAATCATCAGATAGATGCGGAGGAACAGCATTGTTCCCATTAGAAGGTGGCGGCACAGCTTCCTGCTGCATATGCGGCACAGCTTCCTGCTGCATATGGGGACCACCGCGAGCGTTTCCCCTGGCCAATAACTCATAATACTCGGTGAGACGGAGAGCAATCAACTTATCAGGTTGATCAATCATATGGTAATTTAAGGCATCTTGCCAAAGAGCACTTAATGCAAAAGAGCCTTTGAGTAATTTAATGGTAAAATGCACATATTGATCTCGATCCTGTATCATCGAAGCCTTCCTTTTTATTGCTGCTTAGACTTTGGCGGTATATGCCTGGGGCTGCATTTTGCGCATCAAGAGCCGACCAGCAAGATTACTGTATCCGAGTGCATTTGCGTGTATTGGATCATCTGGATGTGTCAGGTGAGGAACACGCCGTCTCAGGAAATCAAAGAAATAGTAGACACCACCGCCAATACACAGAACAGGATTGAAGCTGGCTGCGACAGCGTCCCGATCGCTCTGTCGCCAGGCGGAGGCTACGAACGAGACAATTTCGCTCCCAACCTGAGTGACGGCCTCGCTAACCAGACGTTCGAGTTCGTACTCATCAATCACTTTGCCATAGACGGCGAGATCGGGATAGCGATGCTTGCCTTTTGATGCGTAGGCATACATAACTTCACGGCCCTCAAGCAAGGAAAGTGAACGATTATACTTTGCTTCAAATGTATCCATAAACATTTGAGTAGCGGCCTCTACTCCGACAGGTTTGCCTTTACAGTACTCGGTGACAGGTACCTGTCCACGAGCGACATAGAGATCAGTGGTACGACCACCTATATCGATGACAGCACTCTCTGTGAGCCTGCTGGCAGATTTATCGCCATAGGCGATGAGTGCTCCTGCACCCTCCATTACGACGGTTGCAACCTCAATGGTAACACGACGCCAGGTTTTTCCATCATCCAATGAGAAGGTATGTAAGCCGTCCAAACTCTCTTTAACCGCTTTACGGAGTTCTATATTTTTAATGTAGGTTTCGGCTGGTAGTCCTGTCACGACATAGAGGCCGAATTCCGCGTCGGGAATGAGCAGGGCCGCGATTGTAAGCATGCCCCGCAGACTGTACTTGCTGGCGTACCGTTGAATATCACCGCGCCCATGATAAATATCTGCCGACTGATGTAGCGCCAGTTCTCCAACGGCATAGGCCATTGCTTCTCCGTTGAAACGAATGACGTGAGTGTTAATGTCTTCCACTTTAATGCCCAGGTTGTGCATTGCACTTGTGTCTACTTTAGCGAAGGCTGTAGGCACACTTCGTGAAAAGACGCTCCCATTAATGACTGTCACGCCGCCCAGGTCAGCGTTACCAAAGTCATGTCCATAGGGATACCACTTCATAGCTACGTTTTCTCCTCTCGACTGGTCGATGGTTCCTTTTGCAAATCTATAGAGACTATATTCTATGTTCCACGGTTTCTTTAACGAAGCAGAATGGTTCTCGTATCTTAAGTAGTCTTTTTTCCTGCTTTTTCACCACCTTAAAGGGGAGATTATAAAAAAGGGGTAGTTGAGAATGTCTTGTTCTTCGCTTAAAGAATAAATGGCTACTTTCTGCAAGCTCTTTCAATAAAAACTGGCAAGCTCCTTTACTCAAAAAAACGAGTGTAGAGTGGTGCTCTGGGGTATCGACGAGGCCATAGAGAAAATTGAGTTGTGAGTCGTCTCTGTGACCTGAACCGTATTAGAAAACAGTTATCAATATAAAACGATATTGTTTCAAGGAGAAAAGCATATGACTGTCACAGTAGTACAATTCATTGTCTGGCTGATTATTGCAGCAATTGTTGGATTTCTTGGTGAACTCATCGCCGGTCGCCGTTCTCCCGATGGCATTCTGGGATCAATCATGGTTGGACTGTTTGCCATTTTTTTGATCGTGGGCTTCTTTCACTTCAGTATCCAGGGTGAACCCACCATACAGGGGGTGCCGATCATCAGTACGCTTATCGCTGCTGCCATGATTGTTGCTCTCTGGAGCAGCGTCTCTTCTCTCGCTTACCGGACCCGCAAGTAGCACTCCATTTTATAGGAGGAGCGCTCCTTTTACGAGACATTGTTGACCAATGCAATTCGTGGACGAACAGCCCCTCTCCCATTCTTTTGAAGCATTTCGGGCGCAGCGCGACGCGCTGCGCCCGAAATGCTTCTTTTCTCCTTAGCGAGCCAGCACAAACTGCGAGCTACCAAGCGCCTTCACCAGACCCTTCAGTTCGAGCATGGTCATTGTCGCTGCTACAGCGGCACTGGAGAGGTCAGAGGCAGCAATCAGGTCGTTGACATGGATTGGTTCATGACTGAGAAAGCTTAACAGCGTGCGTTCTTCGGCGTTTTCAGGTAGGGCCGTCTGGGTTTCTATCTGTTGGGGCAGCAGAAAGAGATTGAGCGCTTCCAGAATATCCTTCATTTCGGTGACCGGGTGAGCACCTTCTACGATAAGCTTATTTGTGCCAACGCTCCTGCTCGAAAAAATTGTTCCAGGAACCGCAAAGACCTCACGTCCCTGCTTGAGAGCAAAGGAAGCGGTGATCAGTGCGCCGCTTTTCTCTCCTGCCTCGACGACTAGTACTGCCTGCGAGATACCGGAGACAATGCGATTTCGGGCAGGAAAACTGCCACTTTCGGGTCGCATGCCGAGCGGGCATTCACTGATCAGGGCACCTTGACCTGACTCGGCGATGAGCCGAGCCAGGCCGCGATTTCTGGCGGGATAGACTATATCGAGTCCACAGGCCAGAACGGCGATGGTACGACCTCCAGAGTCGATTGCAGCATGATGTGCGATTGTATCAATCCCCAGCGCCAGACCGCTAACGATAGTGACGTTTCCGCGTGCCAGTTCTCCTACTAAATGTTCAGTGACCTGCTGACCGTACGTACTATTGTTTCGAGTCCCGACCACAGCCAGGGCGAACTGGTCGGCTCTGGTTAGAGTGCCCTTCACATAGAGCACAGGTGGAGAAGTAGCGATCTCATGCAACAATGGCGGATAGTCTGCGTCTCGCCAGGTTAGAACGCCAACCTGGTGTTTTTCCAGTCGTTCGATTTCACGAGCCGGATCGATCTTTGACTGTTGTGCACGCAGGCTATTGATGGTTCTTTGTGAAAGACCCGCGTGTGCAAGTTCCTGACTACTGGCCTGCCAGGCGGTAGCAAGATCGTCCTGAAAAAAGTCCAGTAGGAGGCGAAAGTTGACAGGTCCGATGCCCAATACACGGTTGAACGCGATCCAATAACTCAGCGCGTCCGTAGTCAGACCTGAATGGAGAACATTGTGTGTAGCGGTTTGCTCAGATACTTCTTCCACGGTGACCCCTTTCCACTCAGGCGCTCGTTTTTTATGCGTATACGCCTGTTTCCCCATCTCCTTACGAAGAGAAGCGATTCATTGAGATGTGTTATAGCTATTGTAACATGCTGACTTGATTTTTGCACTAGAGTACGTCTGGCCTTTCAAAGCGATGGTCTGGACCTGAAAGATTGGTAGTGAAAGCTTATGAGTTTTGCTGATGCGCTTTTAACTGAAGATTTACAGCCGCTACGTGAGCAGTTGCTCTTCCATCCTCTATGGGTGGGCATCGAACAGAGGACGACGACACGTGAGCAGTTGCGACGTTTTGCCTTACAAGACTGGTGGTTGGTGCGTGAGGCTTATCGATTGGATGCTTTGGGGATTGCTTCTGCGACGGATCTGGAGACACAGGAGTTGTTAATTGCGAAGCTCCAGCCCAAGATTGGCGGCTACCAAACACTTTTTCGCTTTGGCGCGGCCCTGGGTCTGTCTCGTGCAGATTTTGACGAAGTTGAGCCAATTGCTGGCTGTATGGCTCTGACAAATTTCTTTTATTGGATGCTTGCATATGGATCACCCGCTGAGAAACTGGCGGCGGTGAGTGCCAGTGAGGATATTTTTATTACGATCGCGTTACGTGTGGCACCTGCGTTGAAAGGTAACTACGGTCTGAGTTCAGAGGATGTAGAGTTTTTTACAGGACACGAGGAAATTGGCAAACATGTAGCACCAGTCGATGATGCACTGCTAACACGCTACACGTTGCCTGCCGAACGCCGTCAGATCACCCGTGCGGTCCGCTTGAGTCATGAGTTTGAGTTGTTGTTTTACGATACAGTGATGCTAGTATGAGTTTTGTAAAGAGAAGCGGTCCTGTCCGGTGGAGCGGAATCTCCACCGGACAGGACCGCTTCTCTTTACAAAACTTTACTCCCATTCCATTGTGCTGGGTGGTTTTTGCGTGATATCTAACAGAACTGCATCTATTCCCTCATCGACTGCTCGAATATCAGCAGCCATGGTATTAAGCAGACTATGTTCTAGCCTGGCCCAGTCAGCGGTCAAGGTATCTATGCTTAAGAGCATACGTAGAACCACAATTCGTTTCCACTGTTTCGGTTCCCCAGACCAGTTTAAAGTTAGCAATGTCCTGTTAACAAGTGGTGTCTGATTGACAATCTCCTTGCTAATATCCTCAAGCACCTGATCAGGCACATGACTTCTCTGTCCTTCATCTACAATCCTCAACTCAATGGGATGCTCATATGCTCGATAGTCGCCTTTGACCCCCACGCTGCGTATCGGTAGTACCGAGACATTGAGGCTCTCAAAAGAGACATCTGCCTCCTCTAGTATGCGACGAGTGGAGCCTGTAACTTGCTCAAGTGTCTCCGGCGGAAAAGAAAAAGTCGCTTCAGTAGATTCTTGCATATCAACAAGAATAGGAAAACCCATCCATAGAGACTCGTACCATCCACTTTTGCGCAAATGGGCCAGCACTATTTCATCGAGTTTATTGTAGAGTGCAATCTTTTCTGCGGTTATCTCACCGGCAATCCGTACAGCGATGCCGGGACCAGGAAATGGATGCTTCCAGATGAAGCTATCAGGCATTCCCAGTTCTTTTGCCAGCATGCGTACTTCATCCTTGTAAAGAAAGCGTAGCGGCTCAAGGACTTCTATATTGTAGAGTGAAACAAGGGCATTATGATGTGTCTTAATAACGTAGGCGTGTTTGCTTCCACCGCTTGTAATGATATCGGGATAGATCGTGCCCTGTGCAAGCACCCAATGTTCCGTATCCAGTCCAAGATCAGCCATAGCCTGATCTTTTACGGTCAAGAACAGTTCTCCGATGATCTTACGCTTTTGCTCTGGTTCAGAAACACCTTTTAAAGCTTCGAGAAATTCAGTGGACGCATCTACGATAAGCGAGTTGTCGAGTCCCCAATCGTCGAAAAGCTGCCTCACCATCGCCGTGTCACCTGGCCGAAGGAGACCAGTATTAATGAAAAGGCCCTTTACTCGTGAAGGTCCAAGAGCTCTATTTAGCAAGAGAAAAACAACAGTTGAATCAATGCCACCACTCACAAGCAGAAAAACATTGCGATCGCCCGCCACATGCTTAATTTGTTTCTCAGTGGTCTCCAGGTAGTGTCCCATATCCCATGTGGGTTCGCACCGACAGATTTCAACAGCAAAGTTTTTCAGGATATCCTGCCCATGCCTGGTATGAGCCACCTCCGGGTGAAATTGCAATCCATAGCGCTGACCCCTCACGTTTTCAGCCGCCGCATAGGTACCTGTAACCGTCGAGCCAATGAGCGAGAAGCCAGGAGGCAATTCTACCACGGTATCGCCATGGCTCATCCAGATCTTTTCTCTGGCCTGTAGTCCCTTGAAAAGGAGAGAATGACCTGTTGGTTCCAACTCCACTCCACCAAACTCTTTCGTTGGCAAAGGAATAACTTTTCCTCCCAGTAGTTTCACCATCAAGTGGTAACCGTAGCATACTCCCAGGATAGGAACCTCCATCTCCAGAATCGCCTCGTTAAAATCCGGCACATTCTCTTCATAGACACTTGCCGGTCCTCCTGAAAGAATTATGCCTCGCACATGCATCGCCTCTAATCTGGCCAACGAGATATCTGGCGAGAATATCTCGCAATAGATCTTCGCATCGCGCAAACGCCGACTGATTAGATGTGTAAACTGTGATCCAAAATCAAGTATTGCAACAGGTATATGATTCTCCTGCATAAGAGATGGGTCGCCTTTCTCCAAAGCCAAAGGGTATGTCTTATCGGTTGTTTAAGGAGCGTCCATGCATTACGCCTTCCTTAAACAACCGGGGAACTCTCTGAACCGTTCCATCATGAATAGACGCGTAGATTTTGCATCAGTATATCACAAAGCGTTCACGTATAAATCTGAACCTCTCCACTGGCCTCCTCAGGATTGCTCATGAGATGTTCTGTGGCTTGCAAAGCCGCCCATCCCTCGAAAAAAGATATGAGTCATACCTCACTCTTCTGCGGCTTGCAAAGCCATACCTCCCCCGAGAAAAGGGAGAAATGGCTGAGTTTGGAAGCAGCTTTGCTGCTTCCAAACTCAGCCATTTCTCCTTGAA
>DAOTTL010000013.1:0-3353 GCA_034438135.1 Ktedonobacteraceae bacterium | reverse complement strand
GCCACCGCGCTCCCAACTCACCCTAAACTCAGGGGTGGGGCCGAAAGCCTTTGGCTTTCGGCGAATGAAATAGCCCCGCAGATCAGAAGTGGCTGATTGCTATTTATCGAGGAGATTCTATCTATGCCAATTTGTCCGATTTGTGATGATACCGGGTTGAGGAACTCGGACTCGGTTTCTCCTGAATTTTGTTTTTGTGCAGCGGGGAAGCAAGCACGTCGTCAGTGGGAGGGTGCGTCTGCTGGCAGACAGGGTGCAGGTCAGCCGCGACCGGCCAGTTTTATTGATATTGCCAACCTGGAGGATGTCAATGCCAGCGTGGATGCTATGCGAGCCTCGTTATTAGGAACGCCAGGGAATGAGCCAGCCTCTTCTACTAAGCATCCAGCGCTTTCTCTCCTCTATCAGGTGGCACATACAGGTCATGAAGTATCTCCTTACGAAGCTACTCAACTATACGATCTGGCTAAATCTTTGGAGAGCTTTTTGGGATCATTAGCCCCGATTGGCCGCAAGATCAGGTTTTAGTGCGCGAAAATAGTAGAAAAGGCCTGATTGATTGACAGATTTGTATTCTTTCTACTAGAATGTAAATCAGGCTGGGGTGTGGCCTTGAGATTCAAGCGGTCTACACAGCAGGTGCTCTATGGCTGAAAATCCGGGCGTTTTTCTCGCTTATGAGGATTATGACTGAATGTAAAAGCATGAACCGGTGGCTTTGTTCGCCTGTGAAATGTATTGTTCAGGAATCAGGGCAAAAGAAAGCGCTTTCTGGCTTTGCCGTAGATGCTCTCTACTGTGCCATGCGATAGAGAGACCAGGATTAGCGGTTTTCAACGATGCGGTTCGACTATAGTCAACTATCTGAATTGACGGACATGCGGAAGTGCGGAGGTAATGCGGGTATATTTTAGCGGGCCTGTTTCTCTTCTTTTCGGTCGGTTTTCTCTGTTCCTGCGCACTGTTACCTTAGATAATTGTATGGTCTCGAAGGATATCTCGTTTCTGGGTGCGGTAGCATGGAATTAAGTCGCAGCATAGTCTGCACAACACAGGCAGTTGAAGCTTTGAGCCAGGCTTCTTTCAACGACCGTAATTGCTATGCAGAATACTCCTGTGACAGTTCGGAGCTGTCTATTTACAGGGTAACAGAGAGGGGAGCATATGATCTGCCCAAGATGTGGTAATGAGCGTGGTGCTATTGCTATTACAAGTCCCTGTCCACAATGCGGCTTTGCCCTTTACATGAACAAAAAACCGGAACAGACAATGCGTCCAGGGTCAACTTACCAGAAAAATGCGCCGGTATACAATGATTCCTTTGGCACTCAGTCATCGGATCCGCTCACAAACGTGGTACCTAAATGGAGTGAAATGACCTCAACCAGAGTTCAATCGGGCAATTTGCCGGTTGATTCTGTTTCTCCCTTAGAGGCAAGAGGGTTACCGAGAACGGGACCATTTGAGCAATCTGAGGCAAGAGGGTTGCCGAGAACGGGACCATTTGGACAATCTGAGGCAAGAGGGTTGCCAGATGAGCAGTCATCTGAGAAGCCCGAGTCAGGAGGACTGCCAGGATTCAGGCCTTTTGGGAAGCCGCAAGGGCTTTCAGACATCAGACAAACCGAGAGGGCAGATTCTACGGGACGGTTGAAGACCAATGCACTTGAGAGAGCTAATGAGGGAGGGCCTCCGGCAAATGGTATGTTTGAGAGGCCCAATGCAGGTGGCATTCCGTTGTCCAGATCTCCCTCTGGGAGGCTTACAGGCCTCAGACGTCCATCACATCTACCATCAGCTGGTGCACCGCGTCCTGTGCGCCTGACACCATCGGGTCCGTCCTCTTCTCAGCGTCCAGTATCGAATAGTGGACATTTGGTCCAGGGACGGCAAAGTCCTGGGATGGCTGCACCTGGTGACGTTTCTGCCAGTACAGTCAACTTTCAGGTTCAGCAGCGTGATCGCCGTGTAGCTGGAAGAGAAGAAGGTTCCTCCGGCTTTGCCAGCACAACTCCTCAGATGGATCGTCTCTTTGGTCCGGTTGCGGCTCAATCTCCTGGTGCAGAAGAGTTTCAACAGCAGCTTGACATTGATCGGCATCGGCTTCAGAGGGGAAGTAATGGAGTGCCAGGTCAGCAGTCGTCTCCTTCGCAAGTACATCGTCCTCTAATGCCAGGCACTTTGTTGCGAGGTGGGCGTTATCGTCTTCAGGAGCTATTAGAGCGACAGGATTGGATGACAGGTGTTTTTGAAGCGGTCTGGATCGGGCGAGATGCACATCGTGGTGGTGGGCAGGTAATGATTTGTGAAGTCGTGATACCTGATAACGCTTCGGTATTGACGCAATCGATCATGCGCAACGCGACTTTAGCACTGGCCTCTGTTGGTCGTCATTCCCATGCCACCACGCTCTGGGACGCTTTCAACGATGCTGGTTGTGGATTTTTTGTATTCGAGTTTGTCGATGGACAGTCGTTGACGGCTCGTTTGCGCCATCTGCGTCATCCTCTCTCGGAGCAAGAGTCTGTAGAGATCTGTCTCCAGGTGAGTGAGGTTCTGGATCTATTGGCTCATCATTCTCCCCCGCTGGTGCATGGGCTGATTCGGCCAGAGCATGTCTACGTATCGCGTACGGGGAATCAATATATCCTGGGCAACTTTTCTGTGCTTCTGGCGGGTGGGGCGACTCAAGTTCTCGCAGGCATGGGGCGTTCGTTTCTGTCGCCGTATAGTGCACCTGAATTTAATCGTGGCATGATAGACATCCGTTGTGATCTTTATTCACTGATGGCGACCGCCTATTATGCGGTGACTGGCAGTGCGCCGATTATGACTGATGGGATAGTTCAGCGTGCACAGCAATTAAATCCGGCGATTTCGGATGAATTTGATGCTATTCTTGCCAGGGGGTTACGTCCGATACCTGAGCAGCGCTATCAGCGTCCTGCGGAGCTGCGCCAGGATTTATTGGCGATGCGTTCGGTGAGTGGCAGCCTGGTTTCAAATGGCGATGTTGCCACATTATTTGGTGGTGGGGTTCCGGCTGCGAATACTCTAACGACGGCTCCAGGTTTATCTCAGCCCAGGCTCTCAGAGTCCTTCCCACTCCAGTTTATTTCGCTGCCCGAGGATGAAGATGAGAATGCTGCGCTTCTACCGCCTCCTGAGGAACTTCCGCCGATGCGCGAAGGAAATGATCGTGTTGGCGCTGCCGTCATGCTTGTCATCGTGCTTGTCAGTTTGACCGCTGTTACTATGCTTAGCCATTTTCACATGTAATGTTTTTCTTATGAGTCATCTCTGCTTTTGTAAATGCGGGAGAAAAGGTGTTCGGCCTGCATCGCAGGCCGAAC
>DAOTTL010000012.1:0-7374 GCA_034438135.1 Ktedonobacteraceae bacterium | reverse complement strand
TGAATGAGATGCGGGAAGAGGGGAGCGTAGTCGGCTCCCCTCTTCTCGCATCTCATTCATAAATATCTCTCTCAAGGGGCGGATGCGCTGGTAACAAACTTCGCCAATACGCTACGAGACAAAAAATAGAAAGATTCACCCGGACATAGACGCAAAAAGCGTGTTAAAGCTCCACCGTCTTACTCGGTATCGTGAGCAGTCCGTGTGCAATTGCCACTGCAACGGCAGAGGCACGCGAATCGACAGCAAGTTTGTAATAAATGCCAGAAAGATGTGTTTTAACAGTTGGCTCGCTAATGCCAAGGCGTGCAGCAATCTCTTTATTGCGTTCACCGAGTGCCACACCTGCAAGTACATCATGCTCACGTTTACTCAATGTTTTTCCAATCTCACACTTCTTCCGGGTATCCACCTCGCCATATTTGCCTCCAACCCTCACAGGAGCGACCCGTGCCAGCAGACAGTCCAGCATCTGGGGTTGTAACAGTCTTCCACCCTGAGCCGCAGTACGAATAGCGTGAAAAAGCGTCTCACAATCAGCGTCTTTAATCAGATAACAGGATGCACCAGCCTGCAAGCCCTGAACCATCAAATCTTCATCGTCAGAGCGTGTAAAAATGACTACGGCAATCTCAGGCCAGCGTCTGCGGATCTGGGCAATCATCTCTAAGCTCTCTGCACCTGGCATACGTACATTCGTTAAAACAACGTCTGGCTGCTCTTTTTCTATCAAGCTCAACGTAGAAACCTTATCAGCAACATCTCCAACTAGAAAAAAATCTTCCTGTCCTTCTAGCATATGGCGCAGACCTGCACGCACGATTACATGATCGTCAACAATCACCAGGCGTACTCGGGTACTTTTCTGTAATTTCCCACTCATGGCGCATATACCTCCTTGCGCTTCCTCGGCAATATAGCAGGTATCTCTGGTTGAAGAGGACTCCTGGATGAGATGGGAGGATCATCCTTTGGGATAAGATACCTGTACCGACTGGCGGATGTCGTCTCCGCCGAATAGATGATGTTTTTTCTTATAATCTCTTCTAAGATTATAGAAGAAACTACATAGTAAAAACAAATTTTAAGAAAGGAAGCGACAAAACATGCAAGCATTAGCTATAGGCCTGACCGTTGGCCTGGGGGCGATCGGAGCCGGTATTGCAATCGGTCTGGGTGCAAACTCGGCATATTCAGCGATCGGACGTAACCCTGAAGCAGAACCACTCATTCGTACCAATTTTCTACTCGGCCTGGCTGTGTCTGAAACTGTTATCATCTTTACGTTGGTGATTGGTTTCTTACTCCTCTCGCATCAATTTTAAAAGAGTAGGATTGCTGGGACCAGTCAGGGTGGTTCTGGTCCAGGACAGTGGAGACAACGAAAAGGAGGGTTCAACTATCCTGAGGCGTACAGTTAGAAGAGAAGTCTTACTTTCTGTACCAGAAAAGGGGAGGTCGCACGTGTTGTGAGTAAGAATTGTGCAGAAGACGAGTATCATGTGAACAATACCGAAGAGAATAGCATATATTGCCAACGTATTCATACAAACGCGGATTGCTGATGATTTAGAAGGGGAAAAATATGGAAAAGCATTTATAAAAGGAGAGAACCAGACATGACTCAGAGCTTCTATCCCCGAACTGACGATCAGCAAGCACTCATCAATGCACTTCAGGCGCTCTCGGCGAGAGAGCAGATCAGTATCCTTATTGGAGCCTCGCGTTCGCTTTCCGGGCACGACAAAGCAATAGTCCTTCGTACTGCTGGCTTTTCGCTTTTCAAAGATCGGTTCCTCCCCATTCTCCTGCATATTCTTCTTACGCGCGTCCTGGCGGGAGCAGTCTGGGGGGTTTTATGGGGGATTGCAGCAGTACTCGCGCTCTTTGTGCTAGCTCTGATAGATCATATAAACACTCTGGCTGATTTGCCGGTGATTGTAGCGCTCATCAGCTTTCTCGGTGGGTTTTTGTGTTTTTCGCTCTTCAGTTTCTGTCGTGATATCATCCAGTTCTTTAAGAGGACATGTCCACGTTCCGAACTCCAGCAACTCCAGGACAGGCTCAACTTCTATAAAGATACCGCACGAGTGGCAATTCTGCGCATTCTAGGAGGCTCAATCTCCAAAAGTATGCCTGGTGAATCGCTCTTCTCCTCCCTGCTCACAAGCCTGATGGCGCTTGGTGTCGCAACGGTCATGGTTGCTCTACTTCTAGGCCTCACCTTCCTACTTCCCACCCTTGGCCAGCTTCCGTGGATTCTCTTAGTGAGTGGCGTCTCCCTTTTGCTGGGCTTTTTTGCTCCTCGTGCTATTCAACGTTTTCTGGAAGCACGCGGCATCGGATAGAATCTTGCATTCTCAAAAGTCGTTTTTTCCCGCTGACCCGCTCTTCTGCCCCTGGGGAGGGGGTTCTTATAAGCCTTTGTTGCCGAATGCGATTCGTGGGCAAATGGCCCCCTCACAAGTAGAGGCTTTTGACCTCTCTTCCCTCTGTCGCCACAGGCGACAGAGCAGAACAAGAGCAGATGGTGTGTGTTGTGGCGCATTCGCGCCACAACACACACCATCTGCTCTTGTTTAAAGAGGGTGGGGCGGCCTGTCAGGTCGATGCAGCAGATCGGCAAAAAACCTCTACCTGTGAGGATACTGTTGCCGAAATCCCTCAAAAAAAGCATGGGGCGGGGCCATTCACCCACTAATGGCCTTTGGCAACAGAGTCCTGTGAGGGGCGGTTTCGATTGGCAGTGCCTTTCGCCAGCAGAGTCTCCAAAGGGTGGGTGGAAAAAGAACGACTTGTGCGAAACCCCGAACCAACCCGGAGAGTACTTGACACAGAATGTTCGTCCCTCTTGCAAAAAATCTTGCCTCAGCTAACCGAACAAGGTAAGATGATGATGGGGAGGGAAGACTGTTGTTTGTTCGCAGGGGTTTCTTGACTGTCGAAAGGAACATGTATGCCAAAACAATCGACATCCAAGCGCATTGCCAACGACGTTACGCTAGAGCGTGACATACGAGTTCCCATGAGCGATGGCGTGCAGTTGATGGCGAACGTCTTCTGTTCGTTCCCGCCGAGACGCTCGCCGGTTTTGATGTCCATCACGCCCTATGGCAAAGACACGCTGCCCGATCGGCGGGGGATGCTGCTCATGCGCCTTTCGGGCGTGCGGTTTGGCCATCTGGACTGTTCCACGTGGACAGGGTTTGAGTCGCCTGATCCGCTCTTCTGGGTGCGGGCTGGCTACGCTGTCGTGCAGGCGGACGTCCGCGGCATGCACAAGTCGGAGGGACAGGCTTCCGTGCTCTCGGATCGGGACGCCCAGGACTACTACGATCTGATCGAATGGGCAGCCAGCCAATCCTGGGCGACAGGCACCGTCGGACTCCTTGGTGTCTCCTATCTCGCCATGTCGCAATGGCGTGTGGCATCGCTGAGATCGCCATCGTTGAAGGCCATCTGCCCCTGGGAAGGGGTGACTGACCTGCTGCGCGAGTTCGGCTATCAGGATGGCGTGCCGGAAACGGGCTTTGTCGGTGTATGGTGGCGGTTCCGCATGGAGTCCGGCCATAACAAGCGCTTCCCGATGAACGAGAACTTTCCAGCGGATCGTGACCAGCATGCGCTCGACGACACCTATTGGGAGGCGAAGCGCCCGGCGCTGGAACGGATTGAGGTGCCAGCCCTGGTGTGTGCGGGCTGGTCCGATCATGGTCTACATACCCGAGGCTCGCTGGAGGGCTTCGAGCGGATAGCTTCCGCCCAGAAGTGGCTCTACACCCACGGTGGCCGCAAATGGGAGACCTTCTACACGCCTGAGGCACGTGATATGCAACGTCGCTTCTTCGATCACTTCTTGAAGGGCGAGTCGAATGGATGGGAGACGTCGCCGCGCGTTCGGCTCGCTGTGCGGCGATCTCGCGAGGTGTGCGATGTTCGCAGCACAACGGATTGGCCGCTTCCAGAGGCGACGTATGTCACGCTCTATCTCGATGCCGTGACCGGGTCACTGACAGCCGAAGCACCTGCCAATGAGGGAGTGGTCCAGTACGACTGGCGCGATGGTCCTCACGATCGGGCAAGCTTCGTCTATCGCTTCGAGCACGATACCGAACTCACCGGAGGAATGACGCTCTTGCTCTGGGTCTCTACCTCGGAAAGCGACGACATGGACCTCTTCGTCCTCCTTCGAAAGTTCGACGCCACGGGTAAGGAGGTCTTCTTCTATGGATATAACGGGTTTGCTCACGATGGCGTTGCCAAGGGGTGGCTGCGCGTGTCCCATCGCGCTCTCGATCTCAAACGAAGCAGAAGGGGCCGTCCCTGGCACACCCATCAGCAGCACCAGCCTGTCCAGCCAGACGAAGTTGTTCCAGTTGAGATTGAGGTGCTGGCCAGCAGTACCTTCTTTGAGGCAGGGACCCGCCTTTGCGTCGAGGTGCTCGGTCATGATGCCGCCAGATATCCTGCGTTCTCGCATGGTCGAAGTATCAACCGCGGCACGCATTCCATCCATACTGGCGGGCGGTATCCCTCAGCACTCCTTACGCCATTCGTCAACCGATGAGGATGGACACCCTTTTCTGGCGGCTGCGCCGCCACATTTTCTATGAGTGATCCCTGCTTTTGCAAAAGCAGGGATCACTCATAGAAAATGTACTAGCCTTCTTGAGGCGATGTTGTGGAGTCGAGCGAGACGCCGATGGAGGCGGAGACGATCAGCGCAATGGAGATCAGTTCGCGCGGCCCAATGGTTTCTCGCAGGACAAGGAAACCAATCAGGGTTGCCACTGCTGGTTCGATGCTCATGAGGACGCCGAAGACGCGTGAAGGAAGCCTTCGGAGTGCTTCGAGTTCCAGAGAGAAAGGGATGACGCTGGAGAGGATAGCAACTCCCAGGCCAGTGAGAAGAACCTGGGGTCTGAGCAGTGCATTGCCTCCGTTGCTGATTCCGAAGGGTGCGATGGCCACCGTGGCAACTGCTACAGCCAGTGCCAATCCTCGCCCACCAGTAAACGAGCGCCCAACTCTTGCGCTACAGATGATATAGCCCGCCCATAGAATACCAGCCAGGAGAGCCAGTCCCGCTCCCATCAGGTTCACAGCCATTTGTCCGAGTGGTGCAAGTAGAAGAATACCAGCCACTGCCAGGAGCACCCACACGATATCTTTTATCCGGCGCGACTGTGCCAGGGCCAGCCCTAGCGGTCCTACAAATTCCAGCGTGACTGCAACCCCTAGCGGAATGAGGCGAATGGCTGAGTAAAAGACGCTATTCATTACTGCCAGAATGAGGCCGAAAAGCAGAACGTTGAGATATTGCGTGCGCGTCAATCGTCGCACCGGTGGTCGCCAGAGAAGTAAGAGCACAACCGCGGCAAACCCCAGGCGCAAAAACGTCGTCCCCAGGGGTCCAATGGCCGAGAAAAGTCCCTCACCGACCGCTGCTCCCATCTGCACCGAGATGATCGCGAGCAGCGCAGGCACTTGTGCTGGCATCTTCTGAGTGAAATGCTGCCAGTATCCAGATTGCTCGTTGAGATCTTTTCCAACCATGATATGAGTGCTCCTGGGGTTCCCGGACCCGAAAGATAAACGCATGATTTCTCCTGACCAGGGAGACAGAGAGCGCTTATGGCTCGAAATATGCCACTCCATCGTAGCACGGAACTGACGGTATGTGCCAACCAGTTCTCGGGTCAGTGCGACATTATTGGCGGACATAAATACATGCGTTTGAGTGAGCGTAATATTTTTGTTGTTAGTGCGACGAAGTAAGCAAGTACATGTTATGTATTTTTGCACATGGCAGGCTTGCGTTAGCGACCTGCGACCGGCATGCGGTTGACAGCAGGGACTAATTCGGTCGCGAGAATCTCGAATGTCGCCGGGTCAGAAGCCTGACGGACCATGATTTCATCGAAGCCGAGATCGGCCAGGGCAGCAATCTCGTCGAGCGCCGCCGGGTCCAGATGGCCGTCGCGAGTGACGGGAGGCGTGAAAAATGTGGTTTTCTCTATGTCTGAGTAGGGACGATTCAGGACCTCGCACTGCTCGCGCAAAACCGTCAGTTTGGTCCGCCAGTCGCCGAGTCCCCGGCCAAAGCCAACACTCACCAGGTCGGCATAGCGGGCCATCAGGCGCAACATTTTGTTTCCCTGTCCTGCGATCAAGATCGGTGGGTGCGGTTGCTGTACAAAAAAGGGTACGCCAACGGTGCTTTTCAGGTTATAATAGGTGCCTTCAAATGGTTTATCCTCACCGGACCACAGTTGTAGAGCCATCTGAATTACCTCTTCCAGGCGGGCGATACGCTCACCCGCTGACGGAAACGGCAGGCCCATGCGCTGGTGTTCATCAAGGCCAAAATTTGGACTCGCGCCCAATCCCAGATACGCACGACCATTCGAGAGCGCATCCAGAGTGTCCACCGTTTTTATCAGGACTGCCGGGTAGCGCATGGTGATGCCGGAAACCATAGTACTGAGCTTGATCTTGTTGGTACGAGCTGCGAGAAAGGCCAGGGTGCTCCAGGCTTCAAAGAAATCAGTGACGACTGGCGCGGGAGCACTCTCTTCTCTCCTGATAAACGGGGTACTCTCTGGTCGCAGAGAGAAATGATCTGGCATAACTAAGGTGGCAAATCCTGCCTGTTCTGCCTGTTCTGCCACACGGGCAAGAGACTCGCCAGTGGGCTTCTGAGGGGTCATTGTGGTCCCTATAGACATTCCTACACGCATTTTTAATCTCCTGAAGAAAGAGAGGATCACAATTCATTTGTGAACCTGTCAGAAAGTATTATCTGAATCATATCATGTCATTTTGAAACTCGAACAAGCATCCTCGAACAAGCATCAAGGAATGGACCGGAGTTCAAGTTTGGGAATATCAGCTTTTCCGGGGAGTTTTGAAAGGCGATGCAGGATCGTGTTCTGCCAGACTAACCAGACGCGGACCCGGTTGCTCAGGCGACTTATCCGCACTGCTAAAAATATCTTCGATTTGTTGCTGGCTGAGATCGTGCGAGGGGTCCCAACCGTAACGTTTCAAATCAACACGTCCTTCATCGCTGAATGTGACCCCTTCAGATTCCAGCAGAAAACGCATCTGATCTGGAGAGCCAAAGGCCCAACTTCCGCTCAACTCACCTTTGCTGTTAATTACTCGTTGCGCTGGAACACCCGGACTGGCTTCATTCATTATCCATCCAATCATGCGTGCCCCGCGTGGGTATCCGACACATTTTGCAATCCATCCATAGGTTGTGACCTGCCCCACAGGGCATGCATGAACTAATGCAAAAACACGAGCTTTCAGTACAGCCATCTGGTCATAAGTAGAAGACAGTTCATCGTTCATTCCGTTTACCTCATT
>DAOTTL010000011.1:0-5861 GCA_034438135.1 Ktedonobacteraceae bacterium | reverse complement strand
TGAGCTGAGAGTGAATGGGACCGGCAACTGTCAATGCGTCGAGTGCTGTTTGCGTTGCCATCGGCAATTCTCCACTCTCGAACCAGGCACGGGCCTGAAGATAGGAACTATACGAGTAGCGCCGTTTCCGACTCTCATCTACCGGGACCAACGTGAGCATATCAAGCGCGTGAGAAGAAGATCGCAGTTCTCTGACTGCTTTAACGGCAGCGATGCTCGTCTATCAGCAGTATTGTCTGAGAAAGATGTCCTCTTCTGAGGAACGGACTTCGACGCTGGCAGTCCTGGCTTCATTGCTCCCTCGTTTGACCCTGGGGTGTCGTCCACATGCTGGCGAACTGCCATTGCTGCTCACGGTTGATGACGTGCGAGTGCTGAAAGCTGGATTGAGGACGTTACTGGCTCTTTTGCAGAAAAAACCGGCCTCAGCGAGTGTTGTCCTGGAGATCGCACGTCTCACAAGGCTCAAAGATCTGATCGAAAGGACCTTCTCGACAACGCAGGACTAGGAAACGAACTGCTCCATGCGTGCCAGGGTTTGGAGTCGTTCTTCCCATTCCTGACCTCTTTCTCTTGATGTCATAGCGCTTCAAGGTCCGAACTTTCTTGAGTCTGAGGCGCTCTTTCTCACGCTCAACCGTTTCCGGGGTCACAGTGCTTGCAAACGCTTTGGCCATCATGTCACGGCGAATTATTTCCCGCCAGTTCTCTGGCAACGTCAGGCTTTTGAGCAATTCCCCAAATTGCTCATGCACCAGGTCAATACGCACCATCAGATTGCCACCTGTCGGACAAGGTATTTTCCGGGCTTTGGCTGCGTCCCGATAATAGGAGCGTTGGTGCTCAGGAGTATTGCCAGTATCACACCGCAGCGGCAAGCCACAATGGATGCAGGAGATATACCCGGCGAACTCATACACACGCTTGATCTGCTCAGTGCGCGTGCTGGCACGAAACATTGATTGGGTCATGGCTCGGATCTGTTGCCACTCGTCATAGGTAAAGGCTGCCGGATGCAAGCCACGAAAACGCTGCTCTTTGTACTTGACGATGCCATAGCTAGTCCCTGCCTCAAACTTGGCGTAGAACTCATTGCGCAACATGGCGGTCACGGTATCTTTGTTGAAGAGCCTGGCTCCAAAGCGTTTACTGCCGGTACGGTATCCTGCTTCATTCAAAGCATCGGCGATCTTATCGGCTTCCAGGCCCTTGATGCGCGACTCGCCTAACATGCGCAAGCCAGGATATTCATCAGGATCAAACTCTGGAGCTGACTTGGGACCAGTTGAACAATACCCGAAGGGGATATCGCCGTTATACATACCCTAAGCTGCTCGTTCGCCTTTGCCTTTGCTCGTATGTTTGGCAAGCATATCCGGGAAATAGGCAGCGAACGCAGCCAGGATGGTAAGTTGTAAGCGACCTTCTGGGGTTGAATAATCAATATGCTCGGATAAGGAGATAAAAGCCGTTTGACGCTCAGAGAGGATACGAAAGCTTTGACGCGTGACCATCACGTTGCGCGACCAGCGATCCAAGGTATGGACCATAATCACATGAACTTTGCCAGCTTGCACATCGTCAAGCAGCCGTTTGAAGGCAGGACGATTGGCGATCTGCTCGCCTCTGGCGCTACGCTCGTCGTCTTCATAAAGAACGGGTTCAGGCAGGCCGCGTGTTCTTGCGGAGTCGGTAATGCCGCGCTTCTGCGCGTCGGTGCTGTAGTTATCTTTTTGCATCTCGCTGGAGCGGCGGATATAGCCTGCATCAGCGAATTCATTAAGAAGAGCGCAAAACATGTCGATATCGGTCTCATCAGAAGTACGAACATCAAAAAGTGCATCGTGGTGGTTGGGGTGAATGGCCAGCCCACACTGGGAAGAGCACCGCTCCACGACGCGGCTGATGATGGTCGAGATATCGCGCAGGCATTGCAACAAACAGCCTGTGGATTTGGCTTGTTCGGCGATTCTCCGCTTCTCAATGAGCAAGCAACAATCTCTCAAGTAAGAGATGCGGTACTGGATCTGGCTAACGAGCTCCAGGAAGGCGACTTTGCGCTCTTCGAAAGCTCGCTATGTACGCCCATTCTGCATGAAAAATCAGCATAATGCCACCAACTATTATCTCTTCTTTGCTACCAATAACCTGCTTGGCATGAAAAAGATGAAAGAAGCTATGGCCAGAGTAGATCCCACGGGTGCCTTTATCTTTTCAGATTTCACCAATCCCAATCAAATGCTGCTTTTGTCAGAGCCAAATTATGGAGAATTCGAACGCCTCTTGAGTACCCATTTTCGAGGAAAAATAGTTGCAGTTGAGGAGATAGATGAATATATGATCGCAGATACTCCGTTCTGGAAATACAAAGCAGAAGCGCTGAAGCTAATGGAGGTAGCATCAAAAATAGAGGTCATTTCTCTTGATCCGAGTCATTTCTCTTGATCCGAAACGAAGGAGAGGGACGTATGCGGAAGGAAAAACACGTATTCGCTTTTTATAGAAGAGTAAATATTCAGCGTGTCATAGATCCATTTTCCTCATACTTTGACCTTATAAGGCTTTGCATGGCGTCGTATCCATATTGTCAAAGCGATCTTCTTTACGATCGTCTATTATTTCTGCTTCTCCGAAGAAGTATTTGAGTATCAGTGGTCCGTTCTAGCCTATGTTCTGGCCATCTGCGTCGTACTGCAGCCAGAATTTCAGACACGTTTCTCTCTCTTCTGTTGTCCACTTATTTGCTTCCCAAGTTGCTTTATGCTGCTGAGTCTGCTCCACTTCGACGTGCAAAACGTGACAGGATTAGGGCTGTTGCCAGATGAGCCGACGTGGGAATGGATGATTGTCAGCAAATTCCTTCCCTTGTTTCTGTTGTACAGTAATGTCCTATTGGTAGATATCAAGCCGCTGCTCAAGCGTCTGCGACGGCCTGTTTTAACAGGGAGCTGAACGCTTGTATCGCCTTGCTTTGTGGGAGCGGAACTTCTCTGGTAATGAGACCAAGAGGCATATGCAGCTTCCAGTCTTTGATAGGTCGGATAACCGTGTCGTCTGGAATATGGTATGTGGCGAGTTTCGGCATGATTGCGACTCCCATTCCTTGCTGGACGGCTTGCTTGATGATTTCGAGACTACCGATCTCAATGCCAATTGCCAGTGGAAGTCCGCGTGCCATAAAGGCTTGCTCGATAGCCGTGCGATAGGCACAGGGCGGATCCGTGAGTAGCAAGCATTCAGCGCAGAGATCGCTCAGCAAGATCTCGTCTTGTTGCAGGAGAGAATGGTTTTTGGGGAGGAGGAGGACAGGCGTTTCGGTCAGGATTGGTTCGAAGATGAGTCCTACGCTGGCGGGTGGTGGTGTTGAGATGCCTAGATCAATCTGATTGGCTATGAGTTGTTCGTGCGTGCGGTTTGTGCTCAGGATCTCGATTGTGAGACGGATACGGGGATAGCGCTCACGAAAGGTGCACAGGACCTGCATAAGATAGAGGCGTGCTATTGGCTCGATCATGCCCACACGTAACGTGCCACTCTCTCCTGCAGCGAGATCTGAGAGATCCTGTTGCAGTTGCTCGACTTGATTGAGTACATGCTGAGCGTGGATGAGGAGTGTGTGTCCTGCGGTGGTCAACTGGATTTTTCTCCGGTGGCGATCAAAGAGTTCGACTCCGAGCTCCGCTTCAAGTTGCTGAATGTGTAATGTGAGTGTTGATTGCGCGTATTGCAGTCGCTCGGTAGCCTGGACAAAACTACCTGCCTCCGCAATCACCTTGAATGTCTGCAAATGTCGTAGATCCATAATCCTCAAACTATCAGTAAAGATGAATGTTTGCTTCGAATACTTTGTGTTGTTTGATATATCATACGCTGTTATGCTAATGGAGCGCAAGCAAGTTATCCGTGTGACGACTTTTGGATAGCTATCAATGCTGATCCAGAGGTGTGGCAAGGCTTTATGGTTCGTCGGAAATGCAAAGTCAGTAGGAGAGAAAATATGGATATACAAGGAAAAGTAGTCTTGATCACAGGTGGAGGCACTGGCCTTGGGCATGCCATTGCCCGGCACCTGGCACAGGCAGGGATGCATGTTGCTGTCGGATATTCACGTTCCGAGCGTGACGCCTTTGAGACTGTCACGATGTTGCAGGACCTGGGTGTTAAAGCGCTGGCTGTTCAGGCAGACCTGAACGCACCAAGCGTCGTGACCGAAAGTAAACGTATGGTCGAAGATGTCGCAGAGCACTTCGGACGCCTTGATCTGTTGATTAATAATGCTGGTACCACGAGAGCTGTTCCTCAGATAGAGGCGCTGACAGAAGTGGATTGGGATACCGTTTTGAACGTACACACCAAAGCTCCTTTTTTCACGACGCAAGCGGTGGTTCCGCTCATGCGACAAAATGGTGGAGGACACGTGATCAATACAGCCTCCGTATCTGGTATCCGCGCCAGTGGAGCGAGCAACATAGCCTACGCGGTCTCCAAAGCCGGAACCATTCATCTCACCAAATGTCTGGCAGCCGCCCTTGGGCCCGACATTCGCGTCAACGCAGTCGCACCCGGTTTTATGGAGACACGTTGGAACGACACATTCAGCGCGGCATACATCCAGGCAGCCACACAGCAAGCCACACTCAAGCAAGCAACAAGGCTGGAGGACGTCGCCGCCGCCTACGTCATGCTAGCCCGCAACGAGAGCATCACCGGCCAGATAATCATCGTCGATTCAGGCCTCACCCTGTAGCGACGCGCCTCCGGCCACCAACTCCAACGTATTCGGGGGAAGAAAGGAATATCAAGCTAGCACGTCCAGAGCTCAGCCATGCGATCAAGCTTGACGGAAATTCCTCCGTTCTCAGGCTCTTCTTCCGAATACGTTGGAGTCAATGGGTATACGCCGCACTATTGCGACCATTTACAAGCTGGCTGGTTGCGCTCTGGCTTAGAACAGGGCCAGCTAAAGGCGTATACGTAAAAGGCAAAAGATACATCCTGGTCCCATTTGGATTGAAGTTAGCAAACATAAATTGGATGTTGTTCATCGAGGAGATCGCAGTGTTCGCTACTGTGGCTATCTTTTGCCCGTTGATTTCATAGGTGCATAAGATGCCATTCACCTCGACCCCAAGAGTATAGTCCAATGTCTGACCCTGGCCGACGATTCTGCCTGTATAGCTGTGTGTGCCGGAGCCATTCACCTGCCAGCGGCCAGTAGGAGGATTTGCTGGCTGGAGGCTTCGTCAAAGCTCATGCTCACACCTGTGCGTGGATCAGTAAAGGAGCAAGGTCAAAATACAGGGACAGGTGCCAGCACGCAAGAAACGACGGCGCCGGTAATGATTCTCACCTCTTATTGGACGTGCCACAAGCATTTTGCGTGTGTTACACTGGCAGAAACAAGACCACTGCGAAAGAATCGTTCAACACAAGGAGTGAGCTATGACGGATGCACTACTCCCCGTTCTCAAACAGGCATTTGAACATGCTGATGGAAGCTCGCTTCAAGCTGAGCAAAGCTATCGGCCCGGCTTGTCACCTTGTGAGTTGTTTTACCTGGAATCAGTTCAGGTCCACCCTCTTGAGTGGGACGAGGACCAACAGGATTGGTTGTCTTGTCCATTTGCTAATCAGCCCGGATCTGTTTCGTTGGGGCAAAGGCTTCCAGCCGTTGTTCATCACTCAGTTTTCGGCTGTTTTGGAACGTGAATGATGAGGTTCTGTTCTTCGTACTTCTCTTTGTGTTCTTGCAAAACAACCAGCTCTCTTTCTTCTTCTTCTTCTTCTTTCTTCCCAATCTTAGTAGATCAGGTTATTCTTTGCAATATAGCCCAGAACCGGTTTAAGTAGAAAGAAAAAGG
>DAOTTL010000010.1:0-10789 GCA_034438135.1 Ktedonobacteraceae bacterium | reverse complement strand
CGTATTCCCGGCGTTATTGGCGGCATAAAAATCCACACTGCTTTCCGAGCCACCATCGAGTGAGAAGGCCCCAATCCCGTGTGGCGGACCCACCACGCCGTAGAACTTAATCTGCGTACCAGTGAATGTAATGGTTACAGCATCATTGGCAGTGTTATCCCAGCTATTGCTGCCATTATAAAAACCATAGTTGTTGCCATCGCAGCTCGTACAATGTCCCCAACCACTGCCACTATAGTTGAACTGATTAAGACCCGTGCCCTGCACACTATCATCTACCGTGGTAGTAGTCCCTGCCACAGGAATGATCTCAATTCCATTTGCATCAGCGTAATCTGTAACCGAACTGAACTGAATGGTAATCTGTCCACTACTCGTAGCCGTCGCGCTAAATTGTTCGACAATGGCCCGATCCTTCCCTCCTGTGGCCGCGACAATATCAAAATTGGAGAGCACAGTGCTACCATTAAGCGCGACATTAAAGACCCTTTGTCCTGAACTGGTCCAGTATGTCTCCACGAAATGTAAACGCACTGTATAGGATGCTCCTGCCTGCAAACCTGGCATGACATAGCTGAAGTTGCCATAGCGCTGGCTCTGATACACTGCCTGGGGGGCGGGATTCGTGACGCCCGTGGTAGAGATGCTATCAGTTACAGACGCAGTATTGCTGTTGCCGCCCAGATAATAGCTATCATTCTGGAAACTTCCGCTGCTCGCGCCACCTGCATTGATAGCGTAACCACCGCTAGTCAGAGTTGTTGCCTGTGTACCACTCCATTTAAAGGTCAAGGTCGCGCCCGCAGGGAGGGTATAATTGAAGCCCTGACCACTCCAGAGTACCTGGAAGTTGCTGCTGGAGGAACCATCGTTATGAGCAACAACAACTTTGGTGCCATCCGGGTTCTTAAACGCGACATCCGCCAGACTTCCCAGAGTATTCGACGTAATATGGTATGCACCAGGCACCACAAACTTGCTATACTGACCAACCTGATAGTAGTCATTGGGATAGGTCACGTTTCCAGTTGCCTGATCGATGGTTACCACACCCAGACAATCAGGACATCCACCAGTATGGGGTCCATTGTTGGGATCAAGCGCAAGATTCCATAGCTCGACCGTTCGCGCATAGTTCTGAACCGATTGCATCAGGACATCACTGGTTGAGATAGGCGTAACCGCCGCACCCGTTGCGCACTCGGTTTCATCGACGCCCTTGGTGGGATAGGAACTATGCACCGTCGTCATCGCGGTTGGCGAACCTGAATAACAATGCCAGGCAATGCCAGAAAGATCGCTCCGCGTCGTTGCATCGTTGAGCAGGGTGTAGGCAAAGCTGGTATCGTTCCAGTTGTGATCGTAACCGAGAATCTTCGGAGAGAGTCCCGCGGCTGCCAGAGCTGGCTGGAGGTTATTTTTGATAAAAGAATCTTCATCGGTAGACGCCCAGGACATGCCAGGATAGTTCGAGGGCGCGTATTCCGGCTCATTCTGCGGGGTAATCGCGGAGATAGGAATACCCTGAGCCTGATAGGCCTGGATAAACTTCACAAAATACTGAGCCAGCGGTCCATAATCGGCTGTATTGAGCGTGCCGGTCACACCGTTGGCAACGCCAAACATCGAACCGTTGGTTTTCATCCAGGCAGGTGGACTCCAGGGATTTGCCATAAAAGTGAGGTTGGGATTGAGAGCATGCGCCTGCTGGAGAACCGGGATAATATAAGCCAGGTCGTGGCTGATGGAAAAGTGAGTGAGACTGGTATCGGTCTGCCCGGCTGGCAGATCATCATAGGAGTAAGAGCCGGTAACCGAAAAGTCAGAAGCACCCATCGGAATACGTACATAGCTGATCCCAATGCCCTGACTGGGATCAAAAAGCTTCTGCATCAGGGTTGCACGCTGGCTGCTACTCATTTTATTATAGATCAGCCAGGCCGATGAATCAGTCATAGCAGCCCCAAAGCCTGTCATCTGCTGAAGTTCCTGATATTCATTAACTGTAATCGTTGAAGCATTCCCAGTATTGGAACCAAAGGTCAGATTAGACTGTGGGGTAAGCTGGTTGGAGCCATCAGTTGTAGTAAGCCAGGCCTGCACTGTTGGACCGGCGGCCCTCGTCGGAAGGGGTTGAAAAAAAATAAGGTAGGAACCAATCAATAAACCACACAGAGCTAAAAAGAGCGGGAAACGCCGCACGCGTATACTCATACAAGCCTCCTTACTCGAAAGAACTGTCCACCCTGGACAAATCTTCTTACGCTACGCTAAACCTGATGCTCGTCCTGGCACAGATGTCTCACTTACATTCTATTGCAAGATTTACGTGCAAGATTTATGCCAGAAAGTGCGCAAACTGATGTGTGTTAAATAGCACACTCGCCGAGGTATGTGGCATGGGGCCGTTCTACGCTCATGTATACAAGCTGACAAATCAGGCTTTGCATAAATAATTCTGGGGTTTTGCTGACACAGTCACAAGGTTGCTAATGACAGTGTGTTACATGTGTGTTTGCCCATCTTTCAACATAAGCCAACGCTCTTGCTGGCAGATGAGCCTTCATCTTTTCAAATATGAGTCATCCCTGCTTTTGCAAAAGCAGGGCAAAAGGCCAGAGAGCTAGAGAAAGAAAGATTCTTTGTGGTATCCTGAAATTGCAATGTTCTGGAACAAAAGATGTTTCCAGGTTAGAGAGTAAGTAAGTAAGAAAGAGTGGTATGCAGATGATCCCCTGGTCTTTTGAAACCGTTGGGCGCTTTGAAGAAGTGACATTTGAAAGTCAGTTGCTCAGAGGGAACCGTCTGGGTGATCCAGCCAGTCGGCCACTCTGGATCTACCTTCCTCCCGGCTATGACGACCAACCGGATAAGCGATACCCAACAATCTATATGATCCAGGGATTTACGGGACAACTTGATATGTGGCGCAATCGCGCTCCCTTTCGTAAGAACTTTCCAGAACTGGCTGACGCACTATTTGCACAGGGAGAAGTGCCCCCGTGTATCATGGTCTGGGTCGATTGCTGGACGTCGCTGGGAGGTAGCCAGTTTCTGGATTCGCCAGCGACAGGACGTTATCACAGTTATTTGTGTGACGAGATTGTTCCCTGGATCGACGCACACTATCGAACGCTGGCGCAGAAAGAATCGCGGGGGATCTCTGGCAAATCGAGCGGTGGCTATGGAGCAATGATTACCCCTATGCTGCGCCCGGACCTGTGGGGAGGATTGGCCACACACGCGGGTGACGCGCTTTTTGAGACCTCCTATCTCCCCGAGTTTCGTGAGGCGGCCCGTCTCTTGCGTGACCACTACGATGGGTCATATGAAAAGTTCTGGCAGGATTTCCCCACGCGCCCGGCTTTTTCCAAAAGCGGCGATGATATTTTGTTGAATGAATGGGCCATGGCTGCATGCTATTCGGCAGACGAGGACGGCACCATACACCTTCCGTTTGATCTGGTGACGGGAGCGCTGATACCTGAAGTGTGGGAACGCTGGCTAGTCTGGGATCCGGTGCGGATGGTTTCAGGACATGCAGAGGGCTTGCGCACCATGCAGGCAATTTATATCGATGCAGGCAAACGTGATCAGTTTTATCTGGACCTGGGAGCAGAAGCGTTCCGACAAGCACTGGTGAACAATGGCGTCACCAATTTCTTTTTTGAGTTGTTTGATGCCACGCATACCGCCATCGAATATCGCTATCCCTTGAGTTTGAAGTATCTCGCGGAGCACCTCTCTCTTTCATAGACATTGTATGAGTCATCCCTGCGGCTTGCAAAACCGCTCCTCCCCCGGAAAAAAAGAAGCAGCGAGCCTGGTTGGCGGGGCGCATGCCTCGTCAACCAGGCTCGCTTCTTAGGAAATTTGTACAATTTTTACCATTCTATATTGTGGTAGGGAGATACTCCGGGCCACGCCGGGCTTGTGTCGCTTGTTCAAACGCATAGGCTAATTTGATAAGTGTGGGTTCGCTATAAGCGCGGCCTGTAAAGGTAATACCGACTGGTAATCCAGAGATAAAGCCTGCGGGGACGCTGATAGCCGGGTAGCCGGCCAGCGCCGTAGGCTGGCTAGAGCCTCCTGAGAAATAATCGCCGTTGACCAGATCAATGCGGCAGGGCAAGCTCATCGTTGGCGTAAGCAGTGCGTCTAGCTGATAATCGTCCATAACTGCATCAATACCCTCTTGCCTTGACCAGCGCTGATTCTCTGCCAGGGCCACCAGATAGACCGGTTCATCCAGCGACGTGGTCGCCTGGGAATCCAGGAAATGCTCTTGTCCAAAGTAGAGAAGCTCTTCATTGGCATGATCTTCATTAAAGGCAATAATGTCGGCCAGGGTGCGCACTGGCGAGTCCGTCAGATCGGCTAGATAGGCGTTGAGGTCGGCTTTCAATTCAAAGCGAAGCACAGTCATCTCATTTGTTGATTCATCCATCTGCCTCGCAGTGGGAATATCCGCTGGATCGACAATGACCGCGCCCAATCTGCGTACCCGCGTGATAAGCGTCGCGAAAACAGTATCGACCTTCGGGCTATAGCCCGTATAGACCTGCCTGGCGATGCCAATACGTGCGCCTTTAAAACCATCTCGATCGAGAAATTGTGTATAATCTGTGAAAAAGCGGCCTGCGCTATTCTGTGTGATGGGGTCGCGCTCATCTATCCCCACAATAGCCCCGAGCAAAAGAGCGGCATCGGCGACAGTACGCCCGAAGGGTCCAATCGTATCCTGGCTATGTGCGATAGGGATCACACCAGCTCGACTGGTCAGTCCAACCGTTGGCTTGATGCCTACTATGCCATTCGTTGCAGCAGGACAAAGAATAGAACCATCCGTTTCGCTCCCCAGTGAGGCAGCGGCCAGATTGGCCGCGACAGCTATAGCTGACCCTGAACTGGAGCCGCAAGGACTGCGATCCAGAACATAGGGGTTGAGCGCCTGACCACCACGTCCGCTCCAACCGCTGGACGCGGTGCTTGAGCGAAAGTTAGCCCATTCGCTCAAATTAGTTTTGCCCAGAATAACCGCTCCCGCCTCGCGTAATTTGTGGACAACAAATGCGTCGCGTGGTGGTCGCGAACCAAGCAGCGCCAGTGAACCGGCGGTCGTTTCCATCCTATCAGCGGTCGCTATATTATCTTTGAGCAGAATGGGAATGCCGTGTAGTGGCCCACGCGGACCTCTTGTTCTACGTTCTTCGTCCAGTGCGTCTGCAATGGCAAGCGCGTCTGGATTGGTTTCCAGGACAGATCTAAGCGTGGGACCATCCTGGTCCACTGCCTGAATACGTGCCTGGTACATCTCAACCAATTTACGCGAAGTAAGCATTCCTGAAGCCATCGCATCACGCATTTCTTCAAGAGTCTTTTCTTCTAATTCGGTGAATGGGATATGATACATGTCTCTACCCCTCATTTATGCTTTTCTGCTGGAACATTTTCCATCTCTCTTACCTGTTGAATGACGAGTGCAAGATCGAATACATAGAGCGTACCATTACCAGCGCTCATTATGTCTGGCCAGCAAAGGCATATGATAAAATGCAAGCAGAGAACTCTTTATAAACTGAGCAAATCTGGGCAGGACGCTATTGGGACTGTATGCTACAGTAGCTACAAACATAGTACCTCGCTCACTTTCTCGTGGATTCGATAGGAGAAGAAGGAACCATGCCTCGGATTGTTATCGTTGGCGCAGGCATTGCAGGACTCAACGCGGCACTCACCTTGCAGGATGCCGGTCTCTCCTGTAGCATGTACGAAGCATCCAACCGCATCGGCGGTCGTATGCACTCTGACACCACTACCTGGGCTGATGGTATGGCCAGTGAGTGGTGTGGTGAATTCATTGACAGCGACCATGAGACTATGCATCATTTGATTAAACGCTTCGACCTCAAGACCGTCGATGTGGGACGCGCAGGAGCAGTCTACTCACAAAGCATTCTGTATTCCTCGAACCGCTATTACACTGGAGAAGACCTTGACGAGGGTTTCCAGGCGCTTACGCCCCTCTTGCAAGAGCAGATGCAGAAAGCAGGCTTTCCCACAACCTACGCGCACTCCACCGAGATGGGCTATCAACTCGACCATATGAGCGCGTATGATTGGATCGAGCAGTATGTTCAGGGTGGACATACCAGCCTGGTAGGCTGGCTGCTGGAGAGTGCTTGTAGCGGATACTTTGGTCTGGATACAAGAGAACAAAGTTCTTTAAATCTGGTCTATATGTTTGGTTCACGAACCCGGTTGGAGGGCACTACCTCCCCTCAAACGACGCAAGGAAGCCGTAAAATCCTCGGTGGGAACGAACAACTGCCTCGGGCCATCGCCCACAGCTTGCCGGAGGGGTGTATCCACCTGGATCATCGATTGGTGGCACTCGAACGAACGAGCAATGATGCGCTCGTACTGACCTTCACTACAAATGATGGCACACTGGAAGTGCCTTGCGAGCACGCAATTCTCACTCTACCTTTCAGTTCGTTACGCCAGGTCGATTATCGGCGAGCGGGTTTTGATCTCCTGAAAAAGACCGCCATCGAAGAGCTTGGCTATGGCACTATCTCCAAGCTCTTTTTGCAATTCGATCTGCCTTACTGGCGGCAGGACGGTCCCTGGCCCCGTAATCGCAACGGTTTTATCATCACAGACCTGGATATTCAGACACTCTGGGACGCTTCCGCTGGTCAAGCAGATTCAAAAGGGTTACTGGTCGATTATACCAGTGGACGAAGAGGGGCCGACTATGAGCCGCCGACCGCGTATTCGACCGTCGATGACTCCGAAAAGATCCAGCGTTATGCTCAGAATTGCCTCCGGCAATTGGAACGCATCTTTCCAGGTATCAGCGCCCACTACACAGGCAGGGCAGCATTGAGCTATACGACCGGCGACCCCTATCTTCAGGGTAGTTACTCCTGCTGGCGCGTCGGCCAGTATACCCGCTTCAGTGGCTACGAGGCCGCACGCCAGGGTCCCATTCATTTCGCGGGCGAACACTGTTCAGTTACCTTCCAGGGCTTTATGGAAGGAGGAGCCAGTGAAGGGGCACGAGCCGCGTCAGAGATTATCCAGGCATAAGAAAGGCGTCGTCTCATGGGGTTATGAAAGGCTTCAACAGAAACATTCTGCTTTTCTGCTGCGTGTTACAGGAGAAATCTTCTCAATGCTCTCGCTGGGTCTGTGAGAAGATTATCCGGCGAAGGAAGGCACAGATTTTATGGCTCAGGATAGAGAAACCCCTCCACAAGGCCATCAAGAAGAGCATGAAGCACAAACACTCGGACCCCTCCTCTGCTGGGCGGTGGTCTTTGCCGATATTGGCACATCCATTTACTATGTTCCTGGTATTCTTTACGGAACAGTGGGAAAGCTGGCAGGCTTCTTCGTCTTACTTACGATGATCGTCTTTATGCTGCTGACCTTCAAATATGTTGAAGTCACCTATCGTTTCCCGCAAGGCGGCGGGGTCGTAACCGTGGCAGCCAGAGCACTCAATAGCTGGTTCGGCGCGTTAGGCGGCATGTTTATTCTTGTTGACTACTTTCTGACAGCGGCGATCAGTTGCCTCTCGGGTATGCTCTATCTGAGTGTCGTGATTCCCGTACTCGGACCCCAGACGACGTTTCTCGGTTTCCCTATGGCATTGTTGGTGACGCTGCTTGTCCTTGTCCTTCTTGGAGTGCTCAATTGGGTTGGGGTCAGTGAAAGCGCCAAAGTAAGCCTGATAGGAGCCATCATCGCCTTTGTAAGCGACGTGGCGATTCTGGTCACCGTCTTTACCCATATCTCTTTGCCAGAGATCCTGGCGCTTTTTCCCAGAATGTTTAGCGGCAAAACACTCACGCCCGTGACCGTACTGGTCGGATTTGCGGGATCATTTCTCGCCTTCTCTGGTCTGGAGAGTATTTCGCAACTTTCTCCAGTGATGAAGCTTCCACGCAGAATGGTGGGAAAGATGGCCCTGTTTCTGGTCATTCTGACCGTGGGACTGACCAGTCCGCTGCTCACAATCTTTTCAACTCTTCTCCTACCGAAAGAGGCGGCAGATCCAGTACTTTCAAGCCAGCTTATCTCGCTGTTGGGAGGTCATTGGGGAGGAGTGGTATTACAGACCGAGGTGGCGATCAGCGCCAGCGCACTGCTGGTCTTTGCCAGTAATACAGCAATTATTGGCTCCTATCATGTCTTTCTGGCCCTCTCACGGATGCAATTCTTCCCTCGGGTTCTCTTGAAACGCAATACTTTGCGTGGAACTCCCCACTACTCTATTGCACTCGCGACCATTATCCCCATCCTGGTGCTCCTGGCCGTCCGTGGAAACATCGCCATTCTTGGCGACATGTATGCCTTCGGTTTATTGGGTGCCTTCTCCCTGACATGTCTGGGTATGGATATCGTGCGCTATCGTCAACGACGCTACAGACGCTTGCAGTCCCGGCAATCAGCGTCGCATACCGATTCGTTTGCACGCAAGCAACTCTCCTCGACAGCGAGCAGTACGCAAGAAAAGGAGCGGAACCAGCGCATTGAGGAAGAGGGAGCCAGAGAAGCAAAGGAGGAAGGGCAAACAGATCCTGCCGAGAGACCAGAACCCGAAGGTCGCTGGACAAGATCTTCCCTGAATTTCTACCTGGGCATCTTCACCACACTACTTGTATTGATCGCCTGGTCAACCAACCTGATTGCGAAGCCCTTAGCGACTGCCTTCGGTGGATCGGTTGCCATCGTTGGCATGACCATCGCTTTTATCACGTATAAATGGCATGTGAAACGGGGACGCGCCCCAGTCGTGGCTACGGGAATTGAGCAAGATTTTCCTGGCGCAGTTCTGGCGGTTCTGGCGAGTGGTAATCGGGCGAACGAAGCCATTATCCAGTCAGCACTGCATCATCCCGATCAGAAACCGGTCGTATTTTTATACCTGGGGGAGCGGCAATCAAAGCGCAAGGCGGAGTTGTTCCGATTGGTTGAACCACACCTGCACGATGAGCAGGCAAAAAAAGACCTGGGCCGAGCAAATTATCTCGCGCAAGAGGCGAAAGTGGAGTGCCGCTTTCTCTATCGGCATCGAAAAGCGGATACCATTGCTCATGTCTGGCAGCAGATGCATCCCCAGGATACGCTCATTGCTCAGGAACAGTTGCCAGATGTGCAGCAGATTCATTCAACGCGTCAGTATGAAGAAGCAACTTCTGGCGGACAGATAACGCATCTCCTCATCTGAACAGTGACGAATGCTTCTGTCCCTTCTATACCTGGATGGTCGTGTTTCAGGAAACGAGTACTGATGGACTACTTGCTTGCTCTGCTGAAACGAGACCTCTCTGACATACGTATTCCTAGCAGCAATACTAAAAGAAGTCTGTCAAAAAACCCCATTTATTCGGTCCAATTTTCAATAGGAGAGGGATATATGCCATCATTCGACGATGTAACCGAAACAGGTACTGCCGTTCTAAGTGATCTTGGTGATCGAGCAAGTACGATAGCTCAAGCGGCATCAAACAGCACAAAAAAGATACAGAAGCAAGCGTTGAAGAACTTGAAGAACCTGCAACAGGCGACTCAGGAGAATGGCGCTTCTGTCCTAAGCGATCTTGGTGATCGAGCAAGTACGGTAGCTCAAGCGGCATCAGCCAGCACGAAAAAGATGCAGAAGCAAGCCCAGAAGAATCTACAGAATCTAAAACAGGCGACGCAAGAAAATCTTGAGTCCGGTTGGTCCACTGCACGGAGCAAATGGGAAGATGGTTCGCAGCAGGTGCGCGAAAATCTGGCGCAGATAGGTTCAAACGTGCAGGATGCCAGAGAGGCCTCTCAGAAGCGAGCGAAGGCCAATAAGCGTGCTCGTGCTCGTGCGCGGACGGTGTTCCGCTGGGGTCTTGTTATAGGAGTTGTCCTGGTTCTCTTGTATACGCCCATCTCTGGCGCAGAGGTACGCCAACGCATTGCTGACCTCTGGAGAAACTAGCCTCCCCAGCCTCGTAAAAAGAAGAAGCGAGGATGTCTGGCGGGACATATGCCCGCCAGACATCCTCGCTTCTTTTCACAACTAAGGGGCAGCGTTCTCATAGCGTTGCCGATGCTCTTTCAGGAAAAGGCGATATTCCGGGTCCTCTCTAGCCAGTACATACTTCTCATAGAAGATGTGTGCAGCCCTGGCCTTCTCGCTGGTTTGCCAATCTGCCTCCTGGGGAAGTATCTGTGCTTCTCCTGTGGATAAACCTGTCTGAGCATCAGCCTTATATTTGCGGCCAGAAGCATGATTTGCGTAACGTCGTGCTCTGGTATAGCCCATCTGTAAAAATTTACGTGCCATATCCATCCCCACAAAATCCTGCTGTGCTTTGTAGGCGATAAAAAGCTGATAAATCTGTTCTGAGGACTCTCTGGCCAGTTCGACCGTCTTGAAACGCCAGAAAGGTAAAATCTCAGACTTATAGGGTTCAACCAATAAAACGCCTTGTTCCCCTTTGCCAATACAGTACAGTTCGGGATGCTGGCGAAAGTCAATTGCTTTATAGTCAAGCGAGTAATCAAATGAACGAGCCATGGTATCTGTTCTCCCTTTTCTCACAATCAAACACGTGTTGACTGACCAGAAGGAGACACCGGCCAGATGTCAAACCCAAATTGTGAGTCAATACAAGAGATTCCATCAGGATATGCTTCCTCCCTTGCTCTCCTTAGAAGACGCTGTTGCCGAATGCTATGCGCGGGCGAACAGCCCCCTTACACGTATAGGTTTCTTGCCGATCTGCTGCATGAGCCT
>DAOTTL010000009.1:0-3687 GCA_034438135.1 Ktedonobacteraceae bacterium | reverse complement strand
TCTTTATTCGAGCGTTCCGTATTCGCTGAATCTATCAGTCCTTGTTTTTAGTGGCATTGTACGATGAGGAGGGGATGCCGGTAATATGTGCGTTCCATACCAGGGCGGACGCCTTTAGCCAGAACAAGACAGATGGAATAGCGTAAAGTGTTTAAAATCTCATGTTCCTTCTATCTTAAATGGACTGCACACGGAGTCACAGTTCCCACCATGACGAAGGAAAGAGCAAACGGCACAACTTTTTTCGCAGTATACCTAATTGCGCGTACTATTGTCAACTCAGAAGAAGACAGGGCTTCGCAAAAGTCGCGTTTCTCCCCGCCCACCCTTTGTAGATGGATGGAGGCAGCGCAGTCGCGATCTTGTTCCCCTGGGGAGGGATCTGGCCACTGCTGCGCCGTGACTTTTGAGAAACCCTGAGAAGAGTAGAGGACAGCGTTTGTGGGGCATGCGCCCCACAAACGCTGTCCTCTACTCTTCTTCTCTATACACCATCGAAATATATGCTATAATCACGCTATATTTTATTTAGCTGCCCGCTTACACTACACCATTGTCGAAAAATGAAGAACATCTCTCTGGATACTGTGGTGAGCAAAAAGAGGTTGTGATGAAAACCAGACCAGTGAAACATATCGAACTGTTCTATAGCTCTTTCAGCGGAGATGAGTTGTTTCGTCAGGAATTAGAGACTCATCTGTCCCCACTTGTACGCAAGGGTTTTCTTTCTACATGGCATGAAAGTCAGATAGTTCCCGGCAAAGAAAAACAGCGAGAGATCGATAAACACTTCTCCGCTGCACAAGTGATCGTTCTGCTCGTTAGCCCAAATTTTACAAATTCAGACCTGTGCAACGAACAAATGGAGCAGGCACTGATCTTTGAAGAAGCTGGAACCAAACGAGTTGTACCAATCCTTATTCGTCCTACAAATGTGGAATGGACTGCCCTGAAAGGTCGCCAACTGCTACCTGCGAATGACAAGCCCATAAACTCATGGAGCAACCGTGACACTATCTGGGGCACGGTTGCCGGTCAGATTGGTCAGACTGTGATGAAACTCCTGGAACCAACACCCTCACAATCAGATCCCGATCAAGCTGGCTCTGATACGTCCACCTCCTCTGATTCTGACCTAACCTCTACAAAACCAGCCGAAACTACTTCTGCCTCCAGGTCCCTCCCAGACCAGGACCACCCATCTCTGTTTCGTCCTCCCAGTTCTTTCCTTCAGGAGATCAAAATTCCCTCTTTTGGAACACACTTTTTAGATACCGGGAACCGCTCACGTTCTGACGACCGCGATTATCTGGCTCGGATTATCAAGACTGTGATTGATCCAATGGCTACGCCTGCCATGCAAAATCTGTTACGTGGGAAACTTCCATCCGACCTTATAGACCGGATCAATTATCGCGAGGCTTCACGCAATATTGCGGACACTATGCTGGATTACCTGGAAGTAGGGGGTACGCTAACTCCTTCAACCCATGCCCTGGGCGCTTTCTTTAGAGATCTGCTCGTAAAACCTTCTAACCCTATTAGCTATGACGATTCAGTGAAAATTGTTGCCCTGTTGTTTCACTACACTTTGCTTACAGATCCAGAGGAGATCGCCGAACTCAGCGCTCTCTTCCAGGTTCCTTCTCCCGTTCTGACCAGAAATGAACTGCTTGCTCGCCCCCTTTCCTATACTACTTCTCCGGCTCAGCCAGATATGGAAGGCTTACAAGAACAATTTGAGACTATCTACAATAAATATAACCATATCCTGGATGTGAAATTCCTTGAGCAGGGAGCAAAAGCGGCGCGGGCGGTTTGTCGCATCGATTTTGATCAACAGGGTGAGGGCACTGGTTTTCTGGTTGCGCCGAACCTTGTGCTGACAAATTATCACATCATGAATCCTCCTGGCCACCAGGGAGATCTTCAGGAGCGTGCGCGGAGATGTGAGGTACGCTTCGGCATGATTGATGGAGTGAGTGCAGGAACGCCCTTCAAGCTGCACAAGGATAACTGGTTACTTGAAGCAAGCGAGTCTGAAGATCTGGACTTTATGCTCCTGCAATTGAATAGGTCAGTTACGGCAAATAGCGTCATTGCTCCACTTGTGGTAGAGGCTCGCTCTGTGCAGAAAGGTGAGTTTGTCAACATCATTCAACATCCACGCGGCCAGGCTATGCAAGTGAGCTTGAGGTTCAACAAGGTCACCAGGGTTCTTGAGAAAAGAATCTACTATCTGGCCGACACAGAGGAGGGTTCCTCTGGTTCGCCAGTCTTTGACGACTCCTGGCAACTTGTAGCCTTGCATCACGCTGGCGGCATCCAGGATGCGTTGGGCAACCAGATCGTGGCCGCTAACATTGGAGTTCCAATCAAGCTCATTAGAGATAAGATTCTGAAGTACTTACCGGGATAGCGTGTGAAGATTGGGAGAACCATATTCATTTCCGCATGATACTATCGTTTTTCACGTCAGCAAATAGCAGGAGTAGCAAAGATATCAGGTTCTATGAAATTTTCTCTGTCAAATGATTTATATGCTCAGATCTGTCAAACACTCGAAGAATTTGAAGAGTTTGATAATCACAAGAGCCTGCATGCCTTTATTGCCGGAGGAGAGTTGGTTTTCTACGAAAAATGGTTTCTTGGACATCCATATCAGGAAAAAGAAGAGCTTATCAGGGAAGCGACGAAATATCTTGCCAGACAAAACATAACAGTCGCATATCAAAATGAGAAGATGCCAGCTCTTCTGCACTTATTTTCGCTGCTTCAAAGTACGCTTGTGGAGGGTGATATCATATGTGATCAGCTTGACGAACTGGCAGGAAAACTCGAACGCGAACTAAAACAATACACAGCCTCCCACAATGGGTCTGTACATGTCCCGAAACCTGACTCTTCGCCCTCTCCTTCTCCTTCTCTGAAACCTCCTGCCGACGCCTTGCCTGCAATGCACAGGACCGAGATAACCATACTACCAGAAGATCGCGAAGCGATGATTGCCTTCGTGAAGTGGATTATCAATCCTCTCCCCGCAGCAACTCGCAAACTCTTATTGCTCGATTGTGGAATTCCAGAGCAAGAAGCTGATAGGATCAGGTTCGATGGTGGACTGAGCACTGTGGCGGAAGAAATGATTGTGCTCGTAGAAGGAAGAGATCGCCTGAGTTTAAGTAGAGACTATCTGACACACTTTCTCCGTCACCTGATAAAAAAAGGTTCGCTTAACAATACAGAGAGGGAGGTAGAGATAGAGGCTTTACTGGCTCGTTATAATAAACCGATATCCCATCAGGGTTGGGGAATGGCTTCTTCCCAGTTCGGAAAACTATCTCCTGAAGCACATAAGATTTTTCACGACTACCACGTCATCCAGCAGGCCAGCGCGTCAGATCAGCCAATCTTGTCTCACACAATTCCCTACAATTCCATCATTCGATGTAACCTGGACGATCAAAGAACCCGTTTTATTCGAGGATTCAAAGGTCGCTATGTGGGCTTTTTCAACTTTATCGCTACAAGCGTTGACTATAGTGTCCTGAATAACTATGTTATCGGTAGCCTGATTTGGGAATTGCAACAGCGTACCGGACGCCCAACAGATATACGTCCCATCCAACTATATATTGAAGATCAGGATGCCTCCGACATTGAACAGGGATGTTTCGATCTGCAAAAAAA
>DAOTTL010000008.1:0-9937 GCA_034438135.1 Ktedonobacteraceae bacterium | reverse complement strand
CAGCACTTCTAATTCCTCTTAAACTCAGGGGGTGGGGCTTATTAGCCCACGAATCGCATTCGGCAACCAAGTCTTTTAAGGAGGAGTTAGCAGAGCAGTGGCCTTCGCCACTGCTCTGCTAACTCTTGCTCTGAGCAGGTTCCGTAAGAATCCAGATATTTTCTTTTCCCTCTGTCAACATTTTGTAAACAATCTCGTCTTGCAATCAACAAGCAATGAACATGAAAAAAGTATTCTCTCCTCAGAGAACATGATGAACCAACTGCAAATGCAAAATCTCATCATTGTCTCTTAAAAAGGCAAATTATTATAGAAGGAGAGATACATGCATAACTTTATTTATACAACACATAGAACTCGTCTGGCGATCCTGACGACCTCATCATTTTCTTTGTCTGACGATCCCGGAGGTGGAGGACCATGGTAACTTACCGCTTTTGTGGAAGAAAACGTGCGTTGCCAGAAGAAGTATCCAAGAAAGGAGACGCTCATGTCCTGGGAAACGCTTAATGAAATTTTAAGTGCTGCGGCTACTGATGAGAATTTCGCACGAGATTTGCTGAGAAATCCTTTAGGAACAATAGATAGCTATGGATATCATTTGACTACCCGGGAGAGGGATGCCCTGCATGATATCAGCGCTCGTGACCTTCCCGAATTCAGTCAACAGCTTCTTGCTCGTGTTGCAACGAGAAGTGATTAACAGAGTTCTGCGTCTAAAGAATTTGCCAGGTGTTCTGTTCCCTTTGTGCGCAGATGGAGAGGCATTACGTCTGAGCGAACATAGCAACTGGCAAGCATTGCACCATTAAGAATTCTTCCTGACCCATGGATGGATAAGGCAGCATCTTAAACTGCTCAGGAAGGGCAGTCAGGGAGACATAGAGAGCCTCTGCTGGAGCGTGTGTATCAGTGAAAACTCTTGAGGAGGAGCGCTTTGAGATCCAACAATCTAGCTGCAATCTCGTCTTACAGACCGCAAAGAGCAGATATCAATGCAGATAAGATACTTAGTAAGTATTCCAAAATATTTGCTCACCTTTGTTTATTAACTCAAGAATTGAGCAATGGAGAAAAAGATCCCATTACCCATCTTTGCAAAGACATTGCTATATTGAGTAATGGAAGAATGCAATTACGGATTAACCTGAATGAGCCATTTGCGATCTTAGATCAGGATATTTCCGTCTTTCCTGTAAGCTATAAGAATGAAAAACAAGAGCGATGTTACGGCACACTCTATGTCGCTAATGAAACTGATAGCAGTTCCCTTAGCTATATCCCTGTTCTGGTGGTTGAGCAAATTGCAAGCATCTGTGCCTGGTTACTGTATACTATTGAGCTCAATCAGTTTTTACAGATGCAGAGCAAACATTTGAGCCCACTCTTGCACAGAGATCTCACGAAGCGCGAGATTGAAATTTTGCAACTGATGTGCCTCCATAATAGCCAGGAAGAAATTGCTGAAATGCTCTGTATTACCCCGGCTACAGTGAATAAGCACAGACAACGAGTTTACGAAGTACTTGATGTCCATAACTTACAAGATGCTATTTTCAAAGCATACCAGTTGGGTCTTTTCTCTCCGTTGTCTTCATCTACAAACCGATCTTCTGGATACAGAAAGAGATGAGTTATCCCTGGTAACTACTCAGTACCCTCTTCTCGCCGTCTGCGGCGGCGAACAAAAAAGGGATGGTGAGCAAAACGGGCGGCCATCCCGCCCGTTTTGCTCACCATCCCTTTGCTCCCTATGAGGTGGGGCGATTTCGGCAAGGCACCTGAGTAGTTACCCATGCCCTCATTTGAGGGCATATTGATCTGACATATTGACGTCCTGTGTGAAGGAGAAAATGACCTCTAAAGATGATAATGTTATTCCTTCCCATTCCTCTGCATCTGGGCGCATGCTATCTGGAGAGACGTCACATGGGGTCAGTAAACGAATAGGGAGCATTCCGGCTATAGCCGCGCCCGTAAGTTCATGACTACTTCCATCACCAATATAGATGCACTTTTCTGGAGAGACAGATAAAAGCTGACACATCAGATGATACATTCTGACATCTGGTTTTTTCATACCAACCAGACAAGAGAAAACCGTCGTATCGACAAACTGCGGAAAAAGTGTGTTTGTCCAATGAAATGGGACTTCGTGAGAGCAATCAGTCATGATTCCCAGTTTGTATCCTGATGAGCGGAGAGCATGTAAAAGATCAAGAGTTTCTTTCCTGGGAATAAGGGTCTCTCGTCCATATGCAAGCCATATCTCGCAAGCCTGCTTTAATTGTTCGGACTTCACAGTACGTCTCAGCAATTGGCAGATGTGTTCCATACATCCCGCTAGAGAAGCAAAAGCACCCGCAGCCCGTTGATGCCATGTGTCAACCGTCCACAGAGAGATAAAATCTTGTTGGGGAAGGTCTAATATCTCGGCGATTTCAGAGAGGATCGTTCCTGTCTGATGCAGCGAAAGATTATCAACCAGCGTCCCAAAGAGATCGAAAATGATGGCCTGATGACGCATATACATATCCTCCATTGTTGATTACACTTTTTTAGCGATGAACAAGCCGTTGTCTATCAGCCCCGATGTGTAGCACATCACTCACAATATTCAAGGCCTGGTCAACGTCGCGAGTTGAGATGCCATAATGGAGAGCGGCACGGATACGCTCGTATCCTAACTCGCCAAAATGCACCCCACGACTGCGAGCTGACTCGACAAAGGTTTGCCAGGTAAAGCGTTCGTCGATAACGCGAAACAGCACAATATTTGTTTGAACCATACTCAGATCAACCTGGATTTGTGGCAATTGTGCCAATCCTCTGGCCAGACGGAGCGCATTTGCATGGTCTTCCGCCAGGCGATCTACCATTTGCTCAAGAGCCACAACTCCTGCGGCAGCCACAATACCCGCCTGGCGCATGCCTCCACCCAACATCTTTCTTATTCTGCGCACTCTCTCGATAAACGCAGCCTCTCCCACCACCATCGAACCAACAGGTGCGGCTAACCCCTTTGATAAACAAAATTGCACGGAATGCGCATAGCTTGCTATGACAGAGACATCAATTCCTAAGGCGACAGCAGCATGAAAAATTCTTGCGCCATCCATATGGACCGGTAGTCCTTTGCGCTGCGCAAAATCAAAGATCTCTTGCAAGTAGTCCAGGGGCAGGATTGTTCCTCCACATCGATTATGGGTATTCTCAATTGCCAGTAAGGCTGGTCGCGCGAACTGGGGATCGTCAGGATCGTCAGGGATAGCTCGCTCCAGGTCACGCAGGAGGAGCAGGCCACCTGGCTGGGTTTGAATAGGTTCATACACGACCCCTCCACACACAGAAGCCCCACCTGCTTCATAGATAAATATGTCTGCTTCGTTGCCTACTATTATTTTAGAACCTCTTGTGCACCAGGCCATAATCGAGGTGAGATTTGCCATCGTTCCACTGGGCATGAAACAAGAGGCCTCCTTTCCTAATTTGTAGGCAGCCAGCTCCTCCAGGGCACGCACTGTTGGATCTTCCTGGTAGACATCGTCTCCCAGACAGGCCCGAGTCATTGCTTCTAACATCGCTATCGTAGGTAGTGTAAAGGTGTCACTACGCAGTTCAATCATAGATGAACTCCTTTCATGCAGCGACATGAGCCAGACAGACTGTCAATTCATTTACAGCCTTATCTAATCTCTGTACGACATTCTCATGAGTGTTGGCTTCGACAATAACGTATCCTAGACGATCATAGGCGCTCCTTGGCGGTGAAATGACCGCGCCAGGTCTGGCTGTAACGGTTATCTGACGTACACCTGCCATACGCCTGGCATGTTCAATCCCTTGTATGCTTTCAAAGGTTCCATCTTCATGTGTAATCAAGAATTGTATACCTGCATGGCCTGAGTGTATGGTCTGAAGATCGGGACGCTGGTGCACTGCCGCATGAAGTTGTTGCTTGAGCAGATCGATGCCAGTGGCAGAATAGATTAACTCAGGAATCATGCCTCCAGCGGGACGAGCATTGATCTCAATAATGGCACACCCTGCCGGAGTGAGCTTTACCTCAGTGTGAGTAGCTCCTCTGGTTATCCCTACGGTCCTCAGAGCAGTCCGAACGGTCGTTTGCATCTCTTCAACTGTAGCTTCTGGCAAGCGAGCAGGAAATATATGCCGATGTTCAACAAAGTAAGGGAAACCTGTCAGGCTTTTTTCGGTGATGCCAAGACAAATCGTTTCATCTTCCCAGGAAAACATTTCCACACTGAACTCTGGTGCTGCAAGATATTCCTCAACCAGGGCCGCACGCGTTGTCGTTTGTCCTCGTGCATTTGTCAGGCAATGAACAATCATGCTCATGTGTTTCTCTACTTCCTCCCATGTCTGGCAGAGTCGCACATTGTTTGAGCCTGTGTCATCCACTGGCTTTACCACACAGGGAAGGGTAAACTGTGCACAAACACGAGCGATATCATCTGCGGACTCGACAAGCATGAAGCGTGGTTGTCTGACCCCCGCCTTTTTCAGGTATTGCCTGGTTTTTCCCTTATGGCGACATACTCTTATGGCTTGTGGAGAATTGCCTGGCAGTTGATAGATGTCTGCCAGATATGCCACTGTTTCTAGATAAAACTCGCTTGTGGTAAACATACCGCGTATCTGTTCTCTGCTGAAATGGAGCGTAATCGTTTCCATCAGTGCCTCTAGAGAGTTCGTATTGCAAATCAGTGTTGGACAATCTATCTTTTCCAAGCCAGGGTAGCGCTGTGGATTTTGCGTCAGAAAGATAGGCGAAAGCCCCAGCGTCTGGGCCTGTTGCAGGGCCAGCAAGCCTGTACCGGTAGTATTTGACTCAATAATGAGCAAGTAACTCTGCATAGTAACTCTCTTCTCTTTTCAAGCGTGTAAACGACCAGGACGTGGCGACCATTTCCTGTGTAATGTTTTGAGGCTCATCAGGCAGGAGTAATCGGTGAACATTTTTCTCAGCAAGGTATGCCTCATTGTAGATGGTTTTATAGTAACGATCGCCCCGATCTGCAAAAATGGCTACGATCTTTGTCCCCACAGGAACAACCTGACTGAGCCAGCGGGCAACAGCATAGACAGATCCAGAACTGTTCCCGGCAAAGATCTTCTCATGCAGGGCCAGTCTCTTAGTAGCAGCGAAAGCTTCTTCGTCGTTGAGCCAATGAACTTCGTCGATGAGTGTACTATCAACATTCGCAGGAATGAGGCTATTGCCCAGCCCGCTTTGTAAACGCTTCGGATAATCAGGTTGACCAAAGATACAACTGCCCACAGCGTCTACCGCCACTACATGCAGGGCCGGGTTCGCCTTGCGCAATGCTCTGGCCGTTCCGCTTAATGACCCACCACTGCCAACGCTGGCGACGAGAATATCGACACGACCCAGATCCTCGATGAGTTCCTGCGCCAGGGCGGTATAGGCCAACGGATTGTTCGGATTGTCATATTGACGAGGCCAGAAGGCATGTGGATAGTGTTCCATGAGGGCCGCTAGTTTTTCCAAACGGGCGCTTTGCCAACCATGGCTGGTCATTTTTTGCACAATATGGACTTTGCAGCCCATGGCATTGAGTTTAGCCAGGGTGAGAGCATCTATGCGTGGATCAGTGACAATATGTACTTCGTGACCCAGATAGGTTCCTACCAGGGCCAGACCGAGAGCCATCGTTCCTGATGAACTCTCAATGATAGGCATGCCATCTTGCAATATACCTCTACGCTTAGCATCAAGTATGATTTGTTTGGCAACCCGGTCTTTCATGCCAAAGGGATTCTGTAGTTCCAGTTTGGCATACACTTCACCAACTGCATATGGATCCAAACGTAAGCGTACCAATGGTGTCTGACCAATACAATCGATCATGCATTGTTGCAACATGCTGTTTTTCTCCTGAATAAAGCTTCTTCTCTACGTGCGCCAGGACAGAAAATGCGCTTCTGGCATGGGCGACAAGGGATGGCTCCTGTGCTCATCCTGATCAATCTCCTTTGCTGGATCGTGCGGCGCTAAGAAAAAACGAGTTCTGGGTCAGAACATCCGCCCCTGGCTCCCCCTTTTTCATTGCAGGTGATGTACTCATACATGACTGTCTCCTTTCATCGAAGCCTAACGAGTAGTAGATACCTGTTTCCATACCAAATCTGGCAAGATGGTTTGATGCTGTTTGTAACTGGTAGGGATAGAGCTCGTTTTGAGGTGAGAGAAGTATCCCTATACAGGTACCACTATGAGCAACAGCAATGCCTAGCCCCTGTACTTCTTCACAGATAGCGATAATTTCGTACAATGTTTGCTTCTTATTTATCCTCTGGTTTAGCAATGCGCTTCTTGTACTTACTTTTCCGATTGTACATATATCTTCTTTCTTTATTGCTGTTGAGATGGTATTCAGCAAGTAAAGATACTCCTGTTCTTCACTCCTGGTAAAGTTTTTAGGATATTGATTAAACTGGCATGTGTCCAGCATCCCGCCTTCGTCTAAACCGACAATGGCAATAGGAGGAAGTGGGCCAAGAAATTCGCGTAGCTGTACCTGTCGATGGTAGAAAGAGACGACTCCAGGATACATGACCCCGTCTGAAGGCTCTATCTCGCGCATGAAGCTCTGGAGAAGCTCGTTAGATATGGGTAGGCCGAAGCTAGAAGAGAGTGCACGAGCAGTTGCTACCAGATCGGCAGATGAACTGGCTAATCCCTTGCCTGCTGGCAAATCACTATCGAGGATAAGCCTGCCACCTGGAGGCATTTCGTAGTGTTCCAGAATTCTGTTCGCGAGCAGTTGTGACTTCTGTTTCCATGCTGGTAAGACGACTACTGTATTGATACTGTCATCAGGTATAAATGCAGCGTGGGAGTATATCTCCATTGGAAATGTGACGAGAAAGTCGAGGGACCTGTGTTGTTCTACAAAACGGCCTTGTAATAACTCGCCAAAGGTTCCAAAAGCCGCGCCGGTTCCTCTATTTCTGGGTGGTTGTTCTATTCTACCCATAACGGACTGGTCAAAGTTCACTGCTCAGATCCCTTCGTAGCGTGATACAATAACGTACCTACATTTTGATCAGCTTTTTCGATATTTGTGCGCTGTCGGCTCCAATCGGCTTGTAGGTGTTGGAGTTCCTCTAACTGCGAGAGAAGTAATGCTTGCATGTGCTCAGGGTGAGTAGAGCCAACTGATTGCTTGCTATATAATTCGCACTCGCTTGTAAAAATGGACTGGAGTACCTCCCTGGAAAGGTTCACTGGATAACCGGCAGATAGGGCAAGCTGTCGTAGGGATGTCTCGTCTATCTGCCATGGCTGGCGATGTTGTTCCAGGGCCGCAGCAATGTAATGTCCAACAATGACCTGGGCTTTGCGATACGGGATGTGTTCGTGTAATGTGAGATAGTTCGCAAGCGTAAAACCTTCAAGATATTGCTGGCGGCACACCTCCTGCATGCGATCTGTTCGGAATTGTACCCGTTCCATAATTATCGTCGATAGTTTGCATATCGACTGCATTGTTTTGAATAATGGGTACATGTTGCTTCCTGCCTCTTTCGAGGTTTCTACCAGATTTGTATAGGGCGTGTTCCGTTGCCCCATGAGAATGTCTGTGTAATACGCGGAAATATGGGCGGTTTTGCCGCGTATACGCTCAAGTAAGGAGAAATTTTTTTTCTGCGGCATGGCAGAAGAAATACCAGATAATTCGTCTGGAAAATCAATGAAACCATATTCACTGCTACTCCAGCAGATGAAATCTGTGAAAAAGCGACTTAATACGGCGCTGAAGGTAGATACCTCACCAGCCAACCGCAGCAGCCAGCTACGGGACGCAACAGAGACCAGGGCATGGCGCTGTGATGCTTCGAAACCGAGTAAATTCGCCATATGAGACCGATCCCATTGCAAATATTGACCTGCCATAGCTCCCGATCCTAACGGACATACGTTTATCTCATGGAACAGGGAGAGTAGTCTGCGTGATGCGTTGAGCGTTTCTTCACACAGAGCTGCGAGATAAAAACCAGGGGTGATGACCTGAGCAGCCTGGTAGTGTGTGTAGCCTGGCATGACGTATGTTGTATGCTTGATTGCCAGAGCGTGCGTAGCCTGGATAAAGGTACTCAAGGCTTCGATTAGCTCAAGTAGTAGCTCGCGCCCAAACATGAGTTGGGCGCACGCCTGATAATCGTTGCGACTGCGATCAACATGCCAGGCGTATACTTCACTATCAAGCCGCTTTTCAACAAACTGCTCAATGGCAAAGGCGATATCTGACATGTTGACTGTCGGATCGGGGACTAAGCCAGCAGGTGTTATCTGGTCCAGGATGCGACCTATATCTGTTACAGATGTTTTACTCAGCAGCTTCATCCGACTGTATTCAAGAAGTAAAACCTTTTCTATCAGAATATAGTAAGGAAGCAAATGTTGTAGCTCGTAGTTGAATTGCGGCGCAAGAATCTCTTCATGTAGAAAGGTATCCGGGCTGGCTGCGATTCTCCCTGTGAGCTGAGCCTCTTTTACTTTATGCACATTTTTCATGAGCATCTTCCCTTTATAGCTTCGCAAAACGATCACTTTTATCTACGTTTACAGCAATTTCTACTCTATCAAGACATGTTTTCAAATGGTCAGCCAGGACCTGTACGGCTGGCGGATAAACCATATTCCGATGAACCCCAGGGACGTAGTAAACCTGGATTTGCCGTGTAGAGAACGCTTCCCAACCATAGGTTGCTGTAGAATATTCGAGTTCAAGGGGTTCCTTTATATGTTCTACCAGTTCGCTGTCCAGTTCACTCGATCGAATGAGTGCTATCTGGCCTGGATAGGGTTGAATCTGGTAATCTTGTGAAGCAAATGTTCTTGCCTTGATACCATTCAATAACTGGCGTTGAACATGCGAAATCCCTTTGCCTGCATGGATAAGCTTTGCCGCTTCCATCTGCTCCAGAATAAAGGCCATCTGTTCATCTGGCGCAAGGCGCTGCAATTCGTCGAATGCGAGTGACGCATTTTGTGTTGTGTCACGGCTCATATCTCTGATCATGCGTACAAGAAGTGTAATATCATCAGTAACCAGATGCTTTTGATGAAGCGGCATTGTATCCAGGATGATCAGAATGGGGACGTCCTCTCCCTGTTTTTGTAGTTGTTGAGCCATTTCAAGGGCTACGAGGCCGCCAAAGGACCAGCCACCTATGAGGTAGGGGCCTTCTGGCTTGAGCTCTTTGATGGCTGTAATATACCTGGCAGCCATCGTTTCAATAGGAAGATAGGTGCCGGTCTTTTCGTATATTTCGATATCCTCCAGCCCATAAAGTGGTTGATCTAGCCCCAAAAGTGGCGGTAGATGATGATAACAGAGAACATTGCCACCTTCAGGGTGAACGAGAAAAAAAGGTTCCTTGTCTCCATGGGGCTGCATGATCACCAGTGGTGAACGCACTGTCGAGGCATGTTGCTGACGCAGAATATTTGCCAATGTTTCAACTGTTGGATATTGAAACAGTGCAGATATTGGCAGTTCTTGCCAGAATTGTTTGCGAACCTGGGCCATCATTGTGACGGCTAAAAGAGAGTGACCTCCCAGTTCAAAAAAATTGTCCATCGCACTAATCGGATGTACTTTTAAAAGATCCTCCCAGATTTGTACTAACCGAATTTCTACGCTATCACGCGGAGCAATAAAGTTGTTTTGGATATCAAGAGCTGTACTACCAGGCTCAGGTAGGGCAGAGAGATCCAATTTGCCGTGCGGGGTAAGCGGCAGGGCGTCAAGCAGGACTAGATGGGAAGGAATCATGTAGTCAGGCAGGCGTTCTTGGAGTCGAGAACGCAGGTGGGTTTCATGAAGCGCGTAGGCTGGCTGACTCACGAGGTAGGCGACGAGTCGTTTCATCCCCTCAGCTTCGC
>DAOTTL010000007.1:0-6658 GCA_034438135.1 Ktedonobacteraceae bacterium | reverse complement strand
CTGGTATATTGCGCAACAAGGGAGTACGTAGTAAAAACTTGACCATCCAGGGGAACTCCAAAGGCTTGTTTGTCTTGACAACTCGCTCTAAAAACTGCTTTTGCACTATACTCTGAAACCCTTGGATAAGCTTTGTCGGTCCTTCGCGTCTGCGCTGCACACGAGCCAGATCTTGTGTACTTACCTGACCCTTTTGTAATCCAGGCGTCAGGATATTCGCGGCGGCAACTGCGTCCTGGATGGCATAGTTGATACCTACGCCAGCGATAGGTGTCATCACATGGGCCGCATCTCCAATGAACAGCAGACCAGGCAGGTACCAACGTGTGAGATGACTGGCACTGACGGAGAGCACAAAAATTTGCTTCCACTCCGTAATCTTTTGTAAACGCGAGGCAAAATTTGGTATGAGCGTGGCAATCTCCGCATGCAATTGCTCCAGACCTGTGGCCTTGATGCGCTGATAGCCTCCCTTGGGGATAACGTATCCCATCTGCCATTCATTGCCTCTATTAAGCTGTATCAATATATGGCCCGGACCAAGCCGACCAATACTCTGGGACCGGTCATCTTCCTCACGCGGCAGCCTGAACCAGAGCACGTCCATAGGAACTTCCGACTCAATCGGCTTAAAACCTGCCAGATTGCGCATGCGCGAGAAACGTCCATCCGCTGCCACCGTGAGCACTGCCCGCAAAGCATGCCAACCGTCACGAGTTCGGTAGTGCACACCGTGTATGTAGCCATCTTCTTCAATCAATTTCTCCGCACGTGCACCTGTGATTAGATGGAAATTGGGGTAAGAAGCAGCTTTCTGCGTAATAAACGTCAGAAAGTTTTCTTGAGGTAGAAGCGTAATATAGGGATAGCGCGTCTTCAAATGTTGAAGACTTAGAGATGCGACGATGCCCTCTTTCGTCTCAATAGGTAATTCATACACCTTGATATGATCGAGCTTGAGCAGTGGCTCAGCCAGATCAATCTGCGCCAAAATCTCCATGACCGAAGGATGGATAGTGTCACCTCGAAACTGACGAGCAAAATCACTATGCTCTTCTAACAATGTAACCTCTATCCCTTTACGTGCCAATAACAGAGCCAGGACCGCTCCCGCCGGTCCAGAACCCACGATACAACAATCTGTCTCTACTGGCTGTTCAACCCCACTCTCCAGTTCCTCTCGCGCTTCTTGTAAATCTTCTTGCTCTTGCATAGAATAGACCTCTTTCTTGACTGATCGATTAATTAATTGCTTACAAAAAAAATTTAATGGACCTGGATACCATCGAGCAGAATATCTGTGAAGGCCTGGGCCATGTCCTTACGCGTAAAGTGAAGTGCGGCAGGATCGTGGAGAATCTCGCGCCTCAGGACGAAGCCCATTATGGCTCCGAAGACGATCTGATTCAGTAGGGCCGGATCGAGATCGCTGCGCACGATACCTTTGGCCGTCTGAACTTGCAGATAATTGCTCAGAAAACTGAGTGCACGCTGGATAAAGCTCGTCACAATCATTGCAATCTGCTGATTGTGTAGCACTTCAGACAAAATGACTCGTATCATGGGAATGAACTGCTCGTTCTCGACAATGTTCAGCATACGCGTGAAGAGGATGGGCAGAAAAACCTCTGGCGGCTGCTCCAGCAATTCGGAATCTATATGTTCTATAATCTGAATTGGCGAACGTGCCTCCAATACCGCCTTTAATACCGCCTCTTTATTCTCAAAGTAATAATAGATCAGTCCAGTAGTAATCCCTGCCTCTTTCGCTACATCTCTGTTCGTTGCCCTGGTAAAACCTTTCTCTGCAAACACTCTCATGGCTGCATCGATAATCTGTTCGCGCCGATCTTCTATCACTTTGGGTGTACGTGGCATCGTTACTTTGCTCAATTTCTCACTATATTTGACTGACTGATTAATTAAATTATAAACTGACAAACCGCTTGTTGTCAAGATTATGTTGTTGCCTGAGGCGACAATCTCGCAAGTAGAGATTTTTTGTCGATCGACAAGAAACCTCTACTTTTGGAGGAGGGGTGGCTTTGCAAACCACTGAAAATTGGTTAACGATGTGAAAGATCGACCGAACCTAGATTCGTTTTCAGGCGCAGACGAGGATAGGCAGGTCCTCTCCCAATCTGACCCAAGAGTCGGTTCTTCTGAGGCTGAATCAGCGGGAGATTTGTACTGACCGAACCCAGGTCGGTATGTGCATCCAGAAAAAATGAGCTCGTCGTTGCAAGCGAGGCCTTTACGCTGCCCAGATCAGTAGACATCTCATAGTCACCTGTTGCTGCAACCGTGCCCGAAAACGTAATCGAGCCAGCATTGGTTTTGAGAAGAGACCAACCCTGTAAGATCGTCTGAGAAACCTCTATCGTACCCGCGTCAGTCTTGAGCTGTATCTGACCCTCGATGCCCTGTACAATCAACTTGCCAGCATTTGTGCTCAATTCTAGACTCGACCGTGCTGGTACAGTAATATCAAAATCGATAATATGTTTCCCCGTAGGCCGCCAGCTAGAGACACGCGCTGTAATGGCATTTTTTAGTCTGTCCTGAGTGTAGGAGATCTCGGCATCTGTATCTGATGACGGTCCACGAAACAGGTAGCCGCGTTTAGTTGCGGTGATAGTAACTTGCTTCTCCTGGCCATTATGCAGACGAATTGAACCAGCCAGACTATTCACCTGAATAGTCGGCATCTCATCTACCGCAAAGGTGCGAGTCTCAGCAGGTAACCTTTCTCCCGTTATATTCAACCGCCAGCGTCCCTTGATGAACTTCCATATAACGGCAATCAAGGCGATAGAAACGAGAAGGAAGAAAATCCCTCCGAAGAAATTATCAGCCTGGCCAAATACACTAATCGCTACTATAATAGCGATTAGCCACCAGATCCGGGGTGGTACCTGCCGGGACTGACTTTGAGCGGAGTGGAAAGAGGACTGTTGTTGCTGATTCTGAGGCGGAGGCAAAGGAGCCTGTTGTCTTTGAGGTCGCTGCTGACTTTGAGAAGGTTTTGCATCCTGAGTCCCCGGAATAGAAGTGTATTGCGCCTGGTATCCCTGATCATAGGTATGCTCAACCTTGCCAGAGGGTTGAGCATTGTTCAAAAAGGCAGTGGAGTCCTCTTCAGGACGTTGGTCGGACTGAAGAGTTGCATCAATCCTACTGGTATCGAATGGCTGCGTTGGCTGCGGCTGCCAGGCCGGGTCGGCAAACTGCATTTCTTGCTCATCACTCATAACACTATCTTCATGACACCAGATCAAATAGGGGAACTTCCAATACATGAGCCAATAAACGGATGTGATAGGGTTGTGGATCGAGCCTACCATCTTCCAGATGTGAAATTGTATCACGACGCAATCCGCTCAGGTTGGCCAGTTGGCCCAGACTCAAGCCTTTCTTTTGACGAAGGTTACGGAGGTGTGGTAAACCATGAGTTCGAGTAAGCTTTCCTTTTGTGGTGCGCTCTTTCATATAACACTCCCCTTTGAGCCCTGCCCAGTAACTACTCTTCTCCCTTTACGAGGATGTCCTAATTGGCAAATAACTGTTAACCGTCTCATTACCTCTTGAGTAATCATAACAGATCAAACAGTTCTGTTCTAGTGGCCAATTGTGCCAATTACTGCCATCTTTTCCATCCAATCAATCTTTTTTAGAAGGAACACTACATATACCATTTATATATACGCGATCTACGCAGCAAAGTTACTTTTCACTCTGAAAAGGGTTCTGCATCAAAGGATCTGCATCCCTTCTTTTCCCTTGACATTTTTCTGCCTGCAATGCTATAGTGCTATAGCATATTGTTATATCTCACCTATAAAAATTTTATGCGAGAGGAAGGCATATGACGACATTTCCTGAACAAAATGCTCCATTCACGACAAATCAGTTAGCCTCACCAGAGGAAAGTGGAGAGATGGCGATTGTAGCACAGAACCTTTTACAGGTCTTCGGTCAGAAAGTGGCTGTGCATCATCTGAATCTTTCAGTGAGACGCGGTGAATTTTTCGGCTTTCTTGGTCCAAACGGTGCTGGCAAATCGACGACGATCAAGATGTTTACTGGATTGCTGCGACCAACGGGGGGGCAGACTTTTGTGGGAGGCGTTAATGTCTGGCAACAGCCACTGCGGGCTCGCACATTGATGGGAGTCTTGCCGGAGTATCTTCATCTCTATGAGCGCCTGAGTGGACGCGAGTTTTTGAACTTCGCCGGACATATGTACGGCGTACCCAAAACGGACATCTCCCACCGCGCTGAAGAATTGCTCCATATATTGACCCTTGATGATGATGCCGATAAACTGGTTATTGATTATTCCGTAGGCATGCGCAAGAAGATTGCCCTGGCCGCAGCCTTGATTCACCGACCACAGGTACTCTTTCTTGATGAGCCGTTCGAGGGAATCGATCCAGTGAGTTCAAGAGTCATCCGCGATATTCTGAACGATCTGACCCACCATGGAACTACTATCTTTTTCTCCTCGCATATCATGGAGGTTGTTGAACGTCTCTGTACACGTGTGGGCATTATTAACCGGGGAGTCCTGGTCGCTGAGGGTACGCTTGACGAATTGCGCTCTCGTGCCAGACCCGACAGCGATGGACACAACGCAACCCTGGAGGATGTCTTTATGCAAGTCATCGGAGTACGCGACGAAAGTCATAATCTAAGCTGGCTAGAGTCTGGGGAGGCGAAAGAAAACTCATGATTGTACACAGTGATAAGCTGCGCTGGCTGGCATGGCTGCGTGTGAAAATGCTGACGCGCAACTTCAGACGCAGGCCCACTACTCTCATTTTCACCATTATCGGTATGCTGGTTATGCTCTTTTTTGCCGGTATCCTGGGGATTGCCCTTTTCTTCGGCTTTATCACTCTTCCTATGATTCCCAGTACCGAACTGCTCTACCTGCTTTTTAGTGGCCTGTTGATTTTCTGGCTTGTCCTGCCAGTTCTCTCCTACTCAACGAATGAGGGACTGGATATTACGAAGCTGCAACTCTTTCCACTCACTCGATCAGAGGTCATGTTTAGTCTGGTCTTCTCATCTTTGTTCGACATCTGGACCGTGTTCCTGCTCATTCTTTTTGGGGTCACTATTGCGGCCTGGTTGATAAAATCACTGTTCGCTGGCCTGGTGGCACTTCTTGTTGTTCTGTTATTCTATGTCGCGATAGTGAGTATCAGTCAACTGTTTCTGGCGCTCCTGATGCGTACACTGCAAAGTCGTCGCTTTCGTGATCTGAGCATCCTTATAATCGCTCTCTTATCCTCATCCGTCTATATAATCAGTCGTATTCTCTCAGCGACAGGTACCCTGCGGAGTTTTGGCAGTGCGCTCAACGCGGGCAGCTTTTCGCCCTATCTCCAATGGCTACCTTCAGGGGTAGCGGCCAGTGCGATTCGAGCCGCGACACAGGGCAACTGGCTCTTGAGCATCGCTATGATGGGTATCCTGCTGCTCATTGATATCCTGGCTCTCTATCTCTGGCAAATGGTCCTGGCCCGCAGTATGACCGCCTCCGAAGCAGGATCAGCACGCCGAGTACGATCGCGTCGGGAGGGAGCGTCATTGCCGCCTCTCCAGGCAGTCTCTCAGGCATCTGCGGCTCCAGTCTCCACGACGAGTACGGCCGTAGGATACACGGAGCCACCTGTAAAGGCGCGTACACCGACTCGTTCAGCAACGGCTTCTTATACAGTCTTTGAACAGAAAAAAGCCGCTTTGGGAGATCAACTCCCGGCTCTAGTTAAAAAGGAAGCCCTGTGTTTCTGGCGCGATCCGCAGCTAAAAGTTCGGGTCTTTCAAGTCGGAATTTATGTCCTCATCTTTGTGATCATTCCGCTTTTCAGCGGTTCCCAACAGGATAGTGGCAGCTTTTATGCAAATTACACCCCTTTTACCTCGGTGGCAGTCGTCTTTCTCTTTATGCTCACGTTGAGTCTGAATACACTGGGAATTGAGCGCGAAAGCCTCACGGCCCTGCTTCTCTTCCCAATCGACAGACGTCGCCTGCTCTGGGGCAAGAATCTCACAGTTTTCCTGATGGGTCTTATTCTGCTAATAGTCCTTTTGATAGTGTGCGCAGTTGCCTCGCATCAACAGGATATGGTCTTGCCAGCCGCAGTTATCGGACTCAGCGGTCTGGGGATTGCTCTGGGATCCGGCAATATCTCATCGGTCTACTTCCCTCGCTATCAGCGTCCCATTGGTCAACGTGGCTATGTCGCTGGTGGTACACCGGCCCAATCAGGCGGTTGTTTGAACTCATTGCTGTCGTTCGCTATGTTGATCGTAACTGTACTTCTGCTAGCCCCGGTCGCCCTTGGCATCGGCATCCCGTTTTTCCTGAACATGACCTGGCTCTGGGCAATCACAATGCCCTTGAGTGTGATCTATGGCGCAGTACTCTACATTATTCTCACCAATATCGCCTCAAGACGCTTGCTGGCAAAAGAACCAGAGATTCTTTCTCGTACAACCCGCGAATAAGAAAGAGATCAAAGGCCTGCATAGCAGGCCGCCCCTCTTTACAAGACTCTGCTGCCGAAGGCGATTCGCAGGCGAATGGCCCCACCCTTCTTTTTTGAGGCATTTCGGGCGCTGCGCTTTGCGCAGCGCCCGAAATGCCTCA
>DAOTTL010000006.1:0-6146 GCA_034438135.1 Ktedonobacteraceae bacterium | reverse complement strand
GATGATAATAGGCACTGTGCTGGTCTGACGAATGCGTCGGCAGACCTCCAGACCATCCATATGAGGCATCATGATATCGAGGATAATCAAGGCGAAATTGTTTTGTTCAAACTGGGCCAGGGCCTCCAATCCATTGCTTGCTAGCGAGACCTTAAAGGTACGTAACTCCAGGTTGCGTCTGATGAAATCCTGGATACTGGGTTCGTCATCAACGATGAGAATTTGTCTTTCCTGTGGCATACATAAATTCTCCTCCGTTTCTCAATGGTTAAAGTGCTTTTCCCAATTCGTAAGGGTTCCCTGAAACTTCTGGGACTTGAAACAATCTGTTGGGCAGCCAGATATGGAAAACAGCTCCTTTAACCGGATTTGTGCGATTCTCTGCCCATATCCGTCCTCCATGTGCTTCTACAAAGCCGCGACAGATTGCCAGTCCCAGACCAACTCCATTCTTGCTGCGTTTTCGACTCCCATCTATCTGATAGAAGCGCTCAAAGATCTGTTCAGTCAGATTCTTTGGGAAACCTGGCCCATTGTCCGCAACACTCAAGCAGAGTCCGTCACCCTCATCTGTCCCGATATAGCGCAGAATAATCTCGATTTCCGCATCTTCACCCGCATATCTCTGTGCGTTCTCTAGCAGATTGCGCAAGACTATCTCTATACGTCGCCGATCAATGTAGATGCGAGGTAACTCGCCAGGACTGACAACATTGATATGCTCGCGCGGTATCCGCGCTGCCTCTATTGCTCGCTCGATCAGCGTATAGAGGCAACAATAGCTGGGAGAGAGTTGAAGGGTGCCCGCCTCAAGTTGTGACATTTCCAGCAGACTGGTCACGAGTTCAGCCATACGATCCTCTTCTTCAACAATCCGTCGCAAAAAATCACGCTGAGTGGCTGCGTCCAGTTCGATATCTGTTTCCAGTAAGCTGGTTGCATAGCCTTTAATAGCCGTCAGAGGGGTACGCAACTCGTGTGAGACGATGCCTAAGAGGTTCTTCTTGACCTGCTCAGCCTCATTCTGCTGCGTCACATCGTTAAAGATTTTGCCACGTCCAATTATCTGTCCTGCCGCATCACGTACCTGGAAAAGGCGCACTCGCATGACTCGTCTGGTTGGAACCAGTTTCCCCAACTGATTATAATAGCTGCTCACTCGAAACTCAATAGTCTGGGGCCTGTTATTCTGCTCAGCAGTGTGTAGCGCCTCTCGGTACATCTGAGGAGACTCCATCATGGCTTCGATTCGTTCTTCCAAAAAGCCTTCCTGAAACGAGGCTTTCAGGAGCTCGCGTGCCGGGAGACCTATAAAGCGAGCAAAGATCTTATTGGCATAGACAACGCACCCTATGGGATTCTCCAGGAGTACTCCTTCGTCCATACTGCGCAAAATTGCGTCCAGTGTTCGTAGACGCGTGTGACTCTTCTCGTCGTTTTTGCGGAAAAGCTCATGGCTCTCCTCTTCCATGACGGCAAAGGCGTTCACCAGACGTCCAATCTCGTCCTGCCGACTCTTCTCACGAGTCAGCCAACTCTCGTCGGTGACTCTGGTTGTCTGGTCTGGTTTCATCTGCGTGGCCGCCTGGGCCAACCTCCCCAGCGGTCTGACCACCCAACCGTGCATTACAAACCAGAAGATACTGGCTCCAGCCAGGAGCATAAGCAGCGCGATAATGAGGCTGTGCTGAAAGCTGCTTATCACAGTCTCGAATGTGATATCCGTCGGTCTCTCCACCGCGACAAGCCACTGCGTGCCAGTAATTGGAGTGTACCTATAAGGGAGATCGTTCTGGTCAGCAGATGTTTCGGATTTCTCTGGCGGGTTGTTTTGTAACAGGTCGTCCATGATCGGAGCGGACAGCGGTTGATCGTTTACAAGTTGTGTCTCCTCTGTATCAACTATGGAGGTCATTTGATTGTCAACGATCCATATATGCACCTCGCCATTTTCGGATAACTGATTTTGGATAGTTTTCAGGAGGGCGTGCAGTTCTTCCAGTGAGAGATTGAGGATGATAGCTCCAGTGGTGTGCCCCTGTGCATTTGTAATGCGTTCAGCAACTGAAATAGTAGAAATATTCGTAAACTGATCTCTGTATGCATGTGAGACGAGTGGCTGATTACTATTCAAGATTGCCTGTAAGTATTGGATTGCGCTAAAGCGCTCGCCAGCACTGGCAGAGGCAAGTGGATAGTTTAGCCGAATTTTTCCTGACATATCACAAATGAGATACTGGCTAATCTCAGGATGAGCCTGTTTCAAAATGCTAAATTGTGCAGCGATTTGCGTAGAATCAAAAGAACGCGCAGCCTGGCTGTGCGCCAGTTCCATAGCTACTTCTATTGTGCCTTGTACGTATATCTCAACGCTATGTGCGATGACCTGGGACAATTCTTGATCAGTCTGCTTTTCACTTCTTTGAAGTGCGCTATTCTCAAAGAAGTAGAGTTCTGCGCCACCCAGGAGAAGGGGAATCACAAACAAACTGTAGAAAACAAGTAATTGAAGCGTCAGTTTACGCTCCAGGATTTTTAGCATGGTTCCTCCTCAACTGAGAAAATGCTGCTTTGCTTGCTGTAGTATGCGCCAAACGAACAAGCAAATCAATATGTTTTCTAAGACTCTTAGAATGTTTACTTTTTTGTTTATATCCAGGCTTTATATGTTTATAAGTTTTTTATGTTCATCGAATATACTTATTGGGAATGAGTAGCAAAGAGAGATCGATACTCTCTCTTTGGCTATGCTTAACTATGTTGTATATGAACCGTTCTAACACGTTCCTCCTATCGTGCAGTACCTGTTCTATATACATGTACCTTTACCTATGCGCTGGCCCGTCTCTCGGTCTGGTCCTCCCGGGCCTGGCGGGCTAGGCGTTTATTTCTTTTATTGGGCATGCTCTGATCAGCGAAAAAGTTTTATCGGGAGCTGCCCCAGAGGTTGGATTTCACCAAACAGCACTTTTATAGCTGCTGCAATAGCTGGTTTTGTGTACTCATAAGTGACCATATAGGTACCCAGTTCAGGGAAAGCCAGTAGATCATACGGCAGGTGAACGGCCAGGCCAATGACAGGTATCTCCAGGGCTAGCAATCTTTGCATAACAGTGACCTGACGTGGGTCCATAATGGCATTGAGTGTGACCAGTAGAACTCTATCGGCCTGTCTGGCTGCGCTATACAGCTCCTCATACTCGGCTGCATCTGTCTTCTCGGTCAGTGGCCAGAAGCGGGTGTGAGCGTGGCGCAGACGTAAACTCTCGACCAGAGTGTGCTCAGGATAATCTCTATCCTCTGCCGGTGTCCAGGGTTTGCGAGAGGTGAAGATAGTCAGCAAGGATTGCTCAGATTTGAGCGCGATTGGGAGGAGATGATCTCTATCTCTGACCACGGTTGTAGAGCGTTCATAGATCTGTCTGCTCAGTTGTTGGTGAGGCTGCTCGCCAACAAGGTCAGGTGTTTTTATAGACCTGCTCCGCTCATATAAATGTTGCTTTAGCGCGAGCACTCGTCCAGCCGATTCAGCGATTTCTTGCCGGGATAAGCTGTTTTTTGTGACTGCATTTGTAACTTCATCCAGAGCCTCTCTCTGCCGATCAAGACGATGAGAGATTAAGAGCAGATCATTGCCCGCCCTGCTGGCGAGCACGGCCCCTTTTCCTACTCCAAAGCCTTGCGAAATGGCATTCATTTCCAGACAATCGGTAATAATCACTCCCTGAAAATGCAGCTTCTGGCGGAGAAACAGACGTATTACAGCGGATGAGAGGGTGGCTGGTATGGTTGGATCTTGCTCCAGGGCTGCAAGATGGAGATGTGCAGTCATTACACAATCGACGCCTGCGGCAATTCCTTCTTTAAAAGGAACCAGTTCGAGTGCTTCTAAACGCTCCATTGAATGGAGGAGAGCGGGCAGCATCAGGTGTGAATCGGTTGCTGTATCGCCGTGGCCAGGGAAGTGCTTGATACAGGTTGCTATTCCAGCCTCTTGATAGCCTCGGATCTCCGCATTGGCGAGCAATGCGACCTGGCGTGGATCGTCACCAAATGATCGGATGCCGATGACAGGGTTGACGGGATTATTATTGATATCCACTACCGGAGCCAGATTGAGGTTTATACCCGCCGCTCGGAGCTCTTGTCCGCTGGCCAGGGCCACCTCATAGGCGCTTTGAGGTGAACCCACCGCGCCCAGAACCATATTGCCTGGGAAGTGCGTTGCATCCGTCCCGAGCCGTTGCACAATGCCGTTTTCCTGGTCAATGGCAATGAGGAGCGGCTGGTTTTGTCCACTCTGCCGCGCAATTTCTTGCAATTCCTTCGTTAATTCGTATAGCTGTGCTGTATCTTTTATATTGCGTGTAAAGAGGATAATATTCCCGACGTGCCGTTGCTGAATAAGTTCGATCAGTTCCGGCGATGGTCTGGTTCCTTGGAAGCCTACCATGAATGTCTGACCGATCTGTTCTTCCAGGGTCAGTTTGTTGACTTGTGCACAGATCATACTATTCCCTTAAATTTGTATCATCAGGTGATACAATTAAGCTAGATGGATTATCATCATCTATAGAATACTGTCATAGGTTTTCAGATGTGTCAAGAGCGAGTCCAAGTTGTACCAGGATTTCGCAGACGGTGCATTTTAGCCGTTGCCAGACCCCTCCCCAGGAAAAAAAGAGGATCGGAGGCAGCGCAACCGTGCTGCCTTCGATCCTCCAAAAAAGGTGGGGAGGTGGGAAGAGAATAAAAAGAGTAGATGGCCCGTTTTGCGGGGCATCTGCTCCGCAAAACAGGCCATCTACTCTTTTTTTAAATGGGGTGGGGCGCTCTGCCAGGCCGATGCAGCGGATCGGCAAAAAATCTGTAAGATGTAAGGAGGCTTGCGCCCACAAAGAGCGTTAGCCAGCAGTATCTCTCTTTATTTAAAGGAGTCGGGATAGATGCGCTATACGTTACGTGGGGCACGCCTGGTTGACGCTATAATGGATTTACCCACGGGAGATATTACCGTTGTGAATGGATCTATCGAGCAGGTTGGACAGATGAGTTCCAGGCCGGGACGGCTTCTTGATGTCGGTTCGGCTATAGTTGTGCCGGGTTTCATCGATGTTCACACGCATGGTGGGGGCGGCTTTGCTTTGCATACGGATGAAGTGGAGCAGGTGCGCGGATATGCCCGTTGGGTGGTGGGGACTGGAGTGACCTCGTTTCTGGCGGGTGTGGTCGGTGTTCCAGACGCTCTACCTCTGTCCCAACTGCGCACTGTAGTCGCGGCAGGTGGACGAGAGAAGGGTAGCGCGGAGCTGTTAGGCATTCATCTGGAAGGTCCGTATATCAGTCCTCAACGGCGTGGGGCTCATCCGTTGAACTGGCTGCGTCAACCTGATCCGATTGAAACAGAGCAGATTTTAGAGACCTCTCGGGGACAACTGCGCATTATCACTATTGCTCCCGAACTGCCAGGAGCGTATGAGCTGCTCCGTCGTATGCGAGAGGCTGGCGTAACCGTCAGTATTGGGCATACAAACGCTGACTATGAGCAGTCTCTGGAAGCCATTGGTCTGGGCATTACACATGCCACGCACTGCTTCAATGCTATGCCTCCTCTCTTGCATCGTGAACCAGGACCGGTGGCCGCCATCGCTAAGGCATCGCAGGTCAAAGGCGAACTGATCGCAGACGGTGTGCACGTACATCCCGAAGTCATGCGTTTGCTGATCAACATGTTAGGACCACAGCGCACAATTATCGTCACTGATGCACTCGTTGGAGCGGGTCTGGCAGAAGGTTCACACTGCGAATTCGCAGGTCAGCAGGCTGAAATTGTGGAAGGAGCAGCTCGACTCGTTGATGGAACGCTCTGTGGAAGTGTGCTCACCATGCATCAGGCCTTTCATACGGTTCTGAAAGTCACGCCGCAACTCTCTTTATCTGAAGTAATCGGTATGTTTACCCTCAATCCAGCCCGGTCTGCCGGGATTGCTGATCGTAAAGGGCTTTTATGTCCCGGCTACGACGCTGATCTCCTTCTGCTGAATTCTGAGCTGGAACTACAGGCAACGATTTGTCGGACAAATCATACATCCTGTCGATTCCTTTCATGTACTGAGGCAAGAAGACTCAACCTGCTAATAAATCAT
>DAOTTL010000005.1:0-5919 GCA_034438135.1 Ktedonobacteraceae bacterium | reverse complement strand
GCGGGTAGGGCTTCAGCCCCACCAAAGACGTAGCGCAGGCTCTGACAGCGTTGTGCCCCAGGAGTTTCGACGAAGATCTGGAGCAGGGAGGGGATCAGGTGGAGCAAGGTGATCTGATGGCGAGTGACCATCTCAATGATGGCGCGAGGATCGCGGCGCACCTCGACGCCAGCCAGGACCACCTGAGCGCCAGCCAGCAAGGGACCGAAGCATTCCCAGATGGCAAAATCAAAACTGAACGGGGCTTTATGCAAGACTCGTTCGGAGGTGGAGAGGTGGTAGGTCTCGCGTCCCCAGAGCAGGCGGTTGCTGATAGAGGCATGGGTGAGGGCCGCACCCTTGGGGGTCCCGGTTGATCCAGAGGTATAGATGAGATAGGCAACCTGCTCGGGCATGACAGAGACAGCGGCAGGCAGAGGAGTCTCGTGCTGAGCGGTCCAGTCGAAGGTTTCCAGGCAGAGACAGGGCAACGTGTTCAGCGAGAGAGAGGTGCGCAAGTGCGCAGTCGTCAGGAGCAGGGTGGGCTGACTATCGGAGATCAGGAAGCGCAGTCGATCGGGGGGATAATGGGGATCGAGGGGAACGTTGACGCCACCAGCCTTGAGGACAGCGAGCAGCGCAAGGATCATCTCGAAGGAGCAATCCAGCAGGACGCCGACGCGTCCTTCGGGAGGGAGACCCTCTTGCAGGAGTCGTTGAGCCAGCAGGGTGGCGCGTCGGTCAAGTTCGCGATAGCTCAGGGCATGGTCCTCCAGGACGAGGGCGATAGCATCGGGGGTGGCAGTGACTTGCTGTTCAAACAGGTGGTGCAGAACGTGGGGGTCCTGATAGTGTTTTTGCGTCTGGTTCCATGCGTACAGTTGTTGTTGAGCCTGTTGCACAGTCACCAGGGGTATTTCTAGCAAAGATTGAGCCGGGTTAGCTGTTACCTGTTCTAGTATGGTACTCAAATGAGTCATCCAGCGCTCGATGGTCTGCATCGTGATGATATCAGTGTTATATTCACAATCCACAGATAGAGAGTGCGCTGTCTCAGCGAAATTGAGAGATAAATCAACCTTTGAAGAGTGGGAAGGATTAGGCGCAACCGACAGATCCAGGTCTGCGTTAGTCAGCTCCTTTGGATGGTCAATATTAAACATCACCGAAACCAGGGGAGATTGTCCAGGATCTCTGACCAGATTAAGCTTTTTAACAATCGATATAAAGGGATAGATCTGGTGCTCTTGAGCCTGTAAAAGTTGCTCTTTTGTCTGCTGAAGAAGGTCTATAAAGGAAAAGCTGCTTTGTACCTTACTGCGTATAGGCAGCAGATTGACGCAATGACCAACCAACCTCTCACCTTGCATGGCTAATTGTCCGGCTGCTGGTAGGCCAACAATAAGATCATCCTGTCCAGTCAGTCGATAGAGGAGAGTAGTGAATCCGGTCAGTAACGTTGTTAATAACGTACAGCGTTGTGTGCGACTCAAGCTTTTCAGGCTTTTCAACAGGGAAGGAGGCAATGTCATCCGATATTGTGCTCCTGCATACGTTTTTTCGAGTGGTCGAGGAGCATCCAGGGGCAATTCCAGGGGAGCAGGAGCTTCTTTCAATTCATTTAGCCAGTATGCTTCGTCTACATCCATTTGTGCGCTCTGTTGCTGACTCTGTAACCACTGGATATATTCACTATACTGCGTTGGCTCTGGAAACTGGTAAGGCTTATTTTGCTGTAGGGCGGAGTACGTGGAGGTCAGTTCCTCAAGCACAATACTCATAGACCAGCCATCCGCAATAATGTGATGGTGTGTAATGACAAGCATATGTTGATGCTCATCTATTTCAACGATTGTCGCTTTGAGCAGAGGGCCACGCTGTAAATCAAACGGCTTCCGTATCTCTTCTTGTACCCAGTCTAAAACAACGGCATCGCGGTTGCTACTATCGATGGTTGAAAAGTCGCGAATTGGAACAGTTATAGGAAAGTGAGAGTGGATATGCTGCTCTGTCCCATCGACATTAAAAGTTGTTCGGAGGGCCTCATGTCGATCTATCACCTGCTGTACTGCTTTCGTTGCGGCACTGCTATCAAATGGACCATTGATTGTTAAGCAATGTGTTTCGTTATAAGCAGTTGAGGCGTCAATACCCATCTGAGCCATGACCCACAGTTCTTTTTGGGGAGCTGTGAGTGGGAATACTTTCACCGTACTCCCTTGACTATACTCGGAGGTGGCTGATGATAGCTTGCTGGCCTCTAACCAGGAGCGAGTGGGCTGTCTGGACGCTTCGTCAGAGCCTGGATCATCCGGCGAGTTTTGAGGAAAGAAGCCATCTTGAGCCATTTCAGTGACGGACTTCTCGAAGGCCTGGATGATGTGTTGAGTGTCTTGCTCGGTATGAGCTGTTGAGAGAAAGCAGGTGCGACCTTCGCGGATGTACACACCATATTCAGTCATATGGTAGTAAAAGATATCTTCGCTTATGGTCCTGATTTCCAGGGGGAATTCAAACCTGAAGAGCGAACCAAACTGAGTGATGAGAATTGGTATCTGATGCTCCTGGCAGTAGTGATTGAGCGTTTCTACGAGTCGCGTCGTTTTTTGGGTCAAATTTTGTTGTAATGCAGGGCCGCTTGTCTTTAAATGATTGAGGACAGCTTTGACCACAGGCATGATTAACGGATGCTTAAAGTATGTACCTGCGACAAATGTTTCGGTTGTTTCTGGCAGTGAGTTGTCGCCATAGTTCCATTGGCCGCCGTCAGCAGCATCCATGTACATGGCCTTTCCCGCTATCGCTCCAACGGGTATGCCTCCACCAAGCGCTTTCCCATAAGTCGTGAGGTCCGCCTGTATATTAAGTAATCCTTGCACACCGGCAGCATGTGTGCGAAATCCCGTTACAACCTCATCAAAAATCAGTGCTATACCTGCATCACTGGTGAATTTCCTTAAGGCATGTAAAAAACTTACTGGCTGTGCCTGGGGACGATAACTTTGACGCGGTTCTACAAGGACCGCGGCTAGCTCATGGGCGTGCTCTGCAAGAATTTCGAGGGATTGATCATCTCCAAAATGAAGAATCAGGAGATCTTCCATCATTCCTTCAGGGACACCAGGAGCCATGGGCCGGGCCCGCAGTGTGCCATCCCCCATTTCCTGAGCTACCACCAGGATACCATCGAATGTGCCATGAAATGAACCCGCGAAAAGCGCAACTTTCGTTTTCCCTGTTACGGCACGAGCGAGGCGCAAGGCTGTCATGACCGCCTCTGTGCCAGAATTACAAAACAAGGCCCGCTCGTTATGGGTAATTTCACAGAGTAATTGAGCGACACTTCCCGCCAATGCCGATTGTGGTCCGATGCGAATTCCATGTTTGATCTCTTCTTCAATGGTCTCGACGACAAACGGCGGATTATGGCCGAAAAGAAGCGAGCCAAAGCCCATGGCTGTGTCCACGTACTCATTGTTGTCAACATCCCACATCCTTGCTCCTGAAGCTCGCAATACGGATATGGGGTAGACCATTTCTTTAAAAGGAAGGCGGAAGCCAGCCACGGCCCTGCTATCAGCCAGATATGGCCGATACGCCTGGGCCAGTCTTTTAGACTCCTGAGTGCGTTTGGTGTAGCGCTGTATCAGTCGATCGAGATGCTGTTGTTGCTGGGGTGTAAAACTGGCACGGGGCCGTTTTTTGATTGGTTTATACGGAACAAAGGCCGCAGCTTTTGTCGGTTGTGATAATTGCTGTGTTTGTTCACTCTCCTTGGGTAGGGAGGAAGCAACAGGTTCATTTTTTTGTAGTGGTGGACTTTGTACGGGTGGGCTAATGAGCATTTGTGGGGCTGCTTGTTCTCGCGCCTGGATGGGTTGAATTGTGGCGGGTAAGCCAGAGTGGAGGACCTGTAGTTGTTGAGACATAATTTGTGAGAGGACCTGTAGTTGTTGAGACATAAGTGCTTCAGCCTGTCCAGCTTGCGCCATGGTCTGAACTGGCTGGGAGAAGGGCGTCGAGACGTTTTCTCTCTGTGTTATATTGCTAGCTACTATCTCTCTCTCGTGCCTATCGCCATTCATATAAGGAATGGGAGTTGCTCTATTCTCGTTCTTTGTCTGCGGTGGTAATTGAGTATGGCTATTGTCCGGCGTGGGAGAAAAGCGTTCAACTTTCTCTGGTGGTAACTTCTGGTAGATGTACTCAGTTAAAGCCTGAATAGTGGAATAGTCCGTAAGGAGAATGCGGAATGGAACTTGCACTCCAGTTCTTTCGCGTATAAGCTGGCTGGCCTGCAAGAGGGAAAGCGAATCTGCTCCCATGTCAAGAAAAGTACTCTGTACATCAAACTCCTCTGAGGAAATATCTAGCAAACGCTCAAAGATGGTTTGTAAGTCCGCAGCTAACTGCTGGTTATGATGAGTTGCTGCTGGCGTCGTTGCATATTTTTCTGGCATGGTTGTCTCCTCCAGGGTCTGATTTAACGCTAACGAGATCAAAGGTGAAGTATTGGTAGGTGGCACATCATCAACGCTTCGCTCTCGTTTCTCACTCTGCCTCTCAGCATGAATCCAGAACGATTGTCGTTCAAATGGATAGGTTGGCAATGGGATACGTGAGCATTCCTCAGGCTCGTAAAGCTTTGCCCAATCAATCTGCCTACTTGCAAGCCAGAGATGACCGAGAGCTTTGAGGAGCAGATAGCGGTCGGAAGTTGTATCTTGTGGATGATGTAAAATTTGGATGTTTTGGTACTGGTTTTTCTTTGTCAGGTTTCGGTTTACGAAGGTGCCAAGCGTTTGTCCCGGTCCGACCTCAACAAATAGCCTGTACTCTTCATGAGCGAGAGTTCTAAGACCATCCGCGAAGCGTACTGCGTTACGTAAATGCTTTCCCCAATAGACAGGGTCGGTCGCTTCGGCCTTAGTAACCCACGTTCCTGTGAGGTTCGAGATATAGGGGATCTGCGGAGTTTTGAGCGGAACCTTCTTTACTGCGGCGGTGAATGTTTCAATGATTGGTTCCATCATCCCAGAATGAAATGCATGAGAGGTATGCAAAAGCTGGCAACGAATCTGCTTTTCTGCCATCTCGTGCTCAAATGCGTTGATATCCTCTCTACTACCAGACACAACGCAACGGTTAGAGGCATTTATCGCTGCCAGCGAGAGGTTTTTCTGGGCGAGAAGCGGAGACACCTCCGCTTCTGAGAGCGGAATGGCCAGCATTGAACCTGATGGCAATGCCTGCATTAATTTGCCGCGCAAGGCTACCAGTTGTAGAGCATCTTCTAACGAAAAAACTCCTGCGAGACAGGCAGCTACATACTCACCAATACTATGACCTATCATGGCCTGCGGTTGGATGTCCCACTTGAGCAGGAGCTTTGCCAGGGCATATTCTACGCTAAAAAGAGCTGGTTGAGTGATGCTCGTTTGACCCAGACGATCTGTCGCTTCAGCCGATTGTTCGGCAGAGGGATAGAGTACGCTCCGTAGATCGAACTGAAGGTGTGGCTGTAGTAGTTCTGAACAATGATCGATCTGTTCTTTAAAGAACGCCTCGGTCTGATAGAGTTCTTGAGCCATCTGTATATACTGAGCACCCTGACCGGGAAACATGAAAACAAGGGCGTTTTGTTGTACTTCCGATACTGTAGAGCGATACACCTGTTCAGACTCAGAGTGGAGCAGATACGTCAATGCCTCTTCACGATTGTGGCAGACAAACATCTGTCTATGAGCGTGAGCTTTTCGTCCAACCTGTAATGTGTAAGCGACATCGCTCATATCGCACTCTTGCTGCTGTAAATGGGCATGGAGATTCTGGACAACAGCATTCAGTGACGTGTCCGTTTTGGCGGATAAGATGATTAAGTGTGTCTCGCGCTGCTTCTTGACATGACTGAGTGGTGGTGCCTCCTCCAAAATAATATGT
>DAOTTL010000004.1:0-4356 GCA_034438135.1 Ktedonobacteraceae bacterium | reverse complement strand
TGTAAGAAATAGCATCCATAAACGTGACAAGAGAAAGGGGCTGCTATGAGACTCTTTTATGAGCGTCAACTATGGTAAGCTTATAGAGAAAAAGAGGCAGGGTGCGAAAAGATTTTGTGCCTGGCCTGAGGAATTACTCTTCGTTGTATTCGAACAAAAATTCATTTATAGAGAACCCAACACAAACCTATTCGGAAAGGAATTGATCATGACAGAGGTATCCAGTCAGCGTGAGCAGTCAGATGCGTATTGGAAAGAGAAACTCACTCCTGAGCAGTATAAAATATGCCGTAAGAAGGGGACTGAGCCAGCCTTCAGCGGTGCACTCTACTATAATCATGACGATGGCATTTATCAGTGTGTAGCTTGTGGAGCGCCACTATTCTCATCTGATCACAAATTTGAGTCTGGTAGCGGTTGGCCCAGCTTCGATCGTCCCGTGGCAGAGGGAAAAGTTGAACTGCACGAAGATAACTCATTTTTTATGAGACGCACCGAGGTTCTCTGTAAAAACTGTGGTGCACACCTGGGCCATGTCTTTAACGATGGTCCCCGCGATACGACCGGTCAGCGTTACTGTATTAACTCGGTCTCGCTCGATTTCCAAAAAGGCACTTCTCAGGAACTGGAAAACAAGTAATGTGGCGCGGGAATGGTTCATTTTAATAAGAGAAAGAAAAGAGAGAGAGAATGGCAGAGCTTGAAACAGCGACCCTGGCAGGAGGATGTTTCTGGTGTACAGAGGCAGTCTTTAAGAGAGTTATCGGCGTAAGCTCGGTCGCTTCAGGATATGTGGCATCGCAGGTCAAAACCCCCTCGTACAGAGAGGTTTGCTCCGGCACGACGGGTGCTGCGGAGGGCGTTCAGGTGACTTTTGATCCTTCAGTGATCTCCTATGCGAAATTGCTGGAAATTTTCTGGCATGTGCATGACCCTACTACCTTGAATCGACAGGGAAACGATGTCGGAACACAGTATCGTTCTGGGATCTATTATGCTAATGAGGAGCAGAAACAGACTGCTCAGGCCTCAAAAGAGGACCTGGATAGATCTGGGGCATATAGGAAGCCTGCTGTGACGGAGATCGTTCCGTTTACCAATTTCTATCCAGCCGAGAGCTACCATGATGACTATTATGATAGCAATCGGTACGCTCCTTATTGTATGGCAGTCATTGATCCTAAGGTGAAGAAGCTCTTAAAAACCTATGGTGATGAGGTAAAAGCGGAGTATCGCAAGTAGAAGCTGACTCTTGTGTAGAGGTAAGTTATGAGTCATCCCTGCTTTTGCAAAAGCAGGGATGACTCATAACTCATCTATTTTTCCCTGGAGATTATGCTATGATGCTACCGCACTTTCAGCGTTCCGTCTGGGAAAGCCATCTGAGCCAACCGGACTGGTACGTTCAACTTGAGGATGAACTGATACAGTTCCTCTTTACTATGGTCCACGATGATCCTCAACTCAAACAATGGCGGCACCAGGTCTATACACTGGTAGGTGAGATGCTCACGCGTGGTGATGTTCCTCTGGCTGAGGCTGGACCTGATCTGGATCAGCAACGGAGGCCGCCGGACACCATTGTTATCCACCATACAGAAGAAGAGCCAGAGATCTCCCTGGCAAAGCTTTCAGCGATCGGTCTGATTCGTCAGTATAGCTTGCACTATCTGCAAAATGACGTGTTGGGACATCCAATGAGGGGTCAGCCAATCTGGTCAGGACACTTTCGACAGGGAAAGATGGTCTTTTTTGCCTATCACTGGCTGATCCGACCCGATGGAACCGCTGAACGACTCCTTGACGATGATGCTATTGGCTGGCATGCAGGCAATTGGGATATCAATACTCGCAGTATTGGTCTGGCACTTTCAGGCAACTATGAGCATGGATATCCTCCCATATCCCAGCTTGCTTCAGCCGCCCATATCCTCAGTGCATACTATCCCGGGATCAGTCATCAGCGCATCCTCGGCCACTGCGAGGTACGCGCTGACCTCACCTGTCCCGGTGAGCATTTTCTCCACGGATGGAAAGATCTTCTGCTCACCTGAGAACGTTTTTCCAGAGGAGCTTTCGGTATAATTCTATGAGGCATCCCTGCTTTTGCAAAAGCAGGAGAAAAGGCTTTTGGCCTGCATAGCAGGCCACTCTCTCAAAGGACTCTGTTGCTGAAGTCTTTTGCTGATCGAACCTACCCCACCCCAAAGAAAGAACAGAGGGATGTCGGGCGCTGCGCAACGCGCAGCGCCCGACATCCCTCAAAAAAGCATGGGAGTGGAGCCATTCACTCACGAATCGCCGTCGGCAACAGAGTCTCAATGGTAGAGTTTTTTGCCGATCTGCTGCATCGGTCTGACAGGCCACCGGGCCCCATTTAAAAAAGAGCAACTGGTGTGTGTTGTGGCGCATTCGCGCCACAACACACACCAGTTGCTCTTTTTGTGCTCTGTCGCCTCTGGCGACAGAGGGAAAAGCGAGAAGAAACCTCTATGTGTAAGTAGGCCGCCCCATCCCTTTTTTTAAGAAGAAGCGGGGCTGGTTGGTGGTGCGCATGCACCTCGCCAACCAGCCTCGCTTCTTCTTTTTTCGAGGTAAGGAGCGGCTTTGCAAGCCGCAGCAAAGACTCACAGAAGATAAGGCGGCACAGCTACGAGAACGAGCGTTTGCCCATTTTTCAAAATCAGGAGTGATTCATAGAACGCCTAGTGGTTTGCAGAGGAGAGGTGTTGACGCTGTATTTCACGGAGTTGTTCGAGATGTCCCTGAGCGTGTGCAATGCCAAGGACATAGTAACCTATGGCGTTCATTGGACCCAGCGCAGCAATTCGATTTATCGTTACATCGAGATGAGGTTCGTCGGGCCACGCGTCCAGGAAGGCGTGACACATACGGTGGCTTTCTTGCAGGCGTGCCCGCACTTTCTGTATAGTAGACAACTCTTCCCAGGGAACCTCATAACGCAGACGGCCTTCAACTGAAACGCCACGAGCGAACATGGCTGCTATCGCAGCAGGTTCTTCAAACGATGCTGTCAGATGGGCCACGATATGACCCAACGTCCATCCCTGCTCACTTTGATCGGAGGCTGCGGGATCATGAGGTACAAATAGAATGGTAGCATCAGTTGCCGTCCTGAGTATCGACTCAACGGTGTCAAAATATTCGTCTGTTGCGGTGTACAAATCAGCTTTTTGAAGGTCGCGCGTGATGTCGGCATAATTTGCTTTTCCTGAGAAGACAGCCGCAAGATCGATGTTCATAGATTAATTCCTTCTTTTGAAAAGAGCTTTCTCACAATGGTTCAGGTTTATGAGAATCTCTAAGGCTGCAAAAGTTTTCTCCTGTGTCGCATCAATGGGTTTACTGTTTAGAAGTTTGCATGCAAACTTCTAAACAGCGAAGAAACCTGTCTGGCTCATTTTCCTCCACAGTTATGGAAAGATCGGATGAGTAAGCGGAGAAAAAAAGCGCGTTCATCTTCGGAAAATCCTGCAAGAGTGGAAGCGTTTACTTCCTCCACAATGGAGGAAGTAATTGGTTCAAGTGCTCGACCTCGCTCGGTCAGAAATACCCGTTGCACCCGTTTATCGTTGGGATCAGGGCTGCGTTGAATCAGTCCCAGAGAGGTCATACGCTGAACCAATCCCGTGATAGTTGCTTTATCCAGACCCAGAAGTTCTTGCAGTTCCACCTGAGATCTTCCCTCTTGCTGCCAGAGTTGCTTGAGTATCGTCCATTGGGGCATGGTCACTTCATAAGCTTTTAACCGACGCTCCATTTCAAGTGCCATCGTATGAGCCAGTTTAATGACAAGCAAAGCTGGATCTTCTCCGAGGTTCACGTTTGAGATCTCCTGACACAAAAGGTTTGCATGCAAACAATGTAAAAGATCTAAGAGAAAATGTCAAGGATCTTTTCTTTCCGAACTTTTCTGCGGCTTGCAAAGCCGCCCCTCCCCCTGAGAAAAGGGAGAAAGGGCTGAGTTTGGCAGCAGCAAAGCTGCTGCCAAACTCAGCCCTTTCTCCCTGAAAAAGCTGGCGGCGCAGCCGCCAGCAAGAGCGTTTGCTCATTTTGCCAAAATGAGGGATGACTCATGTTCTTCTTAAGAAAAGGGGTGGGGCGGCCTGCATAGGCGGCCGAACGCCTTTTCTCCTGATTTTGGAAAATCAGGGATGATTTATATCATAAAAAGAGAAGAGCGCCGCATTTGCGGCACTCTTCTCTTCAGATTACTACATATGTCGAGAGAAGTATGATGGATTTTTTTTATTCATTGGAGTAGGAGAAGTTGCGGTTTGACCCCAGTTCGTAAGCTGTTTTCCAGAAGGTAAGCGCCTCGTTGGTCTGTCCTCT
>DAOTTL010000003.1:0-17004 GCA_034438135.1 Ktedonobacteraceae bacterium | reverse complement strand
ATATGATTCATCGAAAGATGTTTGGATTTGCCAATAGCTTCGCTATTTGCAAATCCAACCATTTTTCGATGACTCATACTATTGTTTTGTCCGAAAGATTGCTTTGTCACGTATTTCCTTTCCATCTGTATAAAGAGTATACTTGCTGTTGAAAGCACGAAGCACTCACTACCACCACATCACAAAATGTCCGCAATACAGAGAAAAGCGCCGAATGCCCGATGCGATTGAGAGAGATCTTGCAAAAAAGGGCATCATGACATTGCCTGGTGGAATTGTGATTGTGCATACGATGCGTTATAATACATCTGTCTTCTGTAAGATTTTGCAAGGGGCAACGTGCATAGGCCAGAGCACAAAGTAGTCAATGGTAGTGCCGAGCCTTGTAGGTGTACTCGATGGCCTTCTCTGGGGGGAAGAAAATATCATATGAACGGGAAAGTTACTTACCGTCAGCAATACACACGCTGCGGGAAACAACGTTGCCGCAAATGCCAGGAGGGGGCAGGACATGGCCCATACTGGTATGGCTATTGGAGTGAAAATGGGCGGACAGTCAGTAAATATATCGGGATCAAACCACCAGCCGAGATTGAGGCCCTACCCTCTCCTCTCCCTCAGAACCCTGATAAGCGGGGCGTACCCCCCTCTTCTGTAAACGATGCGCTGACCCCTCCCGAGAAAACTGAGATTCGTGAAACGCCTGAAGTTTCTCTCGAAAACGATAACCCGACACCACATCTGCGTATCTATCTCCTGGGACAGTTCCGTGTGGATCGCTGGGAGGGAGATAAATGGATAACGGTAGCCAATCGCACCTGGCAACGCCGACGCGCTCGTGCACTGCTCGGCTGCCTGCTCAGTCAGACGGGACGCCGCATGGGGCGAGAACAAATGATGGAGGCACTCTGGCCCGATCTGGAAATCGAAACGACCGCCAATAGACTCAATGGCGCAGTCCACGAACTACGCCAGATCCTTGAACCGGAGATCGCACGACCCGCCGCCTCCAAACTGCTACGTCTCGAACGCGATATATTAATACTCGCAGATACGTCACATATCTGGGTCGATGCAGAAGCCTTTGAGACATACCTCAATAAAGCAAATGCAACGCGAGACCAGGCACAGGTTGAACAACTGCTTGAACAAGCCGTGGAGTTATACGAGGGCGATTACCTGATTGAGGAACTTTATTCCGAGTGGGCTGCCGCACGCCGGGAATCTCTCCGACGAGGCTGGATGGGTCTGCTCTTAGAGCTGGCCGAACTACGTGCCGCACGTGGCGCACTCACCAGCGCGATTGAGCCGTTGGACCGCTTGCTCACAACCGATCCAAGTCATGAAACCGCGATACGCCGCTTAATGGTGCTCCTGACCCAATTAGATCGACGAGGAGAGGCCATCCGAGCATATCAACGCCTGGCAAATATCCTCCAGCGCGACTATGAAAGCGAACCCCTCCCTGAAACAATGAACCTCTATAAATCGCTGCGCCAGGGACTCCTCCAGGTCTCCCAACCAGCTACTGGCGCTCTGGCAAACGCAAATCCAACTCTCCAAACGCCGCAGTGGACACCCGCCCATAGAGAGGACACACCACATCAGCCTTCCTGGTCTGCTCCCTCTGGAGAGCCAACTCCGCTACCATCACGTCCCGCCTTACAACTGGGACGCCACAATCAAAGCCCACTGATCGGTCGTGAACGCGAGCTGGAGAGCATGCGCCAGCAAAGTATTGCCATCGAAAATATCTCCCAAGATCCTGTGAACACCGAACAGAAAAGAAATGGCCTCAATGAACGCTATGTGGGACTGGCTCATCTGGTCGTGCTGATGGGAGAAACTGGCATCGGCAAAACACGCCTGGCGGAAGATCTCAGCCAGGAAGTACATCTACGCGGCTGGCAGGTCGCATGGACCCGAGCTTACGAGCAAGAGGGCACTATCCCTTATCGTCCCTGGACCGATATCTTACGCACCCTGCTCCGCAATATCCCACTCCAACAAGTCATCTCAATGATTGAGACCAACAAAGGCCGCAACGTACATGATGTACCAGGCGCACTTAATTCCGCGACAACAGCACAGGCCCGTCTGGCACGCCTGAGCTCCCTCCTCCCAGAACTGACAACGGATCCCGCTCTGGCTCTCGAACTTCATCGCCTCCAGGCCCCCATTTCGCCTGAACAAGAACGCCTTCACCTCTGGGAAGCCATGCTTACCCTCCTCAGTACGCTCACTCAGTCCGCACCTCTCTTGCTCGTATTGGACGACCTCCATTGGACCGACGACAGTAGCCTGGAACTCCTGGCTTATCTAGCCCGCCACCAACAAAACGAACGCATTATGTTGCTTGGAACGTGCCGTGATATTGAACTCTCCCCCAATTCAAGCCTGCGTGTACTCATCAACGATCTGCGTCGTGAACAGGTGCTCACGACCCTCCCACTCCAACCCCTCACCCATTCTCAGATCAGTGCTTTACTCGCACACCTCCCTCGCGAGCTGGTGAAGAGTATTCAAAGTCAGGCCGGCGGCAATCCCCTCTTCGCAGAAGAACTGGCACGCGTAAGCGAGAAAAGTACCCAAAAACCGCCTTCCACCCAGGCAGACATCTCCTCCAGACTTGCCAGCCCCAATCGCGCTACATCGCTGCCTGAAACAATCGCTGCCGTGTTGGAACGACGCCTGAGCAACCTGAGCAATGAGTGCCAGGCACTCCTGAGCAAAGCGGCTGTACTGGGAGGTTCTTTTGAATTTCGTCTGCTGCTCCATACAACCGGCGAGAGCGAAAGCCATGAAGATATCCTGCTGGACCTGCTAGAGGAAGCTCTTCACTCAGGCCTGTTAAATGAAGAAGTAAGCGGAGGACGTATCGTCTATCACTTCTGGCATCCGTTGATTGTCAGTCACCTGTATGAGCGCATCTCAGCAGCACGACGCGCCCAGATGCATCGCAGAACAGCCCTTGCACTCATCGAACTCCACACAGGAAATGAGGCCGAAGTTGCCGCCGCCATTGCCCACCATCTGAAAAAGTCCGGTCACGAGAATCAGAAACTGGCTCACTACGCAGAAATGGCCGGAAATCAGGCCTTCCTGCTCGCTGCCTATCCTGAAGCCCTTCACTACTATCGCCAGACCCTGGAGGCACTCCAGTCGCTTCATCCCGGCTCACACGGCGAACAGGACCCCATGCACATTGCCAATCTCCTCGAATGTATCGCTGAATGCAATACCTTTCTGGGAAATTTCTCAGAGGCCCGCGAACAATATACTCAAGTACTCCGCCTGCACAATGCCCAACACATCACATCAGATCGTTTTGCCAGTCCAGCAGATTTTCGCAACTGGCAACAGGAAGAAGCTCAGGTTCAGGGTCTGATCTGGCGTGCCATTGGCTATACCTGGAAAAGCGTCGGAGAATTCAGAGAGCCTCACGAGTGCACGGAACGTGGAAAAGAGGTTCTCCAGTCTGCCGGCTTAACAGGAGGCATAGCATGGGCCTGTCTTGAACATCTCGATGGAGGCGTTTACTGGGCTGAGGGCAATTTCTCAGCAGCACGCTCTCATGTGCAGACAGCCTTAGAGATCCACGAAACATATATGCACCAGTTACACGAACAGAATGAAAAAAACCATGACTATCAGGGACACAGACATACCCTCCTTATGACGCGTAGCCGCCGTGCACTGTTAGGAGATCCCCTGGAGCGCGGACGAGCACAAGAATCGCTTGGGGTGATCAATGCCAGCATGGGTCAATATAGTGAAGCCCAAAAATACCTCTACACGGCCCTGGCTATCTATGAAGAGCACGACCTGGTCGGTGCTATGAGCCAGGTTTGCAGTAATATAGGGGCAATCCACGCGATGCGGGGAGAGTATGAAGTTGCTGGCACCTATCTTAAACGCTCACTGGAACTCACTGAACGCACCGGAGACATCCCCAGCAAAGTCCTGGTCTCCGGCAACCTGGGCGACGTCGCCACCCGTAAAGGCGATCTGCCAGAGGCCGAGTCATGGCTGATCAATAGTGCTATGCTCGCAGAACGTATCTCTGACCGGGAACACTCTAGCTGGTGCCTGGCCGCGCTGGCAAGCGTACAGCAAGATCTAGGCGACATGCGCGGATCCCTGGAAAAGATTCGTCGTGCCCTGGTAGCCGGACGGCAGATAAAAAGTACGGCACGTGTCGGTTTCGCTCTGATTACACTGGCTGACTGGCGCATCAGTCTGGCTCTGATCCTCTCTCGGTGGGAACCAACAAATGATCTCACCCGTTACACGCACTTGCTCCACACTGCCGCCTCAGCCGCCGAACGAGCCCTGACCCTGGAAGAAATCGACGCGGAAACACAATACACCGGCCAACTCGTCCTGGCCAATATCCACCTCCTGCTTGGAAATCTTGAGAAAGGTCGCCAACTGGTTCTAAAAACCCTGGAAGAGACCCGGAAAAACGAAACGATGTACCTGATTGGACGCTCACAGCGCTTGCTGGGAGAGTTTGAGAACGCCAGTGGCCGAGAACAAGAGGCCGATATCTGTTTTGAGGAAGCTCTGCGCATCTCTCAACAATGCGGTTTGCGCCTGGAATACGCACGTACCCTGCAAAGCTATGGCACCAGCCTGCTTCAACGCCGTTCACTGGTCGCAAATGTCCGCGAACGCCAACGTGATTTGCCGATCGACGATATTCTGTACAAAAAAGGACTTGACTATCTCCATGAGGCATGCAGCCTTTTCAAAAAGTGTAAGGCTACCACTGACCTGAACTGGGTCGAATACTTGCTTGCCGAGAAATTGTAACAACACAAGCCCTCAGGCGCACAGAGCAGTTACAGCGGAAGACGTTGGACTCGCAGCATCCGACCATTTGGACCAACCTGGCAGTTGAACACTGGCTCCGCCGGGAAGATTGAAAATCTTATGGGAAGTACCAGTTGTCAGATCATCGTAAACCAGACCGTGAGAACCGTCCGCATAGTAGGAATGGAGAAGCAGCCCACGCCCATAAGGGGAGAGAGCAATATTCGCATCACAGAGAACAATTACCGTTGTATTCACGGACGGACCACAGAGAGAAACCGCATAAGGAGCTACATCCGACATCACTACCTGCTCCTGCCCGCCAGGACTGGTCCCTATTTTGAGCACCTCAACCTTTGAACCCACCTGCTGCAACACCATCAACGCATTGTTTGCTACAACACCGATGGGGATGCCAGAACCTTCGTGCAGCAAACGCTTATGCGTACCGTCGCTATTAACCTCGTAGATACCTGCCACCTCATTGGTAGCTTCATCAGCATAAAAGACCATTGCACCATCATCGCTGAGCCAGAAACGCGTATGCGACGCGTGAATAGCCACCTGCTGAAGGATAGCACCGGGTTGGAACAGATCTAGACGATAGAGCGCAGTCTTCCCTAAACCAACCTCTCCAACAACATAGAGAAATGGTTTATGATAAAAGCTCAGTTTAACAGACTTCAAAGGCCAGGAGCGCTGAGTCAAACCATTCTGGGTATCCACTTCAGAGACAGTAGTACCGTTCTGCTGCATTAGCACATGAGTGGCATCCATCCAAATAGCACCGCTACCTGCTGTTGAATCTGCGTGATAAAAAATTGATGAGTTCACAAGTGGCGAAAATAGCGCATACGTTGTCTGCTGGTCGAGGGAAGTCGTTTCATACAACAAACTTTGACCATCGCTGGAAAGTCCATCCATGCTCACATGCATAACAAACTGAGAGGACATCATCTGAGTCATCAACCGATTACGAACGGCATCATAGGTGTAAAAGGTAAAGCCTTTCATCAATTCGGTCGTTGAAAGCAGCGTCAAACCAATCACCACCGAATCCCAACCAGAACCCTGCGCCACAGAGTTAGAATGGAGCGGAATTTGGGCGTGTGACTCCGCCAAAGTAGAAGAAGTACCGGGTACATCCGAAAAATGATTGAACAGGCCCACAGCCACCAGCAACATAGCTACAATCGTAGTCAGAGTCAGAACACTCTGAAAAAAATGACGACGCAGAGAGATTAGTGGTGACATCGGTGTGTCATCCCGCCAGACTTCTGGATAAATGACGTTTGGATCCAAATTGTAGAGATCCCTGCGCCATGACTTCTCTTCCTGGAAAGGTTCATGCCGCAGTGAGGCAAAAATAGCTTCCGTTGTAGAAGGCACCTGCGTTTCACTGGCGAGTAAAAGGTGATGAAGCACTTTACGCTGAGTAGCACGCACATTACGCGCATCAGCCAACAGGGTAGAACAGGTCACACATCCATCTACATGCGCCCGGAGCCAGCGTACCCGACGCTCTACCCGGAGATCATCGATAGAAGTAAGCTCCCCTGAAACGTATGTGTTCTCCAGTAAATCCGTATCATCCATCAGGCGCAGACATTCGGGACTAAAAGAACATGGTGGTAAGTCCTCGATATCTACAAACTTCATGAATGTCCCTCCTGCTCAAGCTTTGTATAGAGCTGTTGAAATGCCTGACGCGCACGCGAGAGACGACTGCGAATCGCCGAAAGAGAATCTTGCAAAATATCCGCAATCTCACGATACGAAAAGCCTTCGGCATCCAGGAGTAGACAGGTCACAGAAGCTTCGGGTAAACGAGCAAGCACACGCTGAATCAAATCACGCTGGCCCACTTGTTCCTCAAAACGCTCATTGCTCTCCAGGTAATCTTCGCCTGATTCATCGAAGGCATCTTCCCCACTTCCTTGCCGAGAAGAGAAAGATACACAGATGACATGTTTCCGACGACGCCACTCGCTGCGCAATTGATTCAGTGCGATGCGGTAGAGCCAGGGAGCAAAATGTAACTCCTCTCCCTTCATACGCGGCAAAGCACGATAGGCAGCCAGGAAGGTTTCCTGACAAAGATCCTGTGTCAGTTGACTATCCTGGGTCAGACTATAAAGCATTCGCCTGATACGTGGCTCATAGTGCAACACGAGAGCTTCAAAGGCCTCAATAGACCCTTGACAAGCCGCGATGGTCAGTTGATACTCGTCATCCAGGGCTTTCATACAGCTCCAAAAACTAGATTGGTCTGAAATCAGACCCTATAGAGAGGATAATGCAGGAATAAGACGCTTTGTCTCGGAAACTTTTCCAAAACGAAAGAGGGACCTGGCTTATTATAAAGTAACCAGGTCATAGTTAGACTGTGAACTACTTCACAATTTGAGGCGAATTTACGCAAACCTGAGGATTTTCTCTTATTTTAAACCTGAAGCTCTTCCCTTATTTTAAACCCGAGGCTTCTTCCCTATAGTGATAGGCACGACTGACCCTTCGCCAGTCAAGTTCACGCCCTCGTACTGGCCGCTGTTCTGCGAGAACCTCTAAACGCTCTGTAGCCAGAAACCTTCGGCGCAAGTTTGAGAGGTCAATCTGCTCATCTATAGGAAAAATGGCTTTATAGAGCAAAGCCGCTTCAGCCAATGTCAGAATACCGTCTCCTCTGGCTGGCTCCTTAAGCAATTCCAGAGCCATTGTCTGGCCGTTCTGGTATCCTTGCTTCTCTTGCATCCACCATTCATGCTTCGAATCTGCTGAACCCATTGAACCCATATCGGCCAGGTAGCGCAGCACAATCTCCGGGTCTCGCTGAACCTGCGAACGCAGCGTATGCAAGGCCGATTTCAACACTGGCGCGACCTCTGGATCAAGCGTATAGCGACCCGCTTCAATATCGGGCACTGCTACCCATTGGACACGCAAGCTTGGCACTGGCTGACGGCGCAGATTCGGACGCAATTCATCCCGATTGGCCCTCAATAACAGACTGTGAATCAATGACACTGCCGCACCCTGCTCAACACTGTTCCAGACAGACACCTGCTGCTCTTGCCAGCCAGATTTCAACTGCACCAACGCCGCGTCATCGTGCCAGATCAAGAGAGCCTCCAGGGTACGTGCAACCGCGTCAGTCACCGACTCATTGCCCAGAACCAGGCGCATCGGGGGTCCCCACGGCCCATCGCGCAGCAAAACCCAGAGCGACCAATCGCGTATAGCAAAAGTCACAACGCTGGCCGTGACTATCAAACGACGAGGCGCTACGTCACGTGCTGGTTGTGATCGAATTGACGCTTTTGATTCTGGCTGAAAGCTACCCATCTCTATCTTTACCTACTATATTGATACGAAGAATAGTGTCTATAAATTCTACCCGCCGGACGACTCTTAACGCAAGTCTTCTGAGGGTTTCTCAAAAGTCTTCTGAAACACAGATCGATGTTCGCAAAGGTTGTGATATAATAGTGAAGAAAATCCACACCACATACAAGAAAACGAAAGAGAAAACACCTGTTAGCTTGTATAGCGCGATGCGTAGAGGCAGGAAGAGGAAAAAAACATGCCATTCCAGGGTTACTTGCGGTTCCCCACGATCCATCGAAACTCCATTGTGTTTGTAGCAGAAGACGATCTCTGGCTGGTTGAAAGCAGCGGAGGACGAGCTGAACGACTGACCGCAGGAGTAGCAGAGGTCAAAACACCTTGCTTTTCACCAGACGGCCAACAATTGGCCTTTGTGGGAGAAACGGAGGCTCCAGGAGAAGTTTATGTGATGCAAAACCTGGGTGAAGAAGCCACACGTTTAACATTCCTCTCAAACCACCATTGTAGTATCACTGGCTGGTTGCCTACAGGTGAAAAGATTCTCTTTGCCAGTAGCGCCGGCCAGTTCGATAGTGATGCTCAGTTTTTGTACGCTATTTCCCCTCAAGGTGGTCTCCCTGAGATCTTGCCCTATGGCATGGCAAATGCTCTCAGTTTTGGATCGCAAGGGGGCCTGGTCATTGGACGCAATATAGGCGAACCAGCTCACTGGAAACGCTACCGTGGAGGGAGAACAGGTCAGATCTGGAGCGACCCCATGGGCAATGGATCCTTTCGTCGCCTGATATCGACGGACGGAAACCTCGCCAGTCCGTGCTGGCTAGGCGAGCGCATCTACTTTATTTCCGATCATGAGGGAATATGCAATATCTACTCCTGTACTCCTACAGGCGATGACTATCGTCGCCACACGTACCATAAAGATTTCTATGTTCGCAATCTCAATAGCGATGGCGAACGCATCGTCTATCATGCTGGCGGCGACCTCTATCTGTTCGACCCTGCTCTGGAGGAGCATCGGCTGATTGAGGTGACGTTGCCCAGTATGAGAACACAGCGCAACCGCAAGTTTGTCTCAGCCTCTGCCTACCTGGATTCTTATGCGTTACACCCCCAGGGTCATGCCGTGGCTCTAACGACACGCGGCAAAGCGTTTACCATGGCCAGTTGGGAAGGTCCTGTCCTCCAATATGGGGAGGCAGATGGAGTACGCTATCGCTATCTCACCTGGCTCAACGACTGCAAACGCCTGATCGCTATCGATGATGCTCAGGGAGAGGAAAGACTCGTTCTTTTCAATACCGAAAGCGCAGAGGAATTACAAACGTTTCCGGGCCTCGATTTAGGACGCGTCCTGAGTCTGGATATCTCACCGACCGGGGAAAAGGTCGCTCTGACCAATCACCGCCAGGAGGTGATGATTGTAGATCTGACGACGGAGCAGTTGCACATAGTTGAGAAAAGCCTGCATACGCCCATCAAAGGGATGGCCTGGTCGCCCGATGGCTTATGGTTAGCCTATGGGTTTTCGTTTAATGCTCAACAATCTGCGATTAAGCTCTACAGTCTGGAACAAGATCAGACGTTTTTTGCTACCAACCCGATCCTGGAGGATCGCTCCCCTGCCTTTGATCCAGATGGCAAGTACCTCTATTTCATTGGCAAACGTATCTTTCGTCCCCAACGAGATAATCTTCAGCCGTATCACTTGAACTTTCCACGGGGCGAAAAACCCTATGCTATTATGCTCAGGCGTGACTTACGCTCTCCTTTCATCCCTGAGCCGAAAATTTCTCCTGAAAAGGATGACGGCTCAAAAAAACCAACAAACGGCTCAAAACCCGCTGAGACACCTGACGAGGAGCCAAAGACAAATGGAGATAATGGGGAAACTAATAAGGGCACTGATCTGGCAATCGATCTGGATGGTATTACTGAACGTGCCATCCCTTTTCCTCTGTCGGAGGGTCAGTATAGAAACATTGCTGGCCTGAAGGGAAAAGTGCTTATCCAGTCAGTAAATCTCGATAGCGGCCAACAAGCAAGTGGGGGAGATGTACCTCAGTCGGGAGGAAAGATTGAGTGCTACGATTTCGAGACCTATAAAGTGGAGTGGAGCATCGACGGCGTTGGAAACTTTGACCTCTCACGCGATGCCAAAACACTTATCTATGATAAAATGCAGCGCCTGCGTGTTCTCAAGGCCAGTGAGAAACCCAAGGATAACAGCGAACGAGCCAGCCGAGAAAGTGGCTGGCTCGATCTGACCCGCGTGAAGGTCTCGATTCGACCAGCGGCAGAGTGGCGACAGATGTTTGCTGAGGCCTGGAGGCTCCAGCGCGAGTATTTCTGGACTGAAGATATGTCGGGAGTGAATTGGCAGGCGGTTTATGAACAGTACGCGCCGCTGGTTGAACGCATTGGCTCACGAGATGAACTCTCCGATCTGTTCTGGGAAATACAGGGAGAACTGGGCACCTCTCATACCTATGAAAATTTCGGCGATTATCGCTACTCTCCACGCTACTGGCAGGGCTTTCTAGGAGTCGATTGGAGCTATGATGCGGTACTGGGCCGCTATCGCATCGCCCATATTGTCAAAGGCGATACGTCGGAACCCTCTACTACCTCTCCACTGACCTCTCCTGGTCTCAATATTCAGGAGGGAGATGCAGTACTTGCAATCAATGGACAACGACTGAACGCTCTCCGAACACCACAGGCTCTCCTGGTCAGTCAGGCCCGACAGGAAGTTCAACTGACGATCGAGGCCGTCGCTACGAAGGATATTCGCAGCATCACAGTCAAAACACTGGGAAGCGAGCATGCCGCCCGTTACCGCGAATGGGTTGAGAGGAATCGCGCTTTCGTGCATGAGCACTCAGATGGACGCCTCGGCTATATTCACGTTCCCGATATGCAAGCGTACGGATTCGCCGAATTCCATCGCGGTTATCTGGTGGAGTACGATGCGCCCGGTCTGATCGTAGATGTGCGCTGGAATGGAGGCGGAAATATCTCTGGTCTGCTCCTGGAGCGGCTGACACGCAGACGTATCGCTTACCGCTTCCCCCGCTGGCGACAACCACAGGCTTACCCATACGGGTCCCCTCACGGTCCAATGGTCGCACTGACCAATGAGCACGCTGGCTCAGATGGCGATAAATTCAGCCACAGTTTTAAGCTGATGGGCATGGGTCCCCTGATCGGAACACGCACCTGGGGCGGCGTGATCGGGATCACGGAACATCATCGCCTGGTGGATGGCACCCGCACAACTCAACCTGAATTCGCTAACTGGTTCCAGGATGTTGGCTGGGATCTGGAAAACTATGGCACAGAACCAGATATCGAGGTTGATATCACGCCTCAGGATTATGTTAACCAGCGTGATACGCAGTTAGAACGAGCGATTGAGGAATGTCTGAAATTAGTGGAGAGCGATTCGGGTCTGAAACCGGAGCCGGGTGAGCGCCCACGCAAGGTTCGTGAAGAAAATAGTTCTCATCGTTAAGAAGAAGCGAGGGTGTTTGGCGGAGCATGTGCCCCGCCAAACACCCTCGCTTCTTCCTGTCCTTTTCTTCTTTCTTTGGGGGAGGAGCGGCTTTGCAAGCCGCAGAAGAAGCAAGAATGATTCACAGCTGGCCTGCATCGCCAATGAGATGAAAGGCAGCCCAGAAATACGGGTGGACGTAGCAGGTACGGCCAGAGAAACGGGCTCGTTGAAGAAAGGCTCGTTGAGCACTTGCCAGTGCGGCGGCTTTAGAATAGCCGCTCAGCAAGGCCTGATAAAAGATCTCCATCAGTTCGGCACTACTCACATCATCGACTTTCCAGAGGGTAGGCAACAGAGAGGCAGCGCCAGCGTAGAGGAAGCCACGGCCAAGCCCGATTACTTCGTCCCCACCACCAATACTGGCCCGTCCAGTCTCGCAAGCACTGAGGGTCACCAGAGAGCAGGAAGAAAGATCCAGGTTAAAAACATCGATTGTACTGAGTTGCTGGTCGGCCAGTTTAATCCCTGAAAAGTTTGGCGCATCCAGACGAAAGAGTCCATGGGCGGCGATATGGACGATTGGACAAACCGGTGCAACGTCGCGCAGAAGGGCAGCCGTAGCGGCCTCGTTCAGAACACAGCGTGCCCCTAAACGACGAGAGACGACCTCTGCTTCGCGTACAGCACAGGCCAGACGACCGTGATCGGAGAGACCCATGATCAGAGAGTTCTTCAGTTCCATTCCTCTGGCCCGTACGCGCTGAGCTCGCTGCTGGCAAACATCCAGGAGGGCAGCCGCAGGTAAATAGGAAATGTGCCAGCGCTCAACAAGAAATTGCGTGCCATCAAAGAGAGCGTGAAAGGGTAGATAGTGCAGGATGCCGTAAGGAATAATTGTGAGGTGAGAGTAGGAAGGCAGAATCTGAGCGACGGGCGCGAGCAGCAATTGATAGAGACGTTGCAAAAGACCCAGACTGTTCGCCAGCAAGTTCTCAAAATCCGAACTATAATCCTGCGCGGTACTGACCTGACCGGTCAGGTCAAGATTGGCCTGCCAGAGCGTGAGCAGACGCTCCAGACGAGGCACAGCCCCCTCAACGCGGTGAACCTCGATGGACTGACGTGTTAACTGAAAGAGATAGAGATCCTGACCCGCCAGATAATATTCCAGGAGTAAGGTCTGCGGCGGGATCTTGCTATCCAGAGAGGTTACGATGCTATCGTTCCACTGTGAACGGGGACGCGCGACCAGGTCGCCAGCCAGGCGCAACTGCATCTGCTCTAGCAGATGCTCCATTTTTCGCTCGCGCTTCTGCATCTCCTGCCGCGCCTGACCCGGCTTCATGGCACGAATACGCATAATAGCGGTATCGCTCAGGTTAGACTCATTCTCAGTCTCATACACAATTGAGCTATACCAGGCCTGCTCCTCGCGCAAACGCGACAGATCCTCAAGAATGGCCTCACCAGCCTTATCGCCTGCCCGCAGACGAATATCGATGTTGTTGCGCAGATAATCGCCTAGAACGCGAGATTTGGCCTTCTCAACGTAGACAAGCGCCTGATCCTTGCTACCACGCTGTAGAGCCAGAATGATTGCCCGCTGATAGATCTCGCCCTTATCTTCAAGAAAGCTACTGCGTTCGTCGAGAACCAGATGTCCCTGCATCTCATCAATGCCCAGAATTGCTCGATCATAGCAGCGAGCGGCCCCACCTGGATCACCTAGCTGTTCAGCGATCTGACCCAGCAAGGCTTCGCAGCGATAGCGCAGGTCAAGAAGATCCTGACCTTGAGCAATATCCAGCGCCTGGGTGCAAAGTTCCTGGGCAGTGGCAACATCACCCTGGAGAAAAGCGATGCGGGCCTGCAGAAGGGAGACGCGGGCCAGTTGAGGGAGAGCCTCCTGTTCCGCGAAAATATCGGCCACATACCGCGCCTCGCGCAGACTGCCAGCGATCTGACCATCGACAAAATAAAGTTCAGCCTGGAGCAGACGAACACGGGCAGCCAGTCCCATAAAGCCAATCTCTTCCAGAATAGTGCTGGCCTCACGCAATTTCTCATCGGCATCGCGATTATCGCCTTTAAGCATCGCAGCTTCGGCCTGATACATCAGCGAATGGGCCAGATTGTGCCGATTGCTTGGAGAGCTGCGAAAATAGGTGACAGTCTCACCGGCCAGCTCATAGGTCTCCTGAACTCTATTCAGACGCAGCAGACAGAGACAGGTCTGTTGAGCCACTTCAGCTGCCTGAAAAAGCATGTTGTGATTCTGGAAAATGGCGCGGCTACGATTGAAAAGCAGTAAGGCCTGACTATAGTGGCCTTGAGCAGCAGAGATCTGAGCAATATTCAGCTCTTCACGCGCCACCGCGACCTCTTGACTGCGATGAGTAGAGAAAGTGGCACGAGCCAGTTCGTGAAGTGCAACCGCCTCACGAAACCGTCCCTGGGCAGCCAGCGTAATCGCCTTATTGCCACGCGCACGCGCTACATAGAGATCCACTCCATCACCCTGTAGGGCATACGTCTCAATCGCCCGGTCAAAAAGATGCAAAGCCTGATCATACTGGCCAAGTTCATAGTTAATAATCGCGGCATTCACATCGATTTGACCGGCACGCAGCAACTTGCCGTGGCGAACAAACACATCTCGGGCCTCAGTAGCATCGCGCAACGCTTCACTTGTACGGTTCAGACGCAGGCAAGCACTGACTCGTCCAATGCGTGTACGTGCCCACCCGACCTCATCGCCGATAGAGAGAAATTCATCAGCCGCCGTATCCAGAAAAGGCAGAGCATCCTCATCGCGATCCATACGCCTTAGAGCGTCACCACGAGCCATCAGGCCCAGAGCATGTACATACTTGCTGCTCACCAATGCACCCAAAAAGAGGAGATGACCAGCCATCATAAAAGAGATCTGTGAATCCCTCGTCCACTGGTGATCTGCCTCACGTTTGATCAGTTCCACCAGACGATTAACTCCGGCATCATCAAAAGTTGGCAGCCAGATGGAGAGCATTTGTTGCCCCTCTTCTTCACTTTTGAGGAGCAGCAGGGTCGCGAGTTCTTGTGGCGTCATGACTATGTCGAAGCGCACCACTTTTTTGTGAGATGAAAAGCAGCGGGCTGCCTTTCACCTTGCAAAAAAGTGACACGTTCTATCCTTACTCCTGTTGGAAAGCTACAGGGATCTGCTCAATGACGACAACGCCATCTAGCACTTGTAACTCCAGAGAATACATGGCTGGAATAAGGGACGAGAATACAAAATTTCCAAGTTCATCTACATTTTGAGAGTAGACGATTTCGGGCGAAGCAGAAAGCAAAACAGGTAGACCCGTCAGGGCGGCCAGATCTGCATCCTTACGCGTCACAAAACCGACCAGCTGGACCGCATCGGTGCGGTCTGCCGCACGCCCAACCTGCAATGAGATGCTGAAATCTTCCGCTGTATAGCGGCGTGGCCAGAGACTCGCAGTTGGTGCTGCATTGCGCTGGTACGCCAGGCGCGGCTGGGGTGGCACCAGAGTTGCGATGACTCGTCGTGCACTCGCACTGGCATGATCGAGTAAACGGCCAAAACTGTTCCCGATCTCCTGTGGAAGTACATGATGATTATTCTGTGCAACCTGTGGAGTAAGCAACGGCGCAGGCGAGATCTGCTCAACGAGCAGAGGGTCACCAACGAGAAACTCACCCAGAGTAACCAGGTCGGCAACACAGGCAACACAACTGCGCAAGTGAAATTTCACTGCCAGAACGGTCTCAGGCTCAAGCAATCCCAGTTGATATTCACCAAGCACCTGGCTCGGTGGACAATCCCACCGATAAAGCTTGCTGACAAGCGAGAGTTCCAGACGACGGTATTCCGCCATTTGGGACGAACAGTGTGGACATCGTGCTAGATGCTGCTCCACGACAGGTCGCACTCTCTCCCCGGTCAGGTAAGCAAGCAATTCTTCGTCACGAATAAGCCCCGGTTCACTACACTCCATGAGCGTTTCCTTATAAAAAAGATGTCAGCCAGAGAGGCCAGCCACTGAAGCGTGCCAGAGACCGGTTTCCCCTAACTGCGCCGCGAAGGCTGGATCGCTACACGACTCTCCCCAATCGTTAGTAGACGGTCCAACACGCCACGAACATGTTTTTGTCCTTTAACCAGAATAAACGAACAAACTTCTGTTATTCTAGTATCAAATCAATGCTCCCTGCAAGCTAAAAATGGTGTTGATTAAACAGGGTCTGGAGACGACGATTGCGGCGCAAACGCTCTAAGACATTCCTTTTGATACGATAGACATCCTCAACTGAAGCAAAAAGCTGACGATACTGGACACAGATCTCCCCCGGCTTCATTCCCTGCACATAGGCCAGATAGAGCAGAAGACGCTCATCTTCTCCGTTGAGTTCCTCTTGAATGATCTGCCAGAGACTCTGAGCAGAGAGGCTGGCAATCACATCCTCAGCTGGATCTTCAGTCGATGGCTCTTGTTCAATCCCATCTAGCGTCTCTTCGTACTGACGAAGCTGACGCGAACGAACCTCATCCGCAATTACGCTGTGCACACACATCTTTAAATATTTTAATACGGCTGCCAGGCTGTCGAAATTATCCATTTTCACTGGGGTCAACGCCTGAGCAAACTTGGCAAAGGCTGCGTTCACGAGCGGCGCATTTCCATCCTGACCAAGCAGCGGAGCAGCACTTTGATGCTGATTGACCCAGGTAAGGACAAGGGGGGCATATTGCTGATAAATACATGCCCAGGCGTCCTCGTCGCGCCTGACTATTGCCCTACGAAACAATTCCAGGCAATAACGATCGTTTGAGGCATTCTGACGCAGAAACTTGTTCGTCTCTTCTGCACAGTGAGCCGCCAGATCGTTCACCGAGAATTGCTCCACTTGCATGGAGCGATCATTCCGACCGTTCTGTACAAACTCAGGGTCAGATGAATAAGAGGGCATGCGGGCCTCCATCAATGCAATCCCAATTTGGGTTCCAATCCAAGCGCACACCCATCCGGTGGCTTAAAGTACGCACGTGTCCTCCATTATCGCATACTTTTCACCTGGAGTGATAGTATTTCAGGTTAAAAAGTACTTCTGTTTTGCCAGGTAGTTCTTTTTATAGTATCTTTACTGCTGTAGCATTCTATGCACTTGATATGAGTTATTTCTAACCTTTCTGCGGCTTATAAAGCCGCCCCAAAAGACCCGAGAAAGGGATGAGTCATCCCTGCTTTTGCAAAAGCAGGACAAGAAGCTTTCGGCCTGCTGTCCAGGCCGCCCCCTCACAGGCCTCTGTTGCCGAAGGCAATTCGTAGGCGCATGGCCCC
>DAOTTL010000002.1:0-4588 GCA_034438135.1 Ktedonobacteraceae bacterium | reverse complement strand
TGAGGTTGATTTTTTCGCGGACCTGGGTGAAGAGCAAGCAGATGAGGAAGAGGAAGATGAGGCGGATGAAATACAAGAGCCAGAAAGCACTTCGCCAGTGTGCTGGTATCGGAAGCATACTGCTCGTATCCAGAGCCTCGCCTGGTCGCCCGATGGTACATCCATGGTCTCGGGGAGTGAAGATGGAACCGAGCAGGGCTGGAACCGCACGACAGGCGAGACGGTGACCGTCTTTCGAGGTCACCAGGGGAGCGTGAATCTGGTAGCCTGGTCGCCGCAGGGTGATTGGATAGCTTCGGGTGGTAGCGACGGGGTGGTCTATGTGTGGCGAGCCTGGAGTGGTGAGGTGCGTGTCTCCTACCACGGCCATCAAAGCTGGCTGTGGGGAGGATTGGCCTGGTCCCCTGACGGGACGCGGATAGCCTCAACTTCATTGGACCGCACAGTACAGATCTGGCATGCTCTCTCAGGAGAGCAGTTGCTGACCTATCGAGGACATGCAGGCATCATAGCCAGTCTGGCCTGGTCCCCGGATGGAACACAGATTGTTTCGGGTGGAGGATATCCTGAATGTCGTATCCACCTTTGGAATGCACAAACTGGGGCGTTGCATCTGAGCTATCTCGATCATCAACGCGATGATCTTAACCAACGTCCTCTCTCTGGTCGTATTTTGCGGGAGTATGATAGTGATAGTGAAAGGTGGCTCCGAGGAGCGAGCAGTGTGCATGCACTATCCTGGTCGCCCGATGGGACGCGCATTGCCTCGGCTGGTTTACGTACAGTCTGCCGTGTTTGGGATGCTCATAGTGGTCAAACGTTGCTTGCCTCGGACCGTACTGAAGGTCCTTTGATCTGGTCGCCCGACAGCGTCTTTCTGATCTCTGCCCATTCCTTACATATCGTGGAGATCTGGAATGCTGACACGAATCAAACGATGAAAGTTTATCGCACACGCGATCTGTCTGATATAAAGGCGTTAGCTTGTTCTTATGATGGCCAATGGTTCGCCGTGAGTGGGAGGGGTATTGGTCCTTCTTCCTTTAACGACAGGCTCGTTCAGGTCTGGCGTGCCTGAACCCACGCTCGTTTTCTGTGAAGTAGAGGGCAGGAGTTGCCAGACGTTTTGCCGCTCTTATACTGATAGATGCCCGTTATGCCGCATTGCGCCACGAATAATCAGACTCGTGGGGCACCTGAGTAGTTACCCCACGAGTCTGATTGCGACAGCACATAGATGCACAGAAATGCCTGCTGATACAAGGCTCCAGCGCCATTCCTTCTATTGGGACGCTCAAAAGAGTTGGCAGGAATATCCTGTGCTCCAGAGAATGGCCCTCTCTTCCTCTTTAGAGAGCCTTTTCTTTGCTCCCTGAAAGCCGAGATGCTTCAGACCTGGTGAGACGCCGGGCCTGCCAGTCCAGGAGAACGCTCCCGAAAAGAGTGAGGAATGCGAGGCTTAAGCAAGAAAAATCAACAAGAGGGGAAGCCGTAGAGAAAAAGAGGAAAGAGGCAGCAGGGGTGCCAAAAAATACGCCAGTACTCATCCCAAGTGTACACTTCACCTGAAAGTTCCTGATCAGCACAACGTTCTCCTCAGAGGATGGTTGATATCTCCAGACGCGCACGAGCATCCATCCCAATGAAAGAAGAAACACAACGACAAGGGGGAAGGCCAGCACTGAAGAAGATAACCATAGGAGTGGAATGAAGGCTACAACGCCCATCATACCTGGAAGAAAGACTCTCTCTTGTATGCGCCAATACGGGTCCAGACGATTTTTCTGCAACATGATTGGGCCTCCCAATACGCATTACTCGCTTCTCCAGTATAGAATAGTACAGAGCACTACATACATATGCGGAAGAACCATAAAAAAGCGTAAAGCAGAGTCCGTCAAACAATCTACACAAGAGGAAGTCTATCCTTCTTTTATAGAATGCTTGCCTTTTGTCGAAAGAGGTCTATAATACAGTCATTTGGTAGCGATATCTCTCAGCAGCAGACGGGAGGCTGGACAACGTATGGCCAATTTTTTTGACGATCGCAAGCAATGCCGTACCTGGGATGAGATGGCGACCCTTTGCAAGAAGGTGAAAGATGCTCTGGGGAAACCCCTTGATCCGCAGATCTTCGAGATGGTCGTCGCGCTCAATCTTCTCGGCATCGTGACAACTGCTTCCTGCGCAGGGCACGAAGATCATGGAACCTACGCGCCCTACATTGATATAAAGGCTCGGGATGGACAGGAAGCAGAACAGGCAGAGCGAGCGGCGTGGATAGACAGCGATCAGATCCGTAAGCAAGGAGGCAGTGACGAGGAGTTCGCTGCGGCCAGAGCACTGGTCTGGCCACTCCGAAACCAGGCTCAGTCCTACCAGCTTGAGATCAGAACGACCCTGTTGCAGTATCTCGACGCTTTTTATACGCAACGCACAGTCAGCGCAGATCAGCGTTTAGCACTCCAATATCATGATAATAGTGCTCGTCTGGAAAGTCAGGGTGCCGGGCTACAGATGGGACGCACTGAGGAGGCACGGGCGCTCAAACTTCAGGAATATCAGGCGGAAATGACCCGGTTTTCCGCCTTCTTGAAGGACATGTGTGCCAGTCGGGACCCGCAATCTCCACTTCTTCCATAACCAATGACATCTTCGCATCTCTTTGAATAAACGAACGTGTGTGTATTGACAAGGGGGACAGGCAGTCTATGGCAGCAAGCAAAGAACACATGTTGAGCGTGGCGGAGTCATTACTGGCGGAGCAGCCAGGCGGGATGACGGGCGAGGCCCTGATCCTCAACTGGGCAAACAGATCGGGCAGAGGTTGCCACCGCTTCAGGTAGTAGGTCTCTTGCGGAGCGCACCACAGCGGTAAAGGTGGTGAGGGTAGTGAGGGTGGCGAGAGTAGCCAGCTGTCATCGTATCAGGTGGTGACGCTTACTCCCAGCGGTCGCGATGCCCTGGCTGGCGGCGTGGAACTGCCTGAAACAGACGAGGGAGGGACGCCGTGAGCGACCTGTTACCCAGAGGAGCAATACTTCTTTGATCTCGCCGTGGAACGTTTCATCGACACGCGGCGGACCTTCACCGAACGTGACGCGCTGGAAGCTGCCTGGGCGACTGGAAGCGGGCTGAGCCTGGAGTACGATGAGCGGTTTATCAAAGCCCAGCAGCGCCATGGTCAGTACGACCCGCACTATCGTCTGCGTGAGCACGTTCTGGCCAACCAGCGTCTCTTCAACGATCTGCTTGAGGATAGGTGGGACGGTCGCGATCTGGATGGTCGTCTGAGCGAACTGGATGCCACCGAGGGCGGTCATCACGTCTTCTATCCGCACGATTCGCGCCTGTCTCAAAATCGCCAGGGCCGTTGGGAAGCCGCCGTAGCAAAGAACCTCACGCTCACATCAGCGCAGAAGCGCGAACTGAATACCTTCCTGGACGCGCTGCTTGCTGTCTGGGCCGAGATAGGTGGTCAGCCCTGGACGGTCGCGCACGTCATCGCCATGTTTAAGAAGCAGGGTTGGTCAGGCGCGGAGAGACCTGATGCCGTGCGCTTCGTCCGTGCCTGGCTGCTCGCGACCGTCAAGATTACCCGTGTCGGGCTGGACTACTGGCTGCTAGTGGATCAATTGCCCGCACCCGTTACCCGGACTCGTTTGCAGGTCAGTCTACTCAGATCTCTCGACGTTCCGCAGGACCAGATGTCTCCCGCTGAAGGATACCATCAGCTCGTATCTGCTGACTCATCGGGCAGACGGAGTTCGAGTGGGTCTCAGGTATCCCGAGGGGAGAACGCCGTCCTCTTCAGTGGCGAGGTCACCAGACCGGTTGCAACCTTCCTGACCGCACCGTTGCGCACCGTCAACCTGCTCGAAGGCTTTCTGAGCATTCCGTCCTCCGTGCGTGAGGTCTATCCGCCAGTTGCACCGGGCACGACCGACCAGACGCTGCTTGACGCGGTCTGGTACGAAGATGGCGAGCACTTCTGGCTCTGGCTCGATAGGCAGCAGAACAGGCTCTACGGTCCCGGCCTGCTGAGCAAGATTGAGTGGAGCAGCCCCGGCGATATTCTGCGTGTGCAATGGGCACCAGACGTGCTCATCCTTACCGTTGTCGGGCACGATGAGCAGGTTCAGCAGGAAGAGACGCGCCTGATCGATATTGAGTCGCTCAAAGAACTGCGTGGGGGTTTCCGGCGAATCCTATCGACGAGCTATCCAGCAGATCCTTCTGGACGCGCCTGAGGGACTCCGCTGGCGCGAAGTGGCTGAGGCCCTTTCGCAGCGTCAGCAGCACATCGTCCATCGTGGCACCGTGCTTGCCCTGCTCATCAGGGAGGTTTTGTGCAGCGCGACCAGCGCTCCCTGCGCAGCGCCCTGATCGAAACGCTCGTCCCTTCCCAGGAGGAGGACACAGCCGAGACGCATCCACTCTCACCCAACGGATACACCCGCACATGGGTCCAAGCCATCCACCAGCGCCTCATCGAAATTGGATCGGTATTTTCAACCTGGTAAAGGAAAATAAGAGCTTATTAAAAAAATATGGCGCAAGGAAAGAAGGAGGAAAAGAGCGAGGCGAG
>DAOTTL010000001.1:0-10634 GCA_034438135.1 Ktedonobacteraceae bacterium | reverse complement strand
AATACCTCTCTTCTTTCTTTGGGATGGTTTCGATCAGTAAAAGACTTCGGCAACAGCGTCGTGTAAGGGGGCGTTACTGACCTCAAAAAACTTGACAGATGGTCCAAGAAATCTTGACAATCGTCCAAATTTCACGTATACTAGAACGGATCACACTACTTGTCGCTCATCTATGAAGTGAGTGATGATTGTCATGGTATTTAAAGGAGAATACTTATGGGCATATTCGATTTACACGGACGCAAGGCGCTCGTCACTGGTGGGGCACGTGGTCTGGGGGCTGGCATGGCAGAGGCTTTGGCGCGAGCTGGTGCAGCCGTAGCCATTGCGGATATCCGCGAAGATCTTGGTTCGGCTACCGCTAAAGAACTCGCGAAATCAGGGGCAACGGCCAGGTTTGTCCATTTGGATGTCACCGATGAGGGTGCCTGGGAGGCGGCGATCGCCCAGACGATTGAGGAACTCGGCGGCCTGGACATCGTAGTGAACGATGCAGGAGTCGAGATATCTGAACTGTTTATAGACCTCACCCCTCAGAGTATTCGCAAGATGCTAGAAGTGAACATCCTTGGCACTGCACTTGGCATTAAGCATGCGTTCCGGGCTATGCGTCCCGGCGGTGCGGCGGGCAAGGGAGGGGTTGTGATCAACGTATCATCTGTAGCTGCAACGATTGCTTTCCCCGGCATAGCTGGTTACTCTGCAACGAAATCTGCCGTAGACCGACTCACCCGCATTGCGGCCCAGGAGTCAGGCAAGCTTGGGTACGGCGTGCGCGTGAACTGTATTTACCCCGGACTTGTGCCTACTGAGATGGGCACGCAACTTGCTGTAGACATGGCAACCCTCGGACTCTTTCCAAGTCCAGAAGCAGCAGCTGGAGCCATTATTGATCTGACACCTCTTGGCCGACTGGGCGAGGTCGCGGATATGGCCGATGCTGTGGTCTTTCTGGCCTCCGACGCAGCCCGTTTTATCACTGGTATTGGCTTGCCGGTGGATGGCGGCATGGGTATGTAACCTCGATGCATGCATGCGTCGAGTGAGAGGAGAAGTTCATGTCTTCCACTAAACCTGTTATCGTATACGGAGCTTCCGGTTATACCGGTCGGCTTATATGCGAATATTTGCGCGAATTTTGCATCCCGTTCATCGCCGCTGGCCGTGATAAAGCACGTATCCAGGAGGCGTTGGACGCGATTCCGGGCATCAATACCGTTGAGTACGAGGTTGTTGAGGTTGCTCACGAGGTGGGTCCGCTGAGCGACCTCTTCGCCGGAGCGAAAGTTGTCTGTAACACTGTCGGGCCGTTCGCAAGATTCGGTCACCCGGTCGTTGAGGCGTGCCTCAGTGCCGGAGTCCATTATATGGATACGATGGGCGAGCAGGACTGGCTGATCGATTGTGAAGAAACCTATGGAGAGGAGATGGCCGCGAAGGGTCTTCTCATCTCACCTGGGATCGCGCAGATGTATACCACAGGTGAGATTGCGGCGAACATCTGTCTTGAAATGCCAGGTCTTGATACGCTCGACATTCTTGTGTTTTGGAAGGGTTCTCCAACCATTGCCTCGACGCAGACGATCCTTGTCAACGCAGCCATGTCAAAGGCATACTACCTTGAGCAGAATGAGTATGTTGAGTGGCCTGCTGATGGCCGTCTGTATGATGTCACGGTTCCCGGTCAGCATCAGACCTCGCTTGCTTTACCATGGGGAGGTACCTCTCACCCGGTCTGGTTCAAGCGAGATCCACGTGTTGCCAATGTCAAGGTACTCGGTGTAGTGTTCGACCGCCAGCTTATGCAAGGTGTGCCGCTGATCGTGCAGGCTGCCCTGGAGAGGATTCAGGACTTGCCGGTGGAGGAGAAGTACTCGGCATTGTCCACTATCGCTGCCAGCGTCCAGAGTCAGATGCCGCCACGCGAGAATCCACGCATCAATATTTCCCTGGAATCGGTCTATGCCTCTGGACCTCTGGGCCGGGCGCATTGCGTGCTTCACGGCAATTGCAACTATAAGCAGACTGCGCTCCTGCAAGCCTTTGCCGCCTACTCGCTGCTCCAGCGACCTCCCAGACAGGTTGGGGTGGCTTCAGCTTGCCAGGCCTTCGGCCACCGTGAGTTGCTTGGAGTGTTGCGAAGTTTTGGACTCGTTATGGAGCCTATTCTCACTGTAAATCAATAACGGACCGCTGTTGGGTGTCGTTTAAGGACGGCACCCTTTCCTGTTCGTACAGAGATAGTAATTACAGGGAGGATAAGGCCATGCGTCTGATCGATTACCTCGATAAAGGTGCTTTGCTCGGCTCTGAGTCCCCATGCCTGACGATGGCAGGGCACACACTCAGCTATCGAGATGTACAAGAAGTTTCCTGGCGGGTCGCCCAGGCGTTGCAGCGGTCGGGAGTGCGGCCAGGTGAGAAAGTGGCCATCCTGTCTGCAAACGACCCGCTGGCGTTCGCCTGCGTCTTTGGCATATCCAGGGCAGGTGCCGTATGGTGTCCAGTTAATCCGCGCAATGAGGCCGCAGAGAATCGTGAACTTCTTGCCCTGATGGACTGTACATGTCTTATTTTCCAGCAGGCCTTCGCTCCTCTGGTCGAGCATATCCGTGCTGACTTACCCAAACTTACAACGCTGATTTGTCTGGATTCTCCTGTTCCATTTGCTATGCCGTTTGCTCGGTGGCTTGACGATCTGAGCGCCGAGCCGTGGCAGGCTGCTCCGCTGGATGATGTTGCTATGATCGCGGGTACCGGTGGGACCACGGGCAAGCCTAAAGGAGTGATGCTGACTGGTCAGAACCTCGAAACGATGTCGGCGCTCACTTTGATGGGCTATCCATTTGAGGGACACATCGTCTACCTGGCGCTTGCTCCTCTTACCCACGCGGCAGGCGTGCTCTGCTTCCCGATCATGGCGCTGGGGGGTGAGATTGTGATTATGCCCAGACCCGACCTGGCCGAGTTTCTCACACTGATCGAAAAGCATCGGGTGACACATGCATTTCTTCCTCCAACTCTTATTTATATGCTACTCAGACAACCTGACCTGGCCTTGAAAGACCTGACCTCGTTACAGTGCCTCTGGTACGGCGCAGCTCCTATGTCGGCGGCCCGACTTGAGGAAGCTATCAGTAGAATTGGTCCAGTGCTGGGTCAGCTCTTTGGTCAGACCGAAGCCCCGATGATGATCTCGACGATGGCACCCCGGCAACATGTACATGCGGATGGCTCACTCGCTCGCGAGCGCTTCTCGTCGGCTGGTCGTCCATCTCCACTCACCAGTGTGGCGATTATGGACAGCGAGGGAAACGTGTTGCCGACAGGCGAACGTGGCGAGATCGTGGTCCGTGGTTCTCTCGTCATGGCGGGTTACTATAAGGACCCTGAGGCGACCAGAGAGGCCAACCGTTTCGGCTGGCATCACACTGGCGACATCGGATACCTGGATGCTGACAACTATCTGTTCATCGTTGACCGTGCAAAGGATATGATTATCACGGGTGGCTTCAACGTCTACTCCGCTGAAGTTGAGCAGGCGTTGATGGAACATCCCGCAATCCAGGATTGTGCAGTTATTGGCTTGCCAGATGATAAATGGGGCGAGCGCGTGACTGCGGTGATACAGCTTCGTCCAGATTACAGCGTAAGTGAGGGCGAGGTGCAGGCCTTCGTCAAAGCACGGATTGGTAGCGTTAAGGCTCCGAAGCAAGTTGATGTCTGGCCGGATCTGCCGAGATCCAGGATTGGGAAAGTACTCAAGAGCGAGGTGAAGGCCCGGTTACTCAGTCATCATGAATGACTCACAAAATCCCTCTTTTCTTTATTTTATGCTAGGGGACCGCGATAGGTTGTCTCGTACCTGAGGCGGTGGGTGAGACTGACCACTGTACCTCTTCGCCGGAGGCTTCTTCCAGCGATTTCCCGGCGGGCTCACGCAAGATCAGGGTGAGCAGACAGCCCAGGAAGGCGAAGACGCAGGTGATATCGAGTGCTCCACTCAGGCCAATTTGCGACTGGATAAATTGGAAAAGAAAGACGCTGATAAAAGCGCCCAGTTTAGCGATACCTGCGGCGATCCCATGACAGGTGGCGCGTTGATTGACTGGAAACAATTCAGCGGAAAGCATAAAGGTGGTCGTATTTGGTCCAAACTCGGCAAAAAAGTAGCTGGCCCCAAAGATGAGCAGGAAGGGCACCACGGTTTGAGTAATGCCAGGTACAACACCAATGCCCAGGAAGGCAAGTCCCATAAAGAAAAATCCGATAACCTGCAAGCGCTTATGTCCAATACGATCGACGGTATTAAAGGCCATGACATACCCTGGCACAGCCGCAACCAGGAAGATCATCAGTGTCCAGTAGGTCGAGGTAATCAGCGAGGCATCCGGGGCCACGGCTTTGATGATCAGTGGCGTAGATAGTGTATTGCCGTAATAGGCATAGTCAAAGAGGAACCAGGTGCCAGCAGTGCCAATCAGAGGCAGAATATAGCGAGAGAGACGTGCCTGTACGCGTAGTCCCTCGCTAGTCTTTGGCGCTACGAGTCGTCCATTGCTATAGGTCTCTAACTGATCCGCCGCGGTCGTGGTATCGCCGAGTACCCGCGAGACAAAGCGCGGCGACTCAGGCAGTTTTCGGCGCAGAACAAAGGCGATCAGTGCTGGCACAATGCCCAGGCCGAGCATTAAACGCCAGGCCAGATCGGCGGGCAGATTGAGTCCCAGCAACACCAGTGTAATGAGTGGTCCGGCTATTAGAGCCAGCGCCTGCATCGAGAATGCCATGCCCACCAGACGTCCGCGATTTTTGCTATTAGCATACTCGCTCACCAGTACGGCGGTCACCGGATAATTGCCGCCAATCACGAATCCCAGCAGACCACGGAAGATGATCAGAGTGATCATCTCTGGCGCAACCATGGTTGCCAATGTCAGCAGTGCGATGGCTAGCATCTGCCAGCCATAGATGGCCTTGCGCCCCACGCGGTCGGCGAGGCGTCCAAAGACAATTGCCCCAATAAACGAGGCCAGTAGCGCGACCGAACTGAGTAACTGCGTTTCGATAGAACTCGGGTGCCATTCTGTCTTGAGCAGTGACAGGGCCGGTCCAACAATAAAGAGCGCATAGGCATCGGTAAAAAAGCCCAGACCAACTACTGTGACAATCCGCATATGAAACGGACTCAGTGGGGCGTCATTGAGGGTATCCACTAGCGTTTGCTGTTGCTTGCTCATAGGTCAGGATATTCCCTTCTTTCTTTCTTTTAAGAAAAGATGGTTAGATAGGCGTTTCCATTTGCGCGAACTGGCCTCATGGAGATGCCGTGTCGTCGTCACAGTGAAACTAAAAATCTTTCAGACGGCGCGAAATGCCCCAGGCTCCGATTATGCCGCATACCGGGAAGATGATGGCCCACCAGGTTGTTAACAAGGCCAGGCGATTGCTGGCTTCGTTCAAGATGCTTTTGTAGTCGTTGGTGTTGGCCGCGCTGAATTGCTGGATAGCACTGACGAAGTTTTGAAAGGCCGTACTGGTCTGACCAATGTGCAGGCTCTCCGCCTGCTTAATGCTCTCACTGTTCCCTGTCGCGCTGGTCAGCTGGTTTACGGCTTGCACCTGCGTGCTATAGAGTTTCCAGTTTTGCTGAATATTTGCTGCCAGAGATGCATTCTGAGATGATTGGGCGTTAGCGACGAATGTCTGGAGCGCATCCGTAACCTGCTGGCTGCTGGCCTGACCATCCTGTTGCCCTTGGCTGGCGGTGGTAAGATCGTGAAATTTGAGCGCTGCTAACCAGCGGGCCTGATAGGCCTGGACCTGCGAGCCTTCCTGTTCCAGTGTGCCTGCGGTATACACATTGTTATAGTCACTTGCGATCACAGAGAAGTAGCCGTTGTGTCCGTAGATCGCATCAAAATCTGCCAGAACGACACTGGTGGAGGCGAGTACGACCAGCAGAGCCAGGATGAGAACTGGATTGAACAGCTTGTGTGTGATGCTGACTATGGTCCAGGTGGACCAGAGGAGGAAGATGCAGCAATAGATACTCAGTCCAAAGACAAGGCCCAGGCTAATGCCAAAGAAGCTGACGTTATCATTATAGGCGCTATCCAGGTGTGGCTTGCCCAGGGCGCTCAGACAGAGCATATTTGTTTCGACGCCAGCGTTTGGCCATGTCTGCGAACTGAGCGTTTGACTGTTGAGTGTGCAGGAGGGGAGATTTGACTCTGTGACGACTCGTCCGTCAAGTTGTTGGAGCAAAATAGTTTGTGCCGATCTATCAGCCTGATATGCCGCGCTCAGATGGGAGTCGTCAGGATTGCCCGGCGTGGCCAGACTATACTCGTGACGCATCAGATTAATATCGCCGATGTAGGTTTCCAGTCCACTCTGAGTTTGTTCCAGGGCGGTACGTGAGCCAGGAAAGGGAACATTTTGTCCAGCCAGAAAGAGCTGCTGATTGAGGTTCAACTGATCCTCGGAGATGATTTTATCGGAGCAGTTGTGCTCATTGAGCTGACCTGTTTGTTGGCCGGTCAGAGCATTAACGCATGGCTGTAGTGTCGCGCTGGTGTTCGCCAGGTAGTTGGCTGCTTGCGCGTCAATATCCTCCAGATAAGGCACAATCTTCTGGGCGGCAGAGATGCTCGGAATACTTTCCGTGCCGATGGTATTGAGATCGCCTGCCGCTCGGTTGGACGAAAGGGACACCGTCAGAGCGGTCAGACAGGTAACCACCACAATCGCAATTATCAGTGTCCTGAAGCGTCCGCGCAGTGTGGCGAAGCGTCGCCAGAGCCGCTCTGAGAAGCTCTGCGAGGATGATATGCCCGTCTGAGTCGTGGGTACGATGACCGACGGAATGAGCGTGGGCGGACGTGGCGTCTGCGTCATGGCCTTTGGCCTCCATACTGAGAAAATATTACTCTTGATTTAACTGTGAGGTAGTTCCCTGCTTGATTTTTAGCGTCTGGCGTGCCACGGCGTCCACGTTTTTCAGTGCAGGCTGGCCGTTCGCATCTCGCGTGACCATCGCGCGGAGTAGGCGGGCAATCTCCTCATTTTTGAGTTTTTCACTCATATCAAGCGCCTGTAGGAGCAACGTTGCGGCCTGACGTTGGTCGTTGCGATCCAGCGCTATATTGCCCTGGCTGATCAGATCTGCCAGTTCGCCTTCTCTGGTATAATGGGCGACTCGCTCGTTAATTTTGGCGGCCAGAGCCATATTTAGCGTCCATTCTACCGCGACCCAGCTTTCACGTGCTCCCTTCTCCTCCAGATCTGCGTGTTGTGCATCCACAAATTTGACCGAGGGGCGCATAATCATATATTTCAGGCCTGGCTCGTGGGGGAGAATCTTCAGATTAATCAGAAAATCGCGTTGCTCGCCGATAGCGAATGAGCCGAGTGGGACAATGCTCTGGCGTGGGTTGGCAGCATCAGGCTGGATATCGAGTGTGACCAGAGTGGGAGATGCCTGCTCTACCTGGAGCACACCGGCCTCTGCGGGTGTCCAGAGGGCCAGACGAACATTGGTGAGCGCCGTCTGGCGGATCTGGTTAAAGGTCTGACGGAACGCCGTCTCGATCTGCTGAGGTCGGGGAATAATATCGGCGCGACCATGAGTTTTCTCGGCCAGCGAGCGCAACTCATTTGCATTCCAGTCGGTTCCCACTCCCCAGGCATAAATGCTGATGTGTTCGCGTACACACTGCTCGACCGAGTTCTGAAAGGTATTGGAGCGGTCGCCGTTCTGCCCATCTGTCAAAAACAGCACCGTTCTGGCCCACTCTCGGTAGAGATTAAACGAGTGAATGACCGCTTTTAGAGCGTTGCTCATGCTGGTGCCGCCATTGGCACTTAGTCCCTGGATGGCCTGGATGGCCTTTTGTTTATGCCCGTGGATGCCCTCGGCAGGACCATAGATTACGTGTGCCCGGCTCTCAAACGCGATGACCACAAAGCTAAATTGTTCATCTAGCTCCTGGATGACTTTGATCGCCCCATCGCGTGCCGCCTGGATCTTCTCTCCGCCCATAGAGCTGGAACAGTCAAGAACGATAGCCAGAGCCACGCGGGTATGTGTAATCTGAGCTTGTTCGGGCAAATGTAGTGAAACAACCAGACGCATAGACTCGCGATTTGGGCCAATAGAGGGATTATAATGAGATGTTACTTCAAACATACTGGATACCTTTCCTGTCTTTATCTTATGTAATTCTCTAGTTATTGAGAAAAGTGGTAGGAAGGCAATTAATGTAGTATCTATTTATTAGACGTTTGTTGTGAGCGAAGTATCAAATGATGCCTCACTCACAAACAATTAAAAGCGCCAGGAAGCTACTTCGAATTTGCGTCGGATGATTTCTTCACGGGGTGCGAGAGGTACCTCGGTGCGCAGGTATTGTGTATAGCTGCTCTCGGCGATTGCTCCCAGATCGTGTGCGCCGGGGCGTTTGACGTCTGTAAGCGTGACATTTGCCGGGAGTATGCCCTGGCGTACCAGATGCCAGGCCAGATAGTACACCTCTCCGCGTAAGAGGTAATAGCGGGCGTCGGAGATGTGGCCTTTGAGCTTACTGACAATTTCAGTGGCATGTGTGATATCCGTCCCGTTTGGCCAGGCGGGCAGTGCTCGATTGATGTAGATGTCGCAGAGCAATACCTGCGCGTCGATGTGACGAGAAGATGCCTCGCTGACATTTCTGAGATGGCGGATAGCGTCGTCCCAGCGCTGTTGTTTGATCAGACAATCCGCGATTGCGAAGAGCGTATCGACATTGCCGGGATCGGCCTGCAAAACATATTCATAGAGATGAATTGCCTCCTGCGTTTTATCCTGGTGCGCATAGACGCGTGCCAGTGCCTGCAACGGCGGAATTTCTCCCGGAAAATCGATCATCAGATCTTGATAGATCTGCTCGGCTTTGCCCCATGTGTGGTTTGCCTCGTGGAGACGAGCCTGAGACCAGCGTGCTTTCCAGTGGTTTGTCAACGGCTGCGGCGCGTGTTTCAGGATTTGTGAAGCATCCTGAACGTGCTCTTGTTCGATATAGGTATCTATCAGGCGGGCGTAAGCATCGATGCTTTGAGGATTGGTCTTTAGCGCCTGCTGATAGAAGTTGATCGCGCCTGTGTAGTTGCCATTTTGCAGCGCCTGATCGCCATAATTCAGATCGTGAATAGCGCGATCCTGAGTATCCAGCGAGGTTTCAGCGCGTCGTCCCATGCGTCCGGTCGAGGTAACGGCTGGGGAGATAAACTTGCGCGATTCAAAAATCGCGCCCGCTACTCCGCCAGAGCAGAGGCGTAGGACACCCTTGAGTTGCTCTTCCAACTCTTCAGCACTTTGAAAGCGCCGCGCCGGGTCGCTATGTGTTCCTTTATAGAGGAGACGATAGAGTGCAGGGTATTGTTGAAACTCAGGATATTCATGCTGCTGGGGCAGACCAAAGATTGGTTTGTCTATGTCCATCAATGTGACCAGGAAGGCCAGCGTGCGGCAGACGGAATAGAGATCGGTCTGGGGAGAGGGCGCTTTGACCGCCTCACGTGCGTAGAAGCCATGGGTACCATAAACGGCATCGGGCTTAGGGCCGTACTTGATCACAGTGCCCAGATCGATCAGCTTGGGCGTCTGTACGCCGTCCTCACGCATTTCCAGCATAACATTGGGTGCTTTGAAATCACAGTAAACCATATTCAGTTTCGTCAGATAAGCAAGGGCTGGTAGGATGGCAATGATATACCCAATCGCCTCTGGCACCAGGAGGGGGGCCTGTCGCTGCTCCAGGAGTTCTTCGAGCGTATGGCCATTGATATACTCCATGACGATATAGCCCGCTTTGCCTTGCGCGATACAATCGTAGATCGAGACAATATTGCTATGATTGATCCTGGCCAGAAATTCACGTTCTTTGACGCTTTGAGCCACCAGTTCGGGATCATTGTTATTGAGTAGTGCTTTGATCACGACTTTGCGGTGCAGAACAATATCCTCGGCCAGCCAGACTGCTCCCATGCCACCGCTGCCAATCATTTTCCCCAGTTGGTACTTTTTGCCAAGTACATCGCCCGTTTCCAGTGGAAAGGTTTCGCCACACTTGCCGCAGAATCTCTTATCCGATCGGCGTACGGTCCCACATTTAGGGCAGACATTGGGATAGGTTGGCTGGAGATCAGGGGCAGCGGAGGCACGAACGATGCTCCCAGGATTGGTGGGCGGTAATGGTGGTGCTACTATAGTTGGCGAGGCGGAAATGAAGGCACCACAGTGATCACAGAATTCTTCGCCCAGCTTGACAGGTGTCTGGCAATTTGGACAGACGGTAGGAGCAGAAGCAGGGGAGGCAGAAACCTTGCTCCCAGGGTTAGTGGGCGGTGATGGTGGTGGTGCAGGTGGAGAGGTAGAAACGAAGGCACCGCAGTAAGAACAGACGTCGTCACCGGGAGATAGAGGTTGATGACATTGTGAACAGTTTGATGCATTCATAATAAAACTCATTTTCTCTTGCTGGTTTTGAACAGCATATATAGGGTATATAACTCCTCATACACCTTTATCATAATCTGCCAGGAACAATGTGTCAATATATGAGTTATCCCTGCTCAGGGCTATTTAATGCTCC